>JAEZIF010000134.1 GCA_023416135.1 Pseudomonadota bacterium
TGCAGCCGCTGGTCGGCCTCTACACCGACAAGAGGCCCCAGCCCTATTCCCTCGTGGTGGGCATGGGCTTCACCCTGGTCGGCCTGCTGCTGATGTCGCGCGCGACTCCTATCCCATGATCTTGTTCGCCGCGGCCCTGATCGGCATGGGCTCATCGGTGTTCCATCCCGAGGCCTCGCGCGTGGCGCGCATGGCGTCGGGCGGCCGCTACGGTCTGGCGCAGTCGCTGTTCCAGGTGGGCGGCAACATGGGATCGGCGGCCGGACCGCTGCTCGCGGCCTTCATCGTCGTGCCGCACGGCCAGCACAGCATCGTCTGGTTCTCCGCTGCCGCGCTGGTGGCGATGTTCGTGCTTTTCCAGGTCGGCGGCTGGTACGCACGACGGCAGGCCGATCGCAAGCCCGCGGTGCGCAAGGCCGCCGCAGCGGCAGCCGTCCCTGCCCTGTCGCGCCGACGCGTCGCCGTGGCCGTCGCGATCCTGGTGGCGCTGCTGTTCTCGAAGAACGTCTACAGCGCGAGCCTCGGTTCCTACTTCACGCTCTATCTGATGGCCAGGTTCGGTATCGACGTGGCGACGGCACAGCTTTACCTGTTCGCCTTCCTGGTCGGTATCGTCGGCGGCACCATCGCCGGCGGTGCGGTCGGCGACAAGGTCGGCCGTATCCCGGTGATGTGGTTCTCGATCCTGGGCGCGCTCCCCTTCGCGCTGATGCTGCCTTACGCCAATCTGTTCTGGACGGGGGTGCTCGCGGTCGTGGTTGCCATGATCATGGCCTCGGCCTTCTCCGCCATCCTGGTCTACGCCCAGGAGCTGTTGCCGGGCCGCGTCGGCCTGGTGGCCGGCATGTTCTTCGGCTTTTCCTTCGGCCTGGGCGGCCTCGGCGCCGCCGCGCTGGGCGAACTCGCCGACTGGACCAGCATCGAGACCGTCTACAAGGTCACGCCGTTCCTTCTGTTGCTGGGAATCTTGACGGCATTCCTGCCGCGCCAGCCTGGCGAGCCCAGGAACACCCGTTGAAGGCGCGCTGAGAGCCTCAACGGATCGCGGCCGATGCGCTAGACTGGCGGCCACATGGCGCGCTTGCCCAAACCTGCGCTGGAGCCGGCTGCCGTACCGGCCTCGACGGCCCCCCCTTCGGCGGCGACAGCGCGTGACCGCCCCGGATCGCGCCTGAGCGCGACGCTACGCCACGGCCTGCCGGTGGTGGGAGTCGTAGTGGTGGTCGTGCTGGTCGCGGCCATCGCCTACTTCGTCTACAACGCCAACCGCAAGGGCGCGGTCACCCTCAGTAACGATCTGATCACGGCCATCGACCGGCGGGTCGGCGCCCAGATGCGTTCGTACCTCACGCCGCCGCAGCAGTTCCTGACGCTGGCCGACGCCGCGGGGGCCGGACGCAACGCGATCGAAGCAGCGCCCGAAATGGAACGGTTCGCCCGCTATGCCATCGGCAGCATCCCGTCCGTTTCGGCCTTCAGCTACGCCGACGCCCAGGGCAACTACGTCTTCGTCGTACGCAACGAGAAGGGCGGGTTCGACACCAAGCTGATCGACCGGCGCGAAGGTCGGCGGGTCACCTGGGAAAGGCGGGACGGCGCCAACAAGACCATCGCCATCGAGGAAGATCCCGGCGACACGTTCGATCCGCGCACGCGTCCCTGGTACCAGGGCGCGGAGAGCACGCGCAAGATGTTCTGGACCGATACTTACCTCTTCTACACGCTGCGCAAGCCCGGCCTCACGGTGGCCCTGCCGCGCTTCGACAGCGACGGCAAGCTGCAGACCGTCATCGCCGTCGATATCGAGCTCGCCACGCTCTGCACCTATCTCCAACAGCTCCACATCGGCAGCCGGGGCCGGGCGATGATCGTCGACCCCGCGGGCCGCATCGTCGCCTATCCCGACAGCGATTGGGTGCCGGCCAACGATCCGGAGGCAAAGGCGCCTCGGCTCGACGAGGTCGGCGATCCGGTGCTGACGCGCGCCTACGATCTGCTGCGGGTCGAAGGCTACGGTCGCAAGGTCCTGGATTTCGGCCATGAGCGCATCATCGTCTCGTCCGAACCGGTGCGGCGGCTGACCAGCCGCGACTGGATCGTGTTGATCGTCGTGCCCGAGACCGACTTCGTAGGTTTCGTCGCCGACAGCGGCGTCACCGCTCTCGTCATGTCGATCGCCGTCGTCCTGATCGTCGCCGGCCTGACCGGACTGCTGGCCTGGCGCAACGTCCTGGCCGAACGGCGTGCCGCCGCCGCGGCCACGCGTCAGCAGGCGCTCGAGACACGGACCCAGACCTTCATCGACCTGGCCCACGATGCAGTGGCGGCCGACGCAGAGGAGGCCGGACTCGCCCGAGCGACGGAGAGCGCCGCCACCGCCTGCGCCGCCAAGCGCGTCGCGATCTGGCGTCTCAGTCGCGACGGTCGCACTCTGACCTGCGAGGACTGCTTCGACACCACCGTAAACGACCATACGACCGGACTGGCGCTCCATCGCGACGAGATGCCCAACCTCTTCGCAGCGCTCGGCCAGGGAAAGGCCATCGATACCGTCGAGGCCGGACGCGACAAGCGTACGTCCGAATTGTTCGCAACCTACCTGCGGCCGCTCGAGATAAGCAGCGTCTATATCGCCCCCATCCTGATGGCCGGCCGACTGCTGGGCATGCTGTCGATCGAGGATCCGCAGCGCGGCGACCGGGCGACAGGGCTGGCGACATTCTGCGATGCCTTGTCGATCCTGCTGGCGCTGCGTTTCACGGCCGCAGCGGCACCGAGATCTGGCGCGCCACAGGCGACTGTCGTGGCCGCCGCCGCCGCTGCCGCGGCGGCGACCAAGGACGAGGCGGCACCCGCCGAAGCGCAGGACCGCTTCGCCCAGCGCCAGACCCGCCTTGAACGCACCCTGCTGGCCAACAACGCGCCGATGGAAAGCCTGGTCGAGAGCGCGATCGACCGGGCGGCGGTCGGCGTCATCAAACTGCCGAACTGGACGACGGTCGCCCAGCGTCCGTCCGATGCCGGCCAGCGCACGGCGATGGACGCCATCGTGCATGAGTTGCGGGGCGCCATCGAGACGAGCGGCGTGTGCTATGCGGCCCTGCTCGACGACCAGATCGTGCTGGCGGCCTTCCTGCGCGACCGGCGGTCGGTGGAGGGCAATGCGCTGTGCCTGGCGACGGCCATGCTTGCGTTGCGCGACCGGCTGATCGAGCTGGAGGATCGCTGGGGTACCAGCCTCGACTTCCGCCTGGCCATCGACATCGGCACCGTGATGGCCTCGGTCGTCGGCACCGACCCGCCGAGCCGAAACCTGTGGGGTGGCGCGATCGGCATCGCCAAGGTGCTGGCCGGCACCACGGCGCGCCGCACCATCGCGGCTTCCGAAACGGCCTACGATCTCCTGTCGACCCAGTTCCTGTTCCGCCCGCGCGGCAGCTACTTCCTTCCCGAAACCGGCAACATGCGCACCTTCGTGATGGTCGGCCGCATATGATCGCCCGCGCCCGACGTTACGACCCGCGGCCCTGGCCGCGGCGCGCCCTGGCCGCGCTCGGCGCCACCACCATCTCCGGCGCCAGCAGACTGCTGCTGTTCATGTCATTTTCCATGACCGTGGCGGTCGTCGCCCTGCGGCGCGAGGCATGGCGCGGGCCGGTCTGGGCCGAGTTCAAGCGCATGCTGCACGAGGTGGCGGTGCGCTCGCTGCTGACGACGGTCGTGACCGGCATGTTGGTCGCCTTCGCCCTGGTGACGCAGGCGGTCTATTGGCTGGCGCAGACCGGCGCGACCGGCCTGGTCGGGCCGGTGATCGTCATCCTGCTGATCCGCGAGCTGGTGCCCATCCTGGTCGGCCTGATCGTGTTCGGCAGGAGCGGCACGGCCACGTTGATCGAGCTCGGCGAGGCGCAGCCCAAGGGCTGGCTCCGGCTGTTGGAGATCCAGGGCCTCGATCCGCTGGCACTGCTGGTGTTGCCACGCGCCGTCGCCTTCGCTGTCGGCGCGTTCTGCCTGGCCACGGTGCTCCTCTGCTCGACCTTGTTGACCAGCTACCTCCTCGCCTACGGGCTGCAGCTGATCGCCTACTCGATCTGGGATTTCTCCGACATCGTGCTCCGGTCGATGAAGATCCAGGACTTCATCGTTCCGCCGCTGAAGTGCATCATCATCGGGTACATGGTGGCGCTGACCTGTTGCTCCACCGGCCTCGGCCGCCGCGATGAATCCGACGAGCTGCAGCGGCTGGTGCCGCGCGGTTTCGTGCGTTCGGCGCTGGCCATCCTGCTGGTCAACACCCTGTTCGACCTGGTGGCCTGATGGCGACGCGTCGATCGGTCTTATCCCTGCAGGGCGTCGCCCTGGCGGACCGCCAGTTTTCGGCCCATACCGCACGTCTCGATCTTGAGCTGCCGCGTGGCGAGGTGGCTCTTCTTCAGGTCGACGACGAGCACGATGCCGCAATGCTGGTCGACCTGTGCCTGGGGCTCGCCGATCCCGGCGCCGGCCAGGTGAGCTTTCTCGGGGTCGACTGGACGAGCCGCACACCGCGCGAACGCTTCCATCGTCGACGTCGCATCGGCGCCGTGGTCCAGACCGATGTCTGGCCCTCGCACATGACGGTCCTGGAATCGGTCCTGGTTGCGCGCGCCTACCATTTCAAGGACCCGCAGGCCGAAGCCGTCGCCGACGCCACCGAACTCGCCCGCCTGTTCGGGCTGCCCGGCCTGCCGATCGGGCGGCGCGAGACCACGCCGGCGGGCGCCCTGGTGCGGGCCGCCTGCGTGCGCGGATTTCTCGGCTCGCCCGACCTGATCGTGGTACAGGATCAGGTGCTCGACCAATCCTCCGAGCTTGCCGTGCCGATGGCGCAGGCGATCTCGGCGGCGTGCGACCGTGGCGCCACGGTGCTGTGGATCACCGCAAGCCTCGCGACGCAGGCTGCGCAGTTCGTCCAGCCGAACCAGTCATTCCGGCTGGGCGATCACGGACTGGTGCGGGTGCGGAGGTCACGATGAAGCGCTCGGTCTTCGGCGTCTTCCAATTCGACGAGGTGGTTGGCGCGGTGGTGCTCGCCTGTATCGCCGTGTTCGTCGCGGTCCTGATCAACGCCGGCCTGCTGAAGGACTGGTTCCAACCCTCCTTCACGCTGCGCATTCTGTTGCCCGACGAGGGCGTCTCGGGCCTGGCGCCGGGCGCGGAGGTCCAGGTGCTGGGCACGCGCGCCGGCGAGGTGCGCCGTATCGTCATCGACCCCAACCAGCGAATGCATGCCGTCGCCCGTGTCGAGGACCAGATGCGGCCCTTCATCCGCCGAGATTCCGTGGTTTCGATCCGTCGACAGTTCGGCGTGGCGGGTGCGGCCTTCATCGACATCCAGCGCGGCGTCGGGCCGGAGCTCGACTGGTCCTATGCCGTGATTGCCGCCACCACGGAGCGTGCGGCGACCGACACGTTGGGCGAGATGATCGAGGAAGTGCGCGCCAAGATCGTGCCTGTGATCGACGATATCCACAAGGCCGTTCAGTCCTTCAACGCCGTCGCCCAGCGCATCACCGATCCGCAAGGGCCGCTGGAGCAGACCCTGGCCTCGGCCGCCGGCATCGTGCGCAAAGTCGAGAACGGCCAGGGACTGGCAGGGCGGCTGATCGGCGACGAAAAGCTTTCGTCCGACCTCGAGGCGACGCTGGTCAGCGTGCGCGAGCTCGCCGCCCAGCTCGAGCGCACTTCCAAGGATCCGCGCATCGCTCAGATTCTGGTGAAGACCGATTCTATCCTGGCCTCGCTGCAGACCACGACCCGCAATCTCGCGGCGACGACGCCGCAGATCACGCGCAGCGTGCAGGACACGACCGACGCCATGCCGGCCACCTTGCTGCAGGCCCAGATCGCAGCGCGTGAGCTGGAGCTGCTGCTGGGACAGTTGCGCCATCATTGGCTGTTCGGCGGCGGCGCCGCCGCGCCCGCGCAGCCCACCCGGCGCGCGCCGGCCGTCGAGGTACGGCCGTGATCCGACAGTCCCTGTCGTTGTCGTCGCTGCTGATCCTCGCCGCCTGCGGCGGCAGCGCACCAACCGATCCCGGCCCGCCGCCCGACATCAAGCTCGACCAGGCCAACAAGGCCGGCACGCAGGCCTTGTCGATGGACCTGCCGAGCGTAGCGGTGCGCCAGTACAAGGTGGCGCTGACGCGCGCCTACGAACGCGACGATGCCGGCGCCATCGGAGACGTCGCCTACAATCTGGCGCTGGCGCAGATGAAGGCAGGAGATCCCAAAGCCGCCATAGCCACGGCGCGCGAGGCGCGGGCCGAGCTCGACCGGCGGCGCGCGACGGTGCCGGCCGAGCTGATCCTGGTACAGGCCGCCGCCGCCTATCGCAGCGGCGACCTCGGTGCTGCGACCGGCGCCGCCCAGGAAGTGATCGAACGCGGATCCACGGATCCGGACGTCGTACCGCGCGCCTGGTTCATCCGCGGTCTGGTCGCGGCCGATCGCAGCGACGCGGCAGGCCTTGCCCAGGCGATCGCCGCCCTTCCGCCGGCCAAGCAGGCTGATATCGAAGCCGACCGCCAGGAGTTGCAGGGCCGGGCCGCCTTGCTGGCCGGCGATTCGTCCGGGGCGCTCGGCCTTTTCGAGCAATCCGCCGGCAATCGCCAGCAGGCGCTCGACTACCGCGGCATGGCGCGCGCCCTGTCGCTGGCGGGCGACGCGGCCCTGCGGTCCGGCCGAAGCGCCAACGCCGCCGACTTCTTCCTGCGTGCCGGGCGAAGCGCCCTGCTCCAGGGGGATAGGACGATGGCTGCGCCGTTGCTGAAGCGCGCCGAGGATCTCGGCAAGCAGACCGGCCAGGCCAGCATCGTCGAAGAGGTGTCTCGCCTGCGCAAAGTGGCGGTCGCGCAGCCGGCCGGGACGTGAGTGTTCGTCCTCCCCATCGCATGAGCGATGGGGAGGAAGCCGGTTAGCCTAGTCCCGCGACGGCCAGGCGCCCCGCCTCGGCAATGACCGTGTTGCGGGCGTCGTCGGAGATCGTCGATCCCGTGTAGTAGGCAGCGATCAGGATCGGCGCGCGGTCCGGCGGAAACGCGATGGCGACGTCGTTGGCGGTGCCGTTGTTGCCGGTGCCGGTCTTGTCGCCGACCTTCCAGCTACCCGGCAGGCCGGCGCGCAGGCGACGGGCCCCCGTCTTGGAGGCCACCAGCCAGCCGATCAGTCGATCGCGCGAAGATGCCGACAACGCGTCTTCGATCAGCAGCCGCTGCATGGTCCCCAGCATGGCGACGGGAGTCGTGGTGTCGCGCGGATCGCCGGGCTTCGCATCGTTGAGCTCGGTCTCGATGCGGTCGAGGCGCGTTGCGCGATCTCCCAGCGACCGCGCATAGGCGGTCAGCGCCGCCGGCCCGCCGAAGCTCGCGAACATGAGGTTGCCCGCCGTGTTGTCGCTCAGTGTCACCGCCGCGTCGCAGATCTCCGCCATCGTCATGCCGCCGCGACCGACGTGCTCCTTGGTCACCGGCGAATAGGTGACGAGGTCCTTGTCCGAGTAGACGACACGGCGGTCGAGCTTCTCTTCGCCGCGATCTACCCGGGCCAGCACGAAGGCCGCCGCCAGGAACTTGAAGGTGCTGCAAAGCGGGAAGAGCTCCTCGGCGCGATGGCCGACGCGATGGCCGCTTGCCGTGTCGATCGCCGCCACGCCCAGCCGTCCGCCGTTACGGCGCTCGAGTTCGGCCAGCCGGGATGTTGCATCGTCGGCGAACGCTGGAAGCGCCAGCAACGGCGCCGCGAGGAAACTGCGGCGCGCGATCGAAGGAGGCATGTTTTCTCCATTATTTGAGGGGGATGCCTGCGTGGCCGAGCAATGTGGCGCGGGAAAGGCTTATCGGCTGCAGCGCCCATGCGCTAAGCTCCCGACCGCTACCACGGAGTGCGCCATGATCCTGGGTATGTCGCTCGAGACGTTCACCTTCGTGCATACCGTCATCAGCCTGGTCGGCATAATGACAGGCTTCATCGTCGTGGCTCTGATGCTGCAGAGCGCGCCGATCGCCGGTTGGAACGCCTTCTTTCTCGCTTCGACGATCCTCACCAGCGTCACCGGCTTCTTCTTCCCGATCACCAGGGGGGTCACGCCTGCCCATGTGCTGGGCGCGATCTCGCTCGTGATCCTGGCCGTGGCGCTGTACGCGATCTACGGCAAGAAGCTCCTCGGTCCATGGTGCAAGATCTATGTCGCGACCGCGGTGGCCGCGCTCTATCTCAATTTCTTCGTGGTAGTCGTCCAGTCATTCAACAAGGTCGCTTACCTGAACAAGTTCGCGCCGACCGGCTCCGAGCCGCCCTTCGCCATAGTGCAGGGCATCGTGCTGATCGGGTTCATCATTCTGGGTATCGCCGCGGTGCGACGCTACCGTCCGGTCGACTGAGGAGGGAGCCATGCTGAAGATGGGACTTGCCGGTCTGCTGCTCGCGGCATCGTTCGGGCTGACGAACGCCCAGGCCCAGACGAGAACGGCCGACCGGCTCTACGTCATGGATTGCGGCCACAATGCCGCGACCGACCAGTCGCGCTGGTCGCCCGGCGTCAATGTCGGCAAGCCGATCGAGCTTTCCGACAACTGCTACCTGATCCGCCGCGGCTCGGACTGGCTGTTGTGGGACACGGGCTACCCCGATGCGGTTGCCGAGAAGCCGGTCACCGGCCCGGTCGGCACGGCAACCCGGGCCAAGACGCTGGCGGCGCAGCTGGCCGAAGTCGGCGTCAAGCCGGCCGACATCAAGTACGTCGCCGTCTCGCACCATCACGGCGATCACATCGGCAATGTCGACATGTTTCCCGACTCGACGCTGCTGGTGCAGAAGGCCGAATTCGACTTCGCCTTCGCCCCTGACAAAAAGCCGCCGTTCAAGGCCGAGCGGCCGGTCCGCAAGCTCGAGGGCGATCTCGACGTGTTCGGCGACGGCAGCGTCACCATCATCGCCACGCCGGGCCACACGCCCGGCCATCAGTCATTGCTGGTGCAGCTGCCCAAGACGGGCTGGCTGATCCTTTCGGGCGACGCCGTCCACTTTAAGGACAACTGGGACAACAAGCGCGTGGCCTCGATGAACACCAGCGCCGATCAGACGCAGGCCTCGTTCAAGAAGATCGAGCAGCTGATGGCCGACAAGAAGGCCCAGCTGTGGATCAACCACGACAAACCGCAGAGCCAGGCGCAGAAGCGCTCTCCGCAGTTCTACGATTAGAGCGGCGACGCCGCCAGCCGCGCCTGCGCCGCCAACCGGATGGGCGCATTGACCGCGCCGTAGCCGCGGTAGCCGCGGCGCTCGACGATCTCGAAGAAGAAGCGGTCCTCGATGGTGGTCGTGTAGACCTGGAAGTACTCGGCGTCGCCTTCGCGGTCGTAAAAGACGTTGTGCGCCTTCAGCGTGTCGATCAGCTCCATCGAAAGGTCGCTCTTGGCTTCCAGGTCGTCGTAGTAGTTCTCGGGCACCCGTAGCAGCTTCACACCGTTCGCCTCGAGCTGGCGCACCGTTGCCAGGAGATCGTCGGTCGACAGCGCAATGTGCTGCACGCCCGAGCCGAAGGCCTCCGACAGGAAGCGCGAGGTCTGCGTGCGCCCGGATTGCGAACCGTTCAGCACCAGGCGCAATCGTCCGTCGTCGGACTGCACCACCTGGCTCTTCACCAGTCCGCCCGGATCGAGCACGTCCTGCGCCGGCGCCTTCTCGACCTCGAGAAGCGACGTATAGAACAGGAGCCAGCTCAGCATCTCGTCATAAAGCATGACCTGCTGGAGGTGATCGACCCGCTGCAGGCCCGCGTCGCCTTTGGAAGTGTCGTCCGCGACGGCACGAAACTCGATGTCCCAGACGCGGCCCAGGTCCGTCTTGGGATCGATGAAATAGACCAGGCTACCGCCCAGGCCGCGCACCGCGGGGATCTCCAGCTCGCCGGGCCCGACGGCCTGGCGAAACGGCATGTCGAGCAGAAGCTGGGCACGGTCGAGCGTGGCGGCGGCATCGTCGACGCGCAGGCCGAGGGCGCAGACCGACGTTCCGTGCGTGATGTTGAAGGAATGCGCGAAGCCTTCCTTCTCGGTATTCACCACGATGTTGATGTCGCCCTGACACCATCGCGTGACCTGCTTCGAGATGTGCCGGCCGGCGCGACGAAAGCCCAGGCCCTGCAGCATGCTCTCGAAGGGCACGGCCGCCTGGTCGTCCAGGGCGAACTCGATGAACTCCACGCCGAGACACTTCGCCCGCGGCGGCATCGGCGTCAGGCCGGCGACGGTGTGGCCCGAGCGTGCGTGCAGCCGGTCGAGCAGGTAGATCAACGAGCGATGGCCGTCGACGGCGACCTGACGCGTCGAGCCGCTGCGGAACTGGTCGTTGAAGATTTCGAGCGAGAACAGGCCATCGAAGCCGGTGGCGGCCAGCGCATCCATGAAGTCGTCGAGAGGGAAGTCGCCTTGTCCCGGAAAATTGCGGAAGTGGCGGCTCCACGACAGGTAATCCATGTCGAGCCGCGGCGCGTCGGCGGCCTGAACGAGGAAGATGCGGTCGCGCGGGATGGCGCGGATGGCGGAAAGATCCGTGCGGCGCGCCAGGATGTGGAAGGTGTCGAGCACCAGCCCGACCGCGGGATGGTCGGCACGCCGCACCGCCTCCCAGGCGTCACGGTAATCGTTGATGTGCCGTCCCCAGGCCAGCGCCTCGAAGGCGACCCGCATGCCGCGGCGGGCGGCGCGGTCGCCGAGTTCGCGCAGATCGGCGGCGGCGCGATCGATGCCGCCCAGGCTGTCGGGCGAGACGTTGGAACACACCATCAGCAGGTCGCAGCCCAGCGCCTCCATGACGTCGAACTTGCGCTCGGCGCGGGTCAGTGCGCGCTCGCGCAAGGCGGGCGGCATGCCCTCGAAATCGCGGAACGGCTGGAAGGTGATCGTGTGAAGCCGGTAGTCCTCGATCATGCGCCGGACATCGGCGGGAGACCCGTTGAACGACAAGAGGTCGTTCTCGAACAGCTCGACGCGCTCGAAGCCGGCATTGGCAATGGCCTCCAGCTTGTCGTCGAGCCCGCCGCTCAGGCAGACCGTGGCGATGGCCGTCTTCATTTCAGCCCTCCCGTCGAAGAAGCCGCGTCGCGGGCAGCGCAGGCCATCTCGAAAGTCCGCTTCATGCGCGCGACGTCGGGCACGAGACCGGTGAAATGGCGGAAGGCATCGACGGCCTGATGCACGCACATGCCGCCGCCATTCATGGTGCGGCAGCCCTTCTTCTGGGCGGCCAGCACGAATTTGGTGTCGATCGGCGTGTAGATCACGTCGGCGACAACATGCTTCTTCTGGATCAGGCGCGCCGGCAGCGGCAGGCCGGGGTAGCCGGTCATGCCGACCGGCGTGGCATTGACGATACCCGCGACCTGCTCCGCGGCCGATTCCGGATCGGTCAGCAACTCGCAGCGATCGGCGCCGAAGCGCATGATGAGATCGGCACAGAGGCCGGTGGCGCGGGCCTGGTCCTGGTCGAAGATCCGCACCGTCGATGCGCCCAGCGCCATCAGCGCCACGGCAACCGCCCGCCCAGCCCCGCCGGCGCCCAGCAGCAGCACCGGCTTGCCGCGGACGGCGTCGGCGCCGAACGTCTCGATGAAGGCCTGGCGGAAGCCCGAACAGTCGGTGTTATGACCGGTGGTACGGCCGCTCTTGTCGAACACCACCGTGTTCACCGCGCCGATCTCGGTCGCCTCGGTCGAGACCGCGTCGAGCAGCGGGATCACCGCTTCCTTGAACGGATGGGTGATGTTGACGCCGGCGAAGCCTGCCGTGCGGGCAGCAGCCAACAGATCTTCCAGCCGGCGGCCCTGCAGGGTCGAGACGTCCATCAGATGGTAGTGGCCCGAGACACCCGCGGCCGCGAACGCATCCTCGTGCAGCGCCGGCGCCAGCGACTTCTGAATGTTGGTGCCGATCAGGCCGACGAGCATGCGTGACGTCATCGCGATCTCTCCTCTGTCGCCGGGGCCAGTCCACCGCCCAGGAAGAGCTGGGCGATGCGCGGGTCGGCCAGGATGTTGGCGGCGGTGTCCTCGATGCGCGTCTGGCCTTGCTCCAGCACCAGACCATAGTCGGAGATGGCGAGCGCCTGACGGGCATTCTGCTCGATCATCAGGATCGACACGCCGGCGCCGCGCAGGTCCTTCAGGATCGAGAAGACCTCCTGGACCATCAGAGGCGACAGGCCGATCGAGGGCTCGTCGACCAGCATCAGCTTGGGCTCGAGCAACAGCCCGCGCGCCACTTCCAGAAGCTTCTGCTGGCCGCCCGACAGGGTCGAGGCCTGGGCGTCGGCCTTCTCGCGCAACATGGGGAAACGCGCCATCATCTCGTCCATGCGCCCGGCAAGCCGGGAGGCGTCGCTGAGCGCCACACCACCCAGCTCCAGATTGTGGCGCACCGAGAGCTCGGGGAAGAGATTGCGGCCCTGCGGCACGTAGCACATGCCGGCATCGAGCATGCGCCGCGGCTCGAACGACGTGGTGACGGTGCCGTCGAAGGTGACGCGGCCGGAGCGGACACCGAGCAGGCCGAACACCGTCTTGAACAAGGTCGACTTGCCGGCGCCGTTGGGGCCAATCACCGTCGTGATGGCGCCGCGCCGGATGGCGGCGCTGACGCCGTTCAGGATCGTCATCTTGCCGTAGCCGGCGACGACGCTGTCGAGCGTGAGAATGGTGTCGTCAGCCATGTCAGTGTCCCAGATAGGCCTCGATCACCGCCGGATCGCGCCGCACCTCGGCAGGCGCGCCCTCGGCGATGATACGCCCCTCGGCCAGCACGATCAGCCGCGAGCACAGCGCCATGACGAACTCCATGTTGTGCTCGATCACCACGAAGGTGACGCCCGTCTCCCGGTTGATCGCCTCCAGTCGCTCGCGCAGGTCGGCCAGCATGGTGAGGTTGACGCCGCCGGCCGGCTCGTCGAGCAGCACCAGCCGCGAGCCCGACATGAAGGCCATGGCGGCGTCCAGGAGCTTCTGCTGGCCATAGGACAGGCTGCCGGCCTTCTCGCCCTCGAGCCGTCGCAGGCGGAAGAACTCGAGCATGCGGTCGGCCTCGGCACCCAGCCCGGCGTCACGCGGTCCGAACAGGCGCGACAGGCGCGTGCCGCGGTGCTCCTGGCCGGCCAGGATCAGGTTCTCGCGCACCGTCAGCTCGGGAAAGACCTGCAGGAGCTGGAAGGTACGGCTGACGCCCAGCCGGTTGAGGCGCGAGGGCCGGAGTCCTGTCACGTCACGGCCGTTGACTCGCACGTTGCCGTGGTCGGGCACGAGCTGGCCCAGGATGCAGTTGAACAGCGTCGACTTGCCCGAGCCGTTGGGGCCGATCACGCCCAGGATCTCGCCCTGGCGAACGTCGAAGGAGACGCCGCGCACGGCGTGCACGCCGCCGAAGGATTTCTCGATGTCGCGGACTTCGAGCAGCGTCGTCATGACCGCGCCCTCCTCGTCAGCAGGCGCGAGGCGAGGCCGACGATTCCGCCGGGAAAGAAGGCCATCATGACCATGACCAGCACGGCGTAGATCAGCAGGTACCAGGTCTCCCACGCACGCAGCCATTCGGGCAGCAGCACGGCCACGCCGGCGCCAACGAACGGCCCGAGGAAGGTGCCGCTGCCGCCGATCACCACCATCAGCATGAAGAGCAGCGAGGGCCCGAGCGCGAACGGGCTGGGGTCGATGAACTCGACCAGCGGGGCATAGAGGCTGCCCGCCATGCCGCCGTAGGCGCACCCCAAGGCGAAGGCGAGCAACGTGTAGAGGCGGACGTCGATGCCCAGGCTCTCGGCGCGCAACGGGTTCTCGCGCAGCGCGGTGAAGGCCCGGCCCCACGGCGAGCGCACGATCCACCACAACACGAAGGTCATGATCGACGCGATGCCGAGCACGAACCAGTAGAAGCGGATGTGATTGCGCAGCGGCCAGCCGAGGAACGACGGGCGTTCGATGTCGCGCAGACCCATGACGCCGCCGGTAATCCACGTCTCGTTGCGGAAGACCAGCCAGCACAGGACCGAGAAGGCCAGGGTGACGAAGGCGAGGTAGTGCTTCTGCACGCGCAACGCCGGGAAGCCCAGCGCGATGCCGATGACGAAGGTGAGCAGGCCGGACGCGGCAAACGCCACGCCGAACGGCACACCGGCCTTGGTGACGATCGCCGTCAAATAGGCGCCGATGCCGACGAAGGCGGCCTGGGCCAGAGTCTCCTGGCCGGCGTAGCCCACGATCAGGTTGACTCCCATGGCCGCGATCGCCGTCACCAGCCACAGGGTGAGGATGTACGTGCCGTAGCGGCGCAGGCCGGGATACGGCACGCCGACGTCGTTGAGATCGACCGGCGCCAGGGCCAGCAACGCCAGCAGGACCAGACCGATCAGCAGCGAGGTGCGCGTGCTCATACGGCGCGCTCCGCCTTGCGGCCGAGCAGGCCCTGCGGGCGGAACAGGATGACCAACACGAGCAGGATCAGGGGAATCGCCTGTCGGTAGGCGGTCGAGACGTAGGCGGCGGCGAGGTTGTCCAGGACGCCGATCAAAAGGCCACCGGCGATGGCGCCGCGCACCTGGTTGAAGCCACCGACGATCGCCGCGGCGAAGGCGATCAGGCCGAGCGTCTCGCCGTTGGAAAACTTGGCCAGATAAATTGGCGACACCAGCAGCGAGGCCATGGCGGCGAGCGCCGCATTGATCAGGAAGGTGTAGAGGATCATGCGATCGACGGGCACGCCAAGGATGCGCGCCACGGTCGGGTTCTGCGCCGTCGCCTGCATCTGTCGGCCGGTGCGCGTGCCGGCCAGGAACCATTGCAGCAGGACGATGATCACGAGCGCCACCGCCAGCACGCCGAGTTGGGCCAGCGACACCGAGACGCCGGCCACCGTGATCAGCGTCTCGGGCAACAGCGTCGGGAACGTCTGGGCCTCGGCGCTGTAGAAATCCTTCACCGATTCCTTCAGCAGGATGCTGAGCGCGATGGTCGAGATCACGAGCGGCAGCACGCCGCGGCGGATCAGCGGGCCGACGATGACGTAGCGGAAGGCCACGCCCAGCAGCAGCATAGAGCCCAGGATGGCGAGCAGCAGCGAGGGCAGGAACGGCACGCCGAACCAGCGCATGGCGATCAGCGCCAGGAAGGCCGGCACCATGACAAACTCGCCCTGCGCGAAGTTGATGGTCTGCGAGGTCTGCCACAGCAGCGTGAAGCCGATCGCCGCCAGGGCGTAGATCGCGCCGGTCGCCAGGCCCGAGATCAGGAGTTGAAGGAAGTCGGCCATGTCCTTGGAAACAACGCTCCAGGCTCCTCTCCCCCGCCAGGGACAGAGGTTGGGTGAGGGGATTGCACGACCCGTCGAAGCCCCCTCACCTAGTCTTTCCCCCCTAGCGGGGGAGACGAACATGAGCTGCGACAGTCACTTGTTCAGCTTGGGCAACGTCTCGGTGATGACCTGCTTCCCGTCCTTGACCTCGCCCAGGAAGGAGATGCGGTCGATCTCGCCCTTGTCGTCCCAAGTCGCCTCGATCAGGATGCCGGGCACCTTGTCGGGCGTGATGGTCATTCCGTGCAGCGCCGCGGCGATTGCCTTGCCATCGAGCTTGCCCGCCTTCTCCGCCGCCGCCTTGATCATGTAGGGCGCGATGTAGCCTTTCACGCCGTTATGGTCAGGCTTGGATTTGTACTTGGCCTCGTATTTCTTGCCGAAATCCTGGATGGCCGGGACCGGCGCGTCGACGGTGAGGCCGACATGGCCCTTCACGCCGTTGGCGGCATCGCCCGCCAGCTCGATCACCTTCTGGCCGAGCAGCGTGGTCTCGCCGATCAGCGGCTTGTTCAGGCCCTGCTTCTTGGCCTCGCGCAGGAAGCGCGCGCTCTCCTCCTCGTTGAGATAGACGAAGATCGCGTCGGCGTTGGCGCCCTTGAGCTTGATGACGTCGGCCGCAAAGTCGGCCTGGCCGGCCTCGGTCGAGATGTCGGCGACGACCTTGATATCGCGCGCCGCCAGCTCCTTGGTGATGGCATCGCGGCCGCCCTTGCCGAAGTCGTTGTTCACATAGACGACGGCGACCGTCTTGGCCTTCACCCCGTCGCGCAGGTAGTTGGCGATCTTGGGCATCGACACGTTCTGGCCGAACGACGTGCGGAAGAGGTACTTGGAGCCCTGGGCGGTCAGCGGCCCCGCCTCTCCGCCCATCACCTGCGGCACCTCGGCGTCGGCCGTGAGCTTCAGGGTTGCGCTGACCGAGCCCGAGTAGATCGGCCCGAAGATCGCGATCGGCTTGTCGTCCAGCGCGCGCTGCACCGCGGCACGCGCCTTGCCGGGATCGGATGCCGTGTCGATGAACTCGAGCTTGATCTTCTTGCCCAGGATGCCGCCGGAGTTGTTGATTTCCTCGACGGCCATGCTCGAGCCGTTCTTCCACATTGCGCCCACCGTGGCGCCGCCGCCCGAGAGCTCGATGATGTTGGGAATGACGACGTCCTGGGCGAAGGTGGTCGGCGCCCACAACCCGCCGATGGCGAGGCCCGCCACTGCCAAAGTCCTGCGCAACATGATCTACTCCTCGTTCTTGGTTTGCGTTTCCCGGAAACACCATTGATGCCGTAGTAAAAAAGTAACGTCCATGATCAAGATTTGCGATTCTGCAAATCTGAGGTTACTTGTCGCCGCCCTGCAGCCTTTCCGGCATGCAGCATCTCCATTTCCCGCCGCAGTAGCGCGATGAAGTGCTCGCCATAGCTCGACAGGACCGCATCGCGCCGGAACGCGATGCAGGTCTGGAACTCCGTCGATTCGACGATGGGGATCGCCGCGATGCCCAGTCCGCGACCGATCCGGGAACAGACCATGGTGCCGAAGCGTGCCTTCATGGTGACGCCGTAGGTGAGGCCGAGCCGCCCGAAGATGCCGGCCATGATGCGGCCGTAGGGTCGTTGGGATCGATGCCGATCAGCGGATGGCGGACGATGTCGGCGGCCGGGATCCGGTTGCGCCGCGCCAGCGGATGGCCCTCGGGAACGATGCAGAACAGCCGGCCCTTGGCCAGCGGCTCGAAGGTCGGCATGGGATGGTCGAAGCGTGAGCTCATGGCGACGGCCTCGCCCTTGTCCAGCAGGAGGTAGTCGAGCGCCTCCTCGAACTTCAGGACGTCCATGTCGATCAGCAGGTCCGGGAAGCGCCGGCGAACGCCTTCGATGGCGCGCGGCACCATGGCGTTGGAGATGCTGGGCACCGAGCCGACCCTGAGCGCGGAGTTCGCGCCCTGCGCCAGGCGGCGGATGACGTATTGCAGGTCGCCGACCTTGCCGTAGACGGCGTTCAGCTGGTTGAAGATGTCACGCGCCTCGGGGCTCGGCGTGTAGCGGCCGTGACGCCGGCTGAACAGCTTCAGGCCGAGGATCGTCTCGGCATGCTTCATGACCCGGCTAATGCCCGGCGAGGAGACGTTGAGCAGGCGCGCGGCCCACCGAGGGTTCCGGTCACCATGATGGCCCTGATGACCTCGATCTGGCGCAGCGTCAGCATGCCAGCCGAGCATAAGCCAGGCGACGGCCGCTATCGACGGGCCACGTCCGGGGATAGACTGCCGGGATGAGGTTGCGCTTCGACTGGCTGCAGAGCCTGCACGATGCCGTTCTCGGCCCGGCCCGTGAGCAGGCGCGGCAGCGGCCGCTCAATATCGGCATCGGCTACTGCCCGGCCTGCGATGGCCTGCGCGCCTCGAACAGCCTGAGCTGCAATCATTGCGGCAGCGCGGTCCCCGTCACCGCCGACGCCTGACTGCGCTGGCGTTCCGCCGCGTTGCGGCGGCTGTCGAGATAGCTCTCTCTTGTGTTAGAGCAACCCACCGGCGACCGAATCGAAGCGCGACCTGATCTCGTCGACCGTCGGCACCTTGTCGGCCTCGAGTTCGGGGTACTCCTTGGCGAGGTCGTGGCGGTCGAACTCGTCGAGATGCAGGTCGGCCGTGCCGTGGTCGTGCGGCAGGGAATTCAGGGCATTGTGAAGGTGGAAGATCTGCCAGCGCGCGGGAATCTCGTGGCGCAGCGCCTCGAGCCGCGCCAGACGATCCTCGAACCGCTGCAATACCTTCTTGCGCTCTTCCGACATGACCGGCCTCCCTATGATGTTATGCAGGCAACAGGTTCAGACGACGCAGCAGCTCCTTCTCCTCCTCGTAGGTCTTCGCCAACGCCGCTTTGTAGGCGGGACCGTCGAGCAGGATCAGCGGCTGGTCCATGTTCTCAAGGAATTTCAGGTGCTCGGGTTCCTGAGCGGCGGCGCGGAAAGCATCAGCCAGCACCGCCACCACGGCGGGATCCATGCCCTTGGGGCCGATCACGCCGCCGGGGCTGTCGACGACCACATCGATGCCCAGTTCCTTGACCGTCGGCACGTCGGGGAAGCGCCTGGCGCGCTCGGCGGTGAAGACCGCCAGCAGGCGCAACTGTCCGGCCTGGACCATCGGCGCCCAACCCGAGGCTTCCGAGGCGAAATCGATCTCGCCGCCCAGAAGGGCGCGCAGCGTGTCGGCCGTGCCGCGGTAGGGTGCATGGGTCCAACTGAGCCCGCCCTGGGCGATGCCGACGCGCTCCATGGCCAGATGCTGGGTCGAGCCGATACCGAGCGTGCCCCAGTTCATCTTGCCGGGATTGGCTTTGGCGTAGGCCAGAAGCTCGGGCAGCGTCCTCCACGGCGCATCGGCCTTCACCACGATGCCCATGACGAATCCGGTGATCTGCAGGATATAGCTGAGATCGTTGATCGGATCGTAGGTCAGCTGCTTGTTCAAGAGCGGCTGGCGCAGCACGCTCATGTGCATCTGCGAGATCGTGTAGCCGTCGGGCTTGGCCTCCTGAAGGGCGATCGCGCCCATAATGCCCGAGGCGCCTCCCTTGTTGTCGACCACGACCTGCTGCCCGAGTCTTCTCGAAACGGACTGCGCCATGATCCGGAAGCCGGCATCCGCCGGTCCGCCCGCCGCCCATGGAATGATCAGCCGGATCGGTCGATCCGGAAATTTCGCCTGCGCCCGTGCGGCGCCGGCCGATGCCAAGGGCAGGGTGGACGCGCCGGCGAGGACGCCCCGCCGCGTAAGGCTACTCATGCTTTCCCACTCCCTGTCTGCCTGACTCTGACCACGGGCGCTCGCAAGGGGCAAGTCGTCACCGCACTGACACGGGGTTGATCAGCGGAATTCCGTTGCCCGATCCCGGGCTTGCCCTTAACGTCCATGGCGAGAGCACCAAGGAGGCAGCACGGCGTTCCTCGCGCGTTGCGAGGCTCAAAACCTGAAAGTCAGTCGCGTCCTTTCGATTCCGACATTGCAAAGGCAAGGCCCCACCAAAAGGGGTCGGCTGGGAGGCAACAATGGACGGGAAGGCAAGACCAGACGCATACGGCCGAGCAGGCGGCATGATCTCACTTGGCCGATCGACACACGGCTTCAGCCGCAGAAGCCTGCTTGCGCTTTCCGCGCTCATCGCCAGCGGACAACGCGCGGCAAACGCCAATAACGCACCACAGGGGCAGCTCACCTGGGCGGTGCATGTCTCGCTGGCGCCGACATGGTTCGACCCGGCCGAAACGCCGGGCATGATCACGCCTTTCCTCCTGATGTATGCCCTGCACGACGCCATGGTGAAGCCGATGCCCGGCAATGCCAACGAGCCGTGCCTGGCCGACGGCTGCAAGATGGCGCCTGACGGCCTCAGCAACGAATTCTCCGTCCGCCCAGGCGCCAAGTTCCACAACGGCGAGCCGGTGACGGCAGAGGACGTGAAATTCTCCTTCGAGCGCTATCGCGGCACCTCGGCCGCGCTGATGAAGGAACGCGTGGCCGCTGTCGAAACGCCGGACGAGCGGCGCGTGCGCTTCGTGCTCAAGAAGCCCTGGCCGGATTTCCTGACCTTCTACAGCTCTGCCACCGGTGCGGGCTGGATCGTGCCCAAGAAATACGTCCAGCAGGTCGGAGAGGAAGGCTACAAGAAAGCGCCGATCGGCGCGGGCCCCTACCGCTTCGTCTCCTTCACGCCGGGGGTCGAGCTCGTCCTGGAAGCCTTCGACGCCTACTGGCGCAAGGTGCCGGCGGTGAAGCGTCTGGTCTTCAAGGTCGTGCCTGAGGAGGCGACGCGGCTCGCCGCCCTGAAGCGCGGCGAAGTCGATTTCGCCTACTCGATCCGCGGCGAGCTCGCCGAAGAGCTGCAGAAGACGCCCGGCCTGACACTGAAACCCGTCGTGCTCCAGGGTACCTTCTGGCTCTACTTCCCCGACCAATGGGACCCCAAGTCGCCGTGGCATGACCAGCGCGTGCGCGAAGCGGCTCGGCTCGCCATCGATCACAAGTCGATTTCCGAGGCTCTGACGCTCGGACATTCGCCCATCACCAACAGCATCGTTCCCGACAGCTTCGAGTTCTACTGGAAACCGCCAATGGCGAAGTACGACCTCGCCGAGGCCAAGAATCTCCTGGCCCAGGCCGGCTTCCGCAACGGCTTCGATGCCGGCGATTACTACTGCGATTCCTCCTACGCCAACCTCGGCGAGGCGGTGCTGAACAACCTCCAGGAAGCCGGCATCCGCGTGAAGCTCCGGCCCCTCGAGCGCGCCGCCTTCTTCGCGGCCTACTCGGAGAAGAAGCTCAAGAACATCATCCAGGGCTCCTCCGGCGCCTTCGGCAACGCCGCGACGCGTCTGGAAGCCTTCGCCGCCAAGGGCGGCGCTTATGCCTATGGCAACTATCCCGAGATCGACACGCTGTTTGCCGAGCAGGCGGCAGAGATGGATGTCGCGAAGCGAACGGCGACGCTCATTCGCATCCAGCAGTTCCTGCACGAGAAGTCGGTCTACGCGCCGATCTGGCAGCTCGCCCTGCTCAATGGCCAGGGCAAGCGCATGGGCGAATCGGCGCTCGGCCTGATCCGCGGCCATGCCTACTCCGCACCGTATGAGGATGTGACCATCAAGCCGAGCTGACAACAGGGAGTGACCAGTGCGTTCGTCCCTACGTCACCCACGCATTCGTATACCCCGAGCAACCCGATTGCGCGCCACGCGGCGCGAACTGCTCGGCCTCGCGGCTCTCGGCGTCCTGGCAGCCGGCACAAGACCGGCCAGCTCCGCGGACAGTCGGCTGGCCTACGCCTCCCATATCTCGCTGGCGCCGACCTGGTTCGATCCGGCAGAGACGCCTGGCATCGTCACGCCCTTCATGCTGCTCTATGCCCTGCATGACGGGCTGGTGAAGCCGATGCCGGGTAATCTGGCCGCACCCTGCCTGGCAGAGTCCTACAGCGCTTCCGCTGACGGGCTGAGCCACAGCTTCGTGCTTCGCTCCGGAGCCATCTTCCACAACGGCGCGCCGGTGACGGCGGAGGATGTGAAATTTTCCTTCGAGCGCTATCGCGGCAATGCCGCGGGCTTCATCAAGGAGCAGGTGGCGGTTGTGGAGACGCCCGATCCGCGGCGCATAGTCTTCCACCTGCACCGGCCGTGGCCGGATTTCCTTGCCTACTATTCCAGCGTCACCGGCGCGGGCTGGATCGTGCCGAAAAGATATGTCGAGAGCGTGGGCGAGGACGGCTTCAAGAAAGAGCCCATCGGCGCGGGACCTTACAAGTTCGTCTCCTTCACTCCCGGCATCGAACTGGTGATGGAGGCATTCGACGGCTACTGGCGCAAGGTGCCGACCGTGAAGAAGCTGGTCTGGAAGGTGATTCAAGAGGAGACCACGCGGCTAGCGGCGCTGAAGCGCGGCGAGGTCGATCTCGCCTACTCGATCCGCGGCGAGTTGGCCGAGGAATTGCAGCGCACTCCCGGGCTCGAGTTGAAACCGGTGCTGATCAACTCGCCGTTCTGGATCTATTTCGCCGATCAGTGGGACCCGAAGTCGCCTTGGCATGACGCGCGGGTGCGCAGGGCCGCCACCCTGGCGCTGGATCGCGAGGGCATCAACCAGGCGCTGACGCTCGGCCATTCGCTGCTCACCGGCAGCATCGTGCCGAAGGATTTCGACTACTACTGGCAACCGCCGAAGATTCCACACGACCCGACGACGGCGCGCCGGCTGCTGGCGGAAGCGGGCTTCCGCGGCGGCTTTGATGCCGGCGAGTACTACTGCGACTCCTCCTACGCCAATCTCGGCGAAGCGGCGCTGAGCAGCCTTGCGGAAGTCGGCATCCGCATGAAGCTGCGCGCGATCGAACGGGCTGCCTTCACCAAGGGATATTCCGAAAAGAAGTACCGCAACCTCATCCAGGGCGGCAGCGGCGCGTTCGGCAACGCCGCGACCCGGATGGAGACCTTCGTCGCCAAGGGCGGCGCCTACGTCTACGGCAGCTACCCCGACATCGACGAACTGTTCGCCCAGCAGACGGCGGAGACGGACCGAGCCAAACGCACGGCGATCCTGCACCGCATGCAGCAACTGGTGCATGAGCGCACGGTGTACGCACCGCTGTGGCAGCTCGCCTTCCTCAACGGTCAGGGCCCGCGCGTCGACGAAGCGGCATTCGGCCTGATCAGCGGGCATCCCTATTCCGCACCCTATGAAGACGTCCGCCTGAAAGGCGGCGCCTAGCGGGGAGGCAGCCATGGTTTCTCTCTGCACTACGCGTCGCGGTGTGCTTGGTCTTTCCGCGGCCGCCATGATCGGCGCCACGCTGCGCGCGGCCGGCGCCTCACCTGAAGGCGAGCTGCGGGTCGGCGTCCATGTCTCGCTGGCACCGACCTGGTTCGATCCGGCGGAGACTCCCGGGATCATCACGCCATTCATGCTCCTCTACGCCATGCATGACGCCGTGCTCAAGGCGATGCCCGGTGATCCGATGGCGCCGTGCCTGGCGGAATCCTGCACCATGTCGGCCGACGGGCTGAACTATGCGCTGTCGTTGCGCAAGGGTGTGAAGTTCCATAACGGCGAGGAGCTGACGGCCGAGGACGTCAAGTTCTCGCTCGAGCGCTATCGCGGCGCTGCATCCAAGTCCTTGAAGGACCGAGTCGCCAATGTCGACATCCACGATCCGCATCGGCTGAACATCCGACTGAAGGATCCGTGGCCGGATTTTCTCACCTTCTATGCCGGCGCCGGCGGAGCGGGCTGGATCGTGCCCAAGAAGTATGTCGAGCAGGTCGGCGACGAGGGCTTCAAGAAGGCGCCGGTCGGCGCCGGTCCCTACAAGTTCGTATCGTTCACGCCGGGCGTCGAGCTGGTCTGCGAGGCGTTCGACGAGTATTGGCGCAAGAAGCCGGCCATCAAGCGGCTGGTCTTCAAGGTGATTCCCGACGAGGCGACGCGGCTGGCCGCCCTGCAGCGCAGCGAGGTCGACATCGCCTATTCGATCCGCGGTGAGCTCGCCGACGAGTTGCTGCGCACTCCCGGCCTCGCCATCAAGCCGGCGCTTGGATCGGCCCCGTTCTGGCTCTACTTTCCGGAACAGTGGGACCCTCAGTCGCCCTGGCACGACATCCGCGTGCGACAGGCCGTCGGCCTCGCCCTCGATCTCAAGACCATCAACGAGGCGCTGACGCTCGGCCATTCGCGGCTGACCGGGAGCATCTTCCCCGAAAACTTCGAGTTCTACTGGCCGCCGCCGGCGCCGGTGTACGATCCGCCGCGCGCCCGCCAGCTGCTGGCCGAAGCCGGCCACGGTCGCGGCTTGGACGCAGGCGACTACTACTGCGATACGTCCTACGCCAATATCGGCGAAGTCGCGCTGAACAACCTGCGCGAAGTAGGCATCCGCGTCAGGCTGCGCCCGTTGGAGCGCGCCGCCTTCTTCAAGGCCTACTCCGAGAAGAAGCTCAAGAACATCGTGCAAGGCGCGTCCGGCGCGTTCGGCAACTGCGCCACCCGCGCCGAAGCCTTCGTCGACAAGGGCGGCACCTATGCCTACGGCAGCTACCCCGATATCGACGCCCTGTTCGCCGAACAGGCCACGCAAATGGACCAGGCCAAGCGCGCGGCGATCCTGCATCGGCTGCAGCAGGCGGTGCATGAGAGAGCGATCTACGCGCCGATCTTCCAGCTCGCCTTCATCTCCGGCGTCGGCCCGCGTGTCGGACAGTCGGGTTTCGGCCTGATCAAGGGCTTCGTCTACACGGCGCCGTATGAGGACCTGACGCTGAAGGGAAAGGCGTAGCGCATGAGACAGTACATCATCCGCCGCGTCGGCTACTCCCTGCTGTCGCTGTTCCTGCTGTCGGTCACGATCTTCCTGTTCGTGCGCGTCACCGGCGATCCGGTGAGCCTGCTGGTCGAGCCGGGCGCCAGCCCCGAGGACATCGAAAACATGCGCCGCCAGCTCGGTCTCGATCAGCCGCTGTGGGTGCAGTACGGGCATTTCATGGCGGCCCTGTTAGCCGGCGACCTCGGCCAGTCCTTCTATTACCGCGTGCCGGTGCTGGATCTCTACTTCGAGCGCCTGCCCCACTCGCTGCTGCTGGCGGCCGTCGCCATGACGCTGTCGCTTCTGATCGGCATCCCGAGCGGCATCCTGGCCGCGGTTCGCGTCGACGGCTTCTGGGACTCGGCCGGCAAGATCTTCGCCCTGCTCGGCCTGTCGCTGCCCCAGTTCTGGGTCGGCCTGGTGCTGATCCTGTTCTTCTCGGTCTATCTCGGCTGGCTGCCCTCGTCCGGCTCGGGCGGCATTGCGCACCTCTTGATGCCGGCCTTCACGCTCGGCTGGTACTTCGCCGCCGCCCACATGCGGCTCACGCGTTCCTCCATGCTGGAGGTGCTGGGCTCGGAATACATCAAGCTGGCGCGCCTGAAGGGCCTGCCCGAGGCGCTGGTCATCGGCAAGCACGCGCTGAAGAACGCGCTGATCCCGGTGATCACGCTGGCCGGCATCAACCTCATCGTCATGATCAATGTGGCAGTGGTGGTCGAAACGGTGTTCGCCTGGCCGGGCATCGGCCGGCTGCTCTTCGAGGGCGTCACCTTCCGCGATTTTCCCGTCGTCCAGGGCGTCGTGATCATCGGCGGCGCCATGATCGTGCTGGTCAATCTGCTGGTCGACATCCTGTACGCCGTCATCGACCCCCGTATTCGTCTGGAAGGCTGACGACCATGGCTGTCATCACCCCTCCCGTCACCACGACCGCTGTCACCTCCGGCTACGCGTTCTGGCGATTGAAGGGCTTCCCCCTGGTGCCGGTGCTGATCCTGCTGTTCATCGCCTTCGTCGCGATCTTCGCCGATGTGCTGGCGCCGCACGATCCGCAGATCGGCAGCCTGGCGCGCCGTTTCAAGCCGCCCTTCTGGCAGGAAGGCGGCAGCCTGGTCTATCCGCTGGGCACCGACCATGTCGGCCGCGACGTCCTTTCCCGGCTGATCTTCGGCGCCCGCGTCTCCGTTGTGGTGGGCATCACCGCCGTGCTGGTGGCCGGCGGCATCGGCACGCTGCTCGGCATCCTGTCGGGCTATCTCGGCGGCTGGGCCGACCAGGCCGTGATGCGCGTCACCGACACCTGGCTGGCGCTGCCGGCGCTCACCTTCGCCATCTTCCTGGCCGCCATCGTCGGCCCCAGCGAGCTCAACATCATCCTGATCCTGGGCCTGGTCTACTGGACGCGCTATGCCCGCGTCATCCGCGGCGAGGTGCTGTCGCTGAAGCAGCGTGAATTCGTGCGGCTCGCCGTCGTCGCCGGCTGCTCCAAATCGCTGATCATGCGGCGCCACATCCTGCCCAACGTCATCAACTCCGCCGTCGTGCTGGCGACGCTGATGCTTGGCGTGGTGATCGTCACCGAGGCATCGCTCTCCTTCCTCGGCGTCGGCGTGCCGCCGCCCAAGCCCGCCTGGGGCCTGATGATGGCCGACGGCAAGAAGGGCCTGATGGTGGGTTACTGGTGGCTCACCGTGTTCCCCGGCGTCTGCATCATGCTGATGGTCCTGTCTGCCAACCTTCTGGGCGACTGGCTGCGCGTGAAGCTCGATCCCCAACTGCGTCAGCTGTAGCCATGCCCTCGCCCCTCCTGTCACTCGAGAATCTCTCCACGCACTACGTCTCCCAGCAGGGAACGCGCGTGGTCCGTGCCGTCGACGAGGTGACGCTCGGCCTGAACGCCGGCGAAACCTTGGGCATCGTGGGCGAATCGGGCTCGGGCAAGAGCACCTTGGCGCTCACTATCCTACGGCTGCTGCCGACGGCGGCGCGCATCACCAGCGGCCGCATGATGTTCGAAGGCGAGAACCTTCTGGACAAATCCGACGCCGAGATGCGCCAGGTGCGCGGCAAGCGCATCGCCATGATCCTGCAGGATCCGATGGCCTCGCTGAATCCCCTGTTCACCATCGGCGACCAGGTCGGCGAGCCGATCCGCGTCCACGAAGGCGCGTCCCGCGCCAGCGCCTGGAAGCGCGCGATCGAGCTGCTCCGATCGGTGCGCATCGCCTCGCCCGAGACCCGCGTCGCGCAGTTTCCGCATGAAATGTCGGGCGGCATGCGCCAGCGCATCGTCGGCGCCGTCGGCATCTCCTGCGAGCCGCGGCTCCTGATCGCCGACGAGCCGACCACCAGTCTCGACCTCACCATCCAGGCGCAGTACCTGAAGCTGCTGCGCGACCTGCAGCGCGAGCACGGGCTGGCGCTGATCTTCATCACCCACAATCTCGGTATCGTCGCCAAGATGTGCGACCAGCTCGCCGTGATGTATGCCGGCCGCGTCGTCGAGCATGGTCCGGTATCACGCATCTTCAATCAGCCGGCGCATCCCTACACCAAGGCGCTGCTGGGCTCGATCCCGCGCATGACCGACAACCGCGATCACCTGACCGCGATCGAGGGCCAGCCGCCCGACCTCGCCTCATTGCCGGGCGGCTGCGCCTTCGCACCCCGCTGTCCCGAGGCCTTCGCCCGCTGCCGGGCCGAGGCGCCACCGGAATTCGCCCTCGACCGCGAGACGAAGGCGCGCTGCTGGCTCGTTCCGATCGATGCCAGCGCCAAGGCCGCGTCATGACCAACGTCGTGGAAGCCTCCGAGCTCATCAAGCACTTCTCCGCACGCCGCGGACTCTTCGGCGGCAGCCGCGGCATGGTGCGCGCGGTCGACGGCATTTCCTTCGCGATCGAAGGCGGCAAGACCCTGGGCGTTGTCGGCGAATCGGGTTGCGGCAAGACCACGACCGCCAAGCTGGTGCTGGGCCTGGAGCAGCCCACCGCCGGCAGCATGCTGTTCGAGGGCCGCGAACTTGCCGGCCTGGATGCGGCCGGCCATCGCCATTACCGCAAGTCCGTGCAGGCGGTGTTCCAGGATCCCTTCGCCTCGCTCAATCCGCGCATGCGCATCAGCGCCATCATTGCCGAGCCGCTGATCACCAACGAGACCGTCGAGCCGGCCGCGGTACGCCAGCGTGTGCTCGAACTGCTCGACCTGGTCGGCCTGCCCGCCCGCTCGGCCGATCTCTTCCCGCACGAATTCTCCGGTGGCCAGCGCCAGCGTATCGCTATCGCCCGCGCGCTGGTGCTGTCGCCCAAGCTGGTCGTGCTCGACGAACCCGTATCGGCGCTCGACGTCTCGATCCGTGCCCAGATCCTGAACCTCCTGCGCGACCTGCAGGCGCGGCTTGGCCTCTCCTACCTCTTCATCGCCCACGACCTCGCCGCCGTGGCCCACATGAGCCACCAGATCGTCGTGATGTATCTCGGCAAGATCGTCGAACGCGGCGAGGCACGCGCCATCGCCGGCAACCCGCAGCATCCCTACACCCAGGCCCTGTTTGCCGCTGCCCTCCCCAGCCATCCCGACGAGCGACGCGAGGACGAGCCCCTGGCCGGTGAGGTGCCGAGCCCGCTCAACCCGCCGTCCGGCTGCCACTTCCATCCACGCTGCCCGCACGCCATGCCGCGCTGCACCCAGCAGGCGCCGCCGTTGAGGCAGGTCGCGGACCGCATGGTTGCCTGCCACCTGTTCGCAACGGCATAACCTCTCCCGAGGGGCCGACTGAGCGCATGTGGATGCGCTGAGCGACGGGCCCTTTCGCAACGTAATCCCGCTCCAGGTACGCCTGTCATGAAGCTCCGCCGCCGCCATTTTCTCGCCGGCTCCCTCGCCGCGGGCGCAATGGCCAGCCCGAGCCTGATTGTCCGCGGCCAACCGCTCGCCTTCGCCTCCGATCCGTTCTCTCTGGGCGTCGCCTCGGGCAGCCCGCGCGGGGATGGCATCGTGCTGTGGACGCGCCTCGCGCCGCGGCCGCTGGAAGGCGGAGCCATGCCCGACAGCCCCGTCGCGGTCGACTGGCAGATCGCCGAAGACGACAGGGTCGCGCGCGTGGTCGCACAGGGAACCGTGCAGGCCACGCCGGAGCTGGCGCACTCGGTGCACGTCGAGGCCAGGGGCCTGCGGCCCGGCCGGCACTACTGGTATCGCTTCCGTGCCGGCGATGCCTTGAGCCCGATCGGCCGTACGCGCACGGCGCCGGCCGCGGGCAGCACGCCTGCGCAGTTCCGCTTCGCCTTCGCCTCCTGCCAGCAGTACGAGCAAGGCTACTTCGCTGCCTATCGCGACATGGCCGACCGCGACCTCGACCTCGTCGTGCATCTCGGCGACTACATCTACGAGAAGTCCTGGGGCTCGCGGCTGGTGCGCCGGCACGAGGTCGGCATCCCGACGACACTGTCGGAGTTCCGCGACCGCTACGCGCTCTACAAGCTCGATCCCGACCTGCAGGCCGCCCACGCCGCCTTCCCGTGGCTCGCGACCTGGGACGACCACGAAGTTGCCGATGACTACGCCGACGACCGCTCCTACACGACCACCGATCCGGCGCAATTCATGAGGATCCGGGCGGCCGCCTATCAGGCATACTACGAGCACCTGCCGTTGCCGGCTTCCGCGCGGCCGCGCGGCCCCTTCGCCACGATCTACGAGCGCTATCGCTTCGGCGACATGCTGGACGTCATGCTGCTCGACGATCGGCAGTATCGGTCGCCGTCGGCCTGCGTCGGCAGTGGCCGGCCGACCACCGTGCCGCATTGTCCCGAGCGGACGCTCGAGGCGCGCAGCATGCTGGGAGGCCCGCAGGAGCAATGGCTCGACCGCCAGCTCGGCGACGCCAAGGCGCGCTGGACCATCGTTGCCCAGCAGACGTTGATGGCGGAGCTCGCGCGCCCGGGCGAAGGCGAGCAACGTTTCTGGATGGACGGCTGGGACGGCTATCCCAATGCCCGCCGCCGCCTGCTCGAGTCGATCGCGAACCACAAGCCGCGCAATCCGGTGGTCATAGGCGGCGATCGCCATGCCTTCTTCGCTGCCGACCTCAAGCGTGACTTCGGTCAGGCGGGCGAGCCGGCTATTGCCAGCGAATTCGTCGGCACCTCGATCACCTCGCAAGGTCCGAGCGCGGCCAGCATGCAGCAGGCGCTCAAGGTCAATCCGCAGCTCAAGTACGGCCGCAGCGACAAGCGCGGCTATGCCACGGTCGAGCTCACGGCGGCGCGCTGCTCGGTGGGCTTCGAGGCGGTCGAAGACGAAAAGCAGAAGGACAGCCCGGTGCACCGCCTGGCGACCTTCGTGGTCGAAGACGGCGTGACGGGAGCCGAGCCCGCGTGACAAGCTGCCCCATGACCAAGCCGCCGCCCACCGACGACGACATCGAGCAGCTCGCCCGCCAGGCTGGCCTCGACCTGCCGGCGGAATACCTGCCCGAGCTGATCGAGGCTTACGGCCATGTCCGCCAGATGGTCGAGCGCGTCTCTGCCGCGCGACCGCGGAGCGACGAGCCCGCCCACGTGTTCGTGGCGACGGCCTTTCAGCCCGGGAAGGACGAGCGGTGAGCGAACTCGCTTTCCTGACCGTCGCCGAGGCGTCGCGTCTCATCGCCAAGCGCGAGCTGTCACCGGTCGAACTCACTGAAGCCTGCCTCAGCCGCATCGAGAGGTTCGACAGCCAGCTCGACAGCTTCGTCACCATCACCGCCGAGCGCGCGCGAGCGCAAGCCAAGGCAGCGGAAGCGACGATCATGGCCTCGGGACCGCTGAGCCGCCTGCACGGCACTCCCTATTGCCTGAAGGACATCTTCGACACCGCCGGCATCCGCACCACGGCGATGTCCAGGCTGCTGGCCGACAACGTGCCGACGCGGGATTCCCATTGCCAGGAGAAGCTGTCCGCCGCGGGCGGCGTGCTCTTGGGCAAGAACGCGACGTGGGAATTCGCCCATGGCGGGCCGTCGTGGGACGTGTTGTTCCCGCCGGCGCGCAATCCCTGGGATCGCACCTGCTCGCCCGCCGGCTCCTCCTCGGGCTCGGCCGCCGCGGTGGCGGCGGGATTCGCGCCGGCGACGCTCGGCAGCGACACCGGCGGCTCGATCCGCGGTCCGGCCGCGGCCTGCGGCATCGCCGGTCTTAAGCCCACCTACGGCCTGGTCAGCCGCCGCGGCGTGCTGCCGAACTGCTTCAGCCAGGACCATGCCGGACCGCTCGCCTGGACGACGGAGGATGTCGCGATCCTGCTGCACACCATCGCCGGCCACGATCCGGAGGATCCGGGTTCGGCGAACGTGGCCATTCCCGACTATCCGGCGGCCCTGACCGGGAGCGTCGACGGGCTGGTCATTGGTGTGCCGACGGCGTGGCTCGAGAAGGAAGCACCACCGTCGCCCGCCACCATGGCGGCGTTCGAGGCCGCGCTCGACGTGTTCCGCGGGCTGGGCGCGAGCGTGCGGCCCGTCACCTTGCCGCCGATCGAGCAGTTCGACGACGCCAAGAGGATCCTGGCGATCGCCGAGCTGTTCACGATCCACGCGCCCGATCTGCGCACGCGGCCCGGTCTGTTCGGCGCCAGCCTTCGCTATCGCATCATCGCCGGCGGCCTGGTGCGGGCCGAGGACTACATCCAGGCGATGCGCCTCAGGACCGACCTGGCGCGCAGCCTGCAGGCCGTTCTGTCGACCGTCGATCTGCTGATGCTGCCGACCGGTGAGCCGGCGGGAAAGCTGGAGCCCGTTCCGCACTCCAGCCTGTTCACGCGGCCCTCGCTCACGGCCGCCTTCAACGTCGGCGGCAACCCCGCCCTGTCGGTGTGCAGCGGCTTCGACACGCGCGGCCTGCCCTTCTCTCTGCAGATCGTCGGCCGCCTGTTCGATGAGCCCACGGTGCTGCGCGCCGGCGACGCCTACGAAAAGGCGACGCCGTGGCGGGACAGGCGTCCGGTTTTTTAGCCGGCAGTTTCCGTCAAGCCTTGACCTGCTGGCCCAGCCAGTCGATCGCGGCCTGTGCGCCGCCCTTGCCGTGCGGGATCTCGAGCGCGTTGAGCGCCACCTCGATCACGCTCAAGGTGCCTAGAATCATCGGCGCATTGACGTGGCCCATGTGGGCGACGCGGAATGCCTTGCCCGACAGCTCGCCGATGCCGTGACCCAGGATGACGCCGCACTTCTCGTTGCAATAGGCGCGCAACGCCTCGGGGTTGTGGCCGCTGTTCATCAGCACGGCGGTGACCGTGTCGCAGCGCTCGGCGGGCTCGACGATGTTGAAGCCGATCGCCTGGCCCTCGGCCCAGATGCCGACGGCGCGGCGCACCGCCTCGGCCAGCAGCCGGTGGCGACGGAACACGTTGTCGAGGCCTTCGGTGAAAAGCATGTCGATCGCCTGGCGCAGGCCGAACAGCAGATGCTCGGGCGGCGTGCCGGCGTACTTCTGATAGTGCTGGTCGCCCTCACGGTCGGTCCAGTCCCAATAGGGCGTGCGCAGGCCCGCCTTCTTGTGCACCTCGCGCGCGCGGTCGTTGGCGGCGACGAAGCCCAGTCCCGGGGGAGCCATCATGCCCTTCTGTGAGCCCGACATGGCGACGTCGACGCCCCACTCGTCCATGTTGAAGGGCATGCAGCCGAGCGACGCCACGGCGTCGACCATCAGCAGCGCGTCATGGCCTGCGGCGCGCACGGCCTGGCCGATCGCAGCGATGTCGTTCACCACGCCGGACGCGGTGTCGATCTGCGCCACCAGGATCGCCTTGATGGTCTTGCCCTTGTCGGCCTTCAGCCGGGCTTCGACCTCGGCCGGCCGCACGGCGCGGCGCAGGTCGCCCTTCAGTATCTCGACGTCGACGCCCATGCGACGGGCGTTCTCGCCCCAGCCGATGGCGAAACGGCCGCTCTCCAGCACCAGGATCTTGTCGCCCTTGGACAGCACGTTGGTCAGGGCCGCCTCCCAGGCGCCGTGGCCGTTGGATATGTAGATGTAGGCGCGGCCCTTGGTGTTGAACACGCGGGCGATGTCCTTCAGCAGGCTGTCGGTCAGCGCCAGCAGCGGCCCCGAATAGATATCGACGGCCGGGCGATGCATGGCCCGCAGCACCTCGTCCGGCACCGTCGTCGGCCCGGGAATGGCCAGGAATTCGCGCCCTGCACGCACACTCATGCTTTTCCTCCGCAATGTGGCCTGCACATTAGCACAGCTAGGCCATCGGCCCGGGCATTTGCTTTCCTAATGGCTGACCGGCGGTTGAGTAGGGACGAGGCTCGTGGGCGCGCCGGCGGTGTACGATGCCCGCCGAGGGGGAAGCATGATCATCGACTGCCACGCCCACGTGTTCACGCACTGGATCGGCGCCTGGGGGCATCCCACGCGCGACGTCCACAACCGCTACCTGCAGCGCATGATCACGCGGACGGCGGCTTCGACCTTCCGCGCGCGCGACTGGAGGCGTGCTGACACCACCGCGCTGTACCGGCTGGACGACGCTGGCTGGAGCGGCCTGACCGACGTCGATTTCCGCGTCGGCCGCTTCGGCCAGCTCGAGTTCACCCACCAGGGCGAGGACCACGTCATCCAGTACATGCCGGTCGGCATGCAGGAGATGACGGCGCCGCCTGAGCTGATGCTGGCGCAGATGATGTATGCCGGCGTCGATCACTGCGTCCTGCAAGCGGGCGGCGCCTACGGCGCGATGACGGAGATGAACGCCTTCGCCCAGCAGCAGTACCCCGACCGCATGACCGGATTGATGCATGTCGACGAGGCGATGGCCGGCACCGAGCCCGAGCTTGCCAAGGTCGATCATGCCTTCGAGGTGCTGAAGCTCCGCGGACTCTACTTCAACGTCGATTCGATGAGCCGCCACGGCTTCCCCTGGCCGCTCGATGCCAAGGAGATGGCGCCGTTCTGGGCCAGGCTCGCCGAACTCGGCATCGTGCTCTGCCTCGAGCCGAGCTCGGGCCCGACCTACGACAGGGCGGGCTACATGGCTCATATCGTGGCGCTGGGGGGACGCATCCTGGCGCGCCATCGCGATATCCGCGTCCACCTCGCCATGAGCCCGCCGGTCGGCTACTTCGCGAGCAACGGTCGCTACGAATTCCCCGAGGAGCTTCTGGCCGTCTACCGCCACGGGCCGCTGGTGCTCGAGGTCATGTTCCCCATCACCTACGGCGGCGCCTGGGACTACCCCTACCCCGAGGCGCAATCGCTGACCGAAAGCCTGCGCGACCACCTGGGCGCGGACCGGCTGATGTGGGGGTCCGACATGCCGAATGTCGAGCGCTTCTGCACTTATAGGCAATCGCTCGACTATGTGCGCAAATACTGCCCGTTCCTCACGGCGCGAGAGAAGGACCTGATCCTGGGCGACAACTGCGCCGCATTCTACGGCATCGGCAAGCCGCAGGTTTGAAAGGGTTGGAAGCGATGAGCGATGGAATTTTCTCTGGTTTGCGGGTGATCGATTGCGCGAGTTGGATCGCCGGACCTGCCGCGGCAACCATCCTCTCGGACTTCGGCGCCGAGGTGATCAAGCTCGAGCCGCCGGGTGCGGGCGATCCATGGCGGGCCTCGCCGGCGGTCCCCGGCAAGACCACCGATTACTGGTGGCAGCTGACGTCGCGCAACAAGCGCAGTCTCGCCATCGATCTCAAGGCCTCCGAGGGCCTCGCCGCGCTCTACCGCCTGCTCGCCACGACCGACGTCTTCGTCACCAACTTCCCCTTGCCGGTGCGCGAGCGCCTGAAGATCTCAGCCGCCGACCTCCTGGCGGTCAACCCGCGGCTCGTCTACGGCTCGATCACCGCCTATGGCGAGGCCGGCGAGGAGGCGGCCCGCACGGGCTTCGACGCGACCGCCTACTGGGCGCGCACGGGCCTGATGGACATGGTGCGGGCGACGACCGAGACCGAGCCGGTGCGGTCGATGCCCGGCATGGGTGACCATCCCACCGCGACGGCTCTGTACGCGGCCATCGTGACGGCGCTCTATCGTCGCGAGAGGACCGGACGAGGCGGCGTCGCGCAAACCTCGCTCCTGCAGAACGGCCTGTGGGCGAACGGCTGCTTCGTGCAGAACCGACTGTTCGGCGAGCACGTGAAGCACCGGCCGCCCAGGGTCGAGACGCCCAGCGCATTGGCCAACCACTATCGCTGCCGCGACGGTCGCTGGTTCCTGATGGCCATGCACAACGAGCAGCGCCAGCTCGCGGGCTTTCTGAAGGCGATCGAGGCCGAGCATCTGGCGGACGACCCGCGCTTCGCGACAACCCCGCTGCGGCGCGAGAATGCCAAGGCGCTTACCGCAATCCTCGACGGCATCTTCGCCAAGCACGACCTGGCGGAATGGCGCACCATCCTCGAAAAGGCCGGCGTGACGTTCGGTCCGGTGTACTCGGTCGACGAAGCGGCCGACGACGCCCAGGCGCGCGAGATCGGCGCCCTCGTTCCTTTCGCCGACGGCGCCGGCCTGACTGTCTCAAGTCCCTTCCACATCGACGGCGCGACCAAGGTCGCCCCATCCCGCGCGCCGGCCGTCGGTCAGGATTCGGAAGCGGTGCTGCGCGGCGCTGGATACTCGGCCGACGAGATTGCGAAGCTGAAGACGCTCGGCGTCCTGCAGGGCTGACGCCGCATTATTCGGAAAAACCGCAAGGCCCATTCGTATTGTTCCGACTTATTCGAGGAGGCCGTCGCGACCATCTTCGCTCCGTCAACGTCTCAATCCCACACGGCACGGAGCCCGTCATGAGCAACGTCCTTCTCATCCATTCCAGCGTGTTCGGCGCGAACTCCCAGTCGCTGGCCCTCGCGCGCGACTTCCTGAAGCGCTATCCGCATCGTTCCGTCGTCGAGCGGGCGCTGACGCCCGAGACGATGCCGCATCTCGACGGCGAGACCTTCGCCGCCATGGGCACGCCCGCCGCCGAACATACGAACAGCCAAAGAGCCGCCACCGCCCTGTCGGACGAGCTGATCACCGAGCTCGAAGCTGCCGACACGATCGTGCTCGCGGTTCCCATGTACAATTTCTCCATCCCGTCGACCTTGAAGGCCTGGATCGACCATGTGGCGCGCCGCGGCCGCACTTTCCGCTATTCGGAGAATGGCCCCGAGGGCCTGCTCAAGGACAAGAAGGTGTTCGTCCTGGTGGCGCGCGGCGGCGTCTACAGCAAGGGCGCGCCGGCCGCCGCCTTCGACTTCCAGGAACCCTATCTCAAGGCCGTGCTGGGCTTCCTTGGCCTGACCGACGTGACCTTCGTTCATTTCGAAGGGCTCGCCATGGGCGCGGAAGCCGCCAATACCAATCGCAGCAAGGCGCTGGCCGAGATCGAGCGGCTGACCGGCACGGTCGCCGCGGCCGCTTAGCACCTCGTCACGGCGACGGGATGGTCTGCGACTCGTCGGGTGGTGGGCCGGGGATTTAGATGAATTCGGACAGTTTCGCCCTGTCCGAATTCAACCCGCAAAAAGTCGCGAATTTCGGGCCTTTCCTGGCCTTCGGGGGTATTTCGATAGTTTCGATGGCCTTTTCGGTCGGCAGAGTTTGCCTCGCCTGTCCGTCGTCCTCGCGCACCACCGCCTCGCCGAACGGGCAGCGCCGGCTGTCGTGGATCCTATAGACGATGCATAGAGCGGCAACGCGGGAAAGCAACGCAACGGCCCGTTAATATAACTACAGTGCCATTCTGTCAAGAACTTCCGTCAGTGACGGCGCGCCTCGTGCCTTGGGAATTTTTTCGTGCCGTAGACGGCGTCGGCTACGCACGCCGGTCGCGCTTGCGCAGGAAGTCGACCAGCACCTTGAGCGCCGGCCGGATTTGCCGGCGGCTCGGATAGTAGAGAAAGTAGCCTGCAAACGGCGGCGGCTGGTGTTCGTCGAGCACGGTAACCAGCCGCTTCGCGGAGAGTTCGCGTTCAACCGTGCTGCGTGGCATCTGCAGCAGTCCCACACCTTCGAGGGCGGCTTGCAGCGCCATCCGATCGTCGTTGACAATGAAGCGTCCCTCGACCGGCACCTCGACGGCGCGCCGGTTCAGCCGCAAGCGCCACGGGATGAACGCGCCGCCGCCCAGGCGAATACGGATGCAGTCATGCCTGGCAAGCTCGTGCGGTGTCTGCGGCTTGCCGCGGCGCGCGATGTAGGACGGCGCCGCGACCGTCACCGCCGGCACTTCGTCGCTGATGCGCACGGCGATCATGTCGCGCTCGAGCCGCTCGGCGTGGCGGATGCCGGCATCGAACCGCCCGGCTACGATGTCGGTCAGGGCGCTGTCGGCGGAGATCTCGACGCTGATTTCCGGATAAGCGACGAGAAAGCGGCTGATGCTGGATATCAGCCCCAGATAGGCCACCGGCGGCGCGACGGTGAGGCGCACCAGGCCGGCGGGCTTCTCGCGAAAGTCATTCACGAGGTCGAGCGCGGCACGGTAGTCGTCGAGCACGGGCCGCAGTCGCGCCAACAGGCGTTCACCGGCGACGGTCGGGGCCACCGAGCGGGTCGTTCGCTCGACCAGCCGCACGCCCAGCCTCTCCTCGAGATGGCGGACCATCTCGCTGACGCGCGGCGGCGAGAGGTTCAGCTGCCTGGCGGCCTTGCTGAAGCTCTTTTGCTCGAGGACAGCCACGAAGGCGTTCGCCTCGGCCAGGCTCGGCTCGTTCATCGGCTCTCTCCTTGTTCGGAAATACCGAACAAGGAGCCGAGACTATTCCAGCCTGCCGACCGGCGCGAGCCGGGAGGAGCCGCCTCGATCAAGCCAGGTCGAAGCGATCGAGGTTCATCACCTTGGCCCAGGCCACCACGAAGCCCTTCACGAACTTCGCCTTCATCGGAAAGCCAGCCCCTCGAAACGGCCGGACCGGCGCCATTCGTCGATGTACTTGAAATAGGCCGACGCGCCGGCGGGATAGCCGACGGCCAGGCGGGCGGCGAACCCGGCGTCCTGTCCCTCGTTGTTGTAGTAGCCGGGCGTGCAATCGGCGCCGCCGATCATGCGGCCCGTGCCCGTCAGCAGCAGCTTCACCCACTCGTCCTCGGCCTGCTTCGTCACCTCGATCTCGCGGAAGCCATGGTCGAGGGCATGCCTGACCTCGATCGCGATGGTGCGGCCGGCCTCGGTGAGGTTGTGCGGAACGTTGGAAATCAGGTTCGCGCCCTGGGTCGGCTGCACGAAGAAGGCGTTGGGGAAGCCATGGACATGCATGCCGTGCTTGGTGCGCATCCCGTCCCTCCAATGCTGGGAGAGCTTCTCTCCGTCGCGGCCGACCAGATCGAACCCGGCACGTCGGCGATACTCGGTGCCGACCTCGAAGCCCGATGCGTAGATCAGGCAATCCAGCGGATACTCCACACCGGCCGCGACCACACCTGCCCGCGTGATACGCTCGACGCCCTTGCCGTCGGTGTCGATCAGATGGACTCCCGGCAGGTTGAAGGCCTGCAGGTAGGAGTCGTGGAAGCAGGGCCGCTTGCAAAGCTGGCGATACCAGGCCTTCAGGTGCTGCGCCGTCGTCGGGTCGTGCACGATCGCGTCGACGCGGCTGCGGATCTCTTCCATCTTCTCGTGGTCGGCGTCCTCGAACGCGGCCAGCATGTTCTCGCGTGTCCGCTGCTCCTTGGGCAGCGTCAGGATCCGCTGGCGGATGCGACGCGACAGGTCGGTCCAGCCATCCTGCACCAGATCTTCGGTCGCCGTCCCGCCCGCCTGGTTGGCCGTGAAGTTCTCAAGCCAGCGCTGTTGCCAGCCCGGCGTGGCGATGGAGGAGAACCAGCCGGGATCGATCGGGGCGTTGGCCCGGACATCGACGGAAGACGGCGTACGCTGGAAGACGAAAAGCTCCTTCGCCGATCGCGCGAGATGAGGCACGCACTGCACGGCCGTGGCGCCGGTGCCGATGATGCCGACGCGCTTGTCGGCGAGCTTGGTCATCGCCGCGCCGAAGGGGTCGCCGCCGGTATAGGCGTAGTCCCAGCGGCTGGTGTGGAATGAGTGCCCGGTGAACGAGTCGAGGCCCGGGATGCCGGGCAGCTTGGGCACGTGGAGCGGACCTGTGCCGAGGCCGATGAACCGTGCAGTGAAGGCATCGCCGCGGTTGGTGCGGACGATCCAGAGCGCCCGGTCGGCGTCCCAGGAGAGATCCACGACCTCGGTGTGAAACAGGGCGTTGTCGTAGAGGCCGAAGTGCCGGCCGATACGGCGGCAGTGCTCCAGGATCTCCGGTGCGTGCGCGTATTTCTCGGTCGGCCGGTGCCCCGTTTCCTCGAGCAACGGCATGTAGACCATCGACGCCGTGTCGCATTGCGCGCCGGGATAGCGGTTCCAGTACCAGGTACCGCCGAAGTCGCCGCCCTTCTCGACGATGCGCACGTCCTTCACGCCAGCCTCGACCAGGCGCGCCGCCGTCACCAGCCCAGCAAATCCTCCGCCGACGAATGCGAAGTTGACATGATCGGTCCTGGCAGCCCGCGGCTCGATCGGCGTGTAGGGATCGTCGAGGTAGCGCGCGAACAGACCGGACGCCTGGACATACTGGGCGTTGCCGTCGGGCCGCAGCCGCTTGTCGCGCTCCTCGCGGTACTTGCGCCGCAGCGCGTCACGGTCGATCGGCCGGGTGGCGGCGGCGGGGTTGTCGGTCGAAGTCATGGGGCCGGCCTATAGCGTGCCCGCCCCGGACCAGCCAGCCTGGATCCATTTCGTCCAAGGCTGCCGGGCGTCAGGCAGTTACGAGAATGCATGGAGCAGCGACACGGAAAAGCAACGCGACAGCGCCATGTTATAACTGGAGTGAACACCAGTCAAGCACTTAAGTGCTTATCGCCAATTTCGCTTTCGCGAGTTTTTTCGCACCGTATAGGACCCACCTGGAGCGCACCCAATCGGCGAGCCCGCCATTCGTTGTGTCCCGGGATTCGAATGCAGGCAGTGCTGTCGACCGGCGGCTTTCGACGGCTAATTCGCCTGCAACCGCACGCCCTCGGCGTTGCGGACATGGTCGTAATTCTGGTTCTGGTACCAGCTCATGAAGGCCGTGTAGGTCGTGGGCTCGTACTTGATCGGATGGTCGGCGTCGGTGCACGAGGGCAGGCACACCATCTCATGGTCGATCGTGCAGTCGAAGAAGAACGGGATGGCGTAGCGTTCGCCGCCGGAACGGTTGACGACGCGATGCGGCGTGGCGCGGAAGCGGCCGTTGCTCCAGCGGTTCAGCATCTGCCCGCTGTTGACCAGGAACGCCCCTTCGATCACCGGCGCGTCGATCCAGCGCCCCGACGAAGTGCGCAGCGAGAGCCCCGGCACCTTGTTCTGGGCCAGCAGGGTCATGAAGGACGTGTCGGCATGCGGCGCCAGGCCGTATTCGCCGTCCGTCAGCACCGGCGTGTGGGGATAGTGCGACATGCGGAGCGTGTACTGCGGCTCGTGGAACGCCGGCGCGAAGTGCTGCGGCGGCAGGTCGAGGGCGGTGGCATAGACCGGCAGGATCGAGAGTGCGGCGCACTCCAGCGCATCGCAGTAGGCGACGACCGTGTCGCGGAAGCCCGGCAGCCCGGCCGGCCACTGGTTCGCGCCGCGGAAGCGCCTGTTGGCGATCACGTCGGGATGATCGAGCGGCAGGTCGCGTTTGACGAAGAACGCTTCGTTAGGTTCGGCTTGTTGTTGGTGCTGACGTCGGAGTGGCGCGTGGTTGCCGCCTTCATCGCCAGGTAGCCGATATTGTGCTCGTTGATCTTGAGCTTAAGCTTGTCGTCCAGCGGCTGTGCATGGAAGCGCGCGGCCTCGGCGAACACCCGGTCGACCAGCGACTGCGGCACGCCGTGCCCGGTCATGAACCAGAACCCGACATCCTCGTAGGCATGGCGCAGTTCCTCCGCGCAGCGAGCGAGCGCACCGGCGTCGCCGGCGATGGCGCCCGACACGTCGATAATGGGGATCTCCTCGCTGCTCACGCCGGACATCGAAATTTCTCCTGATCGCTGGCACGCTTTTCGCAACGCCAAGGCGGGCGTCGCGGCACCTGGCCGAGCCTAGGGCAGCGTTCCTGCCTGCGGCAAGGAGCATCGTGCGACGAGCTTGCGGGTCTTGCCCTGCGTTACCGGCGGGCTCACAGTCGCAACAGGGAAGGAGACATCGGGCAACGCCCATGCAGCTTACGGCAAACCCGGTGGTCGGCGCCGAGATCACCGATCTCGATGCGCGCGCCCTGGACGATGCGACGTTCGCCGTCCTCGACCAGGCGCTACTGCGTCATCAGATGCTGGCGATCCGCGACCAGCAGCTCACGCCGGAGGCGTTCGTCGCCTTCGCGCAACGCTTCGGCGCCATCGACCTGCACGTCCTCGACCGCTACTGGATGCCCGGCCATCCCGAGATCTACGTCATCTCCAACATCGTCGAGGACGGCCGCCCGATCGGCAATCCGCGCGAGGGGTTCGGCTGGCACACGGATCTGAACTATTTCGCCAACCCCACCGCCATCACCCTTCTCTATGCCGTCGAGGTGCCGCCGGAGAGCGGCGACACGCTTTTCGCCGATACCGCGCTGGCCTTCGGCGCCCTGCCCGCTTCGCGCCAGGCGGAGCTGCGCCGGCTCAAGGCACGCCACAGCTATCGCTTGCTGCACGAATCGCGGCCCTGGCTGCCGCCGATGACGCCGGAACAGATCGAGCGCACGCCGGACGTTGAGCATCCCGTCGTGCGCCGTCATCCGCGCACCGAACGCGAAGGACTTTATCTCTGTGACCGCAGCAATGTGCATCTTCTGTTGCCGGGCGCCGACGACGACGAGGTCGGTCGCCAGCAGGAGGAGCTTCTCGCCCACATGGTCCGCGAGGAATTCGTCCAGGCCCACCATTGGCGGCCGCGCGACCTCGTGCTGTGGGACAACCGCACCTTGATCCACACCGCCACCGAGTACGACCGCGATCGCCATCGCCGCCACGTCTGGCGCACCTCGGTGCGCGGCGAGGTGCCGATCGTGGCCCAAAGACTGGTTCATCGATAAGGGAAGGGAAGAAGGGGTTTGCATGACACGCTACACGACTATGGCCCTGGCCGGCGCCCTGGCGCTCGGCCTCCTGGCCGCACCGACGCCGCCGCAGGCCCAGCAGGACAAGAACGTCCTGGTCTGGGGTGACACCCTGCCGGCGGGTCTCGATCCGCACGCCATCTTCGACGTGCCGATGCAGTTCATCCTGCTCAACATGTACGACACGCTCTACCGCTACTCGGGCAATCCGCCGGAGCTGCAGCCGTGGCTGGCCTCCGCCCACCAGGTGAGCGAGGACGGCCTGACCTGGACCTTCAAGCTGGTTCCGGGCGCCAAGTTCCACGACGGCAGCCCGGTCACCGCCAACGATGTGGTCTACAGCTTCCGTCGCCTGCTCGGCATGAAACGCGGCCCGGCCGGCGCGTTCCTGCCGGTGCTGAAGCCCGACAACGTCACGGCGCCCGACGCCGAGACCGTGCGCTTCGTGCTCGACAAGCCCTATGCGCCGTTCCTCGCCGCCATTCCGTTGGTTGCCATCGTCAACCAGAAGCAGGTCGAGGCGAACGTGAAGGACAACGACTTCGGCTCGACCTGGCTGTCCGCCAACGACGCCGGCAGCGGCGCCTATCGCCTCGATCCGGCATCCTATCGGCCGCGCGAAGCGCTCGACCTGATCCGCAACAAGGACCACTTCAAGGGCTGGGCCGACAATGCCAAGCCGATCGATCTGGTGCGTTCCCGCCCGGTGGCCGAGACGTCGACGCGCGTGCTGGCGCTGATGCGCGGAGAGATCGACGCCACCGATTCCTACCTGCCGACCGACCAGGTGGAGCGGGTCGAGAAGAACGCGCGCACCCGCGTCGCCCGCGACGAATCGATGCGCGTCTTCATCATCCGCATGAACAACAAGAAGCCGCCGTTCGACAACGCCAATGCGCGCAAGTGTTTCGCCTCGGCCTTCAACTACGACGGCTTCAACCAGGTCATCCTGAAAGGCTACGTCGACCGCAATCCCGGGCCCAACCCGCGCAACCTGTGGGGCAACCCGCCCAATCTCGCGGGCTACAAGTTCGATCCGGCGGCGGCAAAGGCCTACTGCGACAAGGCCAAGGCCGAGGGCGCCAAGCTCGATCGCGAGGTCGAGATCCATATCCAGAGCGAGCTCGAGCAGACCTCGCAGGCGGCCCAGATGTTCCAGGCCGACCTGCAGAAGGTCGGCATCAAGATGAAGATCGTGCCCAGCACCTGGGCCCAGATCACCTCGGCGACCGGCAAGCCCGAGACCTCGCCGGATCTCTGGATCCACTGGGTCAGCACCTACTTCGTCGATCCCGAGAACTGGATCGGCCAGATGTACGACACCCAGTTCTTCGGCACCTGGAAGGCGTCGTCCTACTACGGCAATGCCGAGGTCGACGCGCTGCTGGGCAAGGCGCGCTCGAGCAGCGACAAGGCCGAGCGTGACAAGCTCTACCAGCAGGCGACGACGCGCATCGTCGAGGATTCGCCCGACATCTGGGTCTACAACACCATCCAGCTGCGCGGGCTCTCCAAGCGCGTGCAGGGCTACAAGTTCAGCCCGGTCGGCGGCGGCGGCGACCTGCGCTGGATGTCGTTGTCGGAGTGACACCTGCGTGAACACTTCCTCGCCGCACTCTGATGTTCCTCTCCTTCGGCTCTTGTTCCTCTCCCTGGCCTCATGTTCCTCTCCCCCGGCTCTTGTTCCTCTCCCCCGATAGGGGGAGAGGCCAGGAGAGGGGGGAATCGACGGGCGTAGCCCCCTCTCCCAACC
>JAEZIF010000477.1 GCA_023416135.1 Pseudomonadota bacterium
TGCGCCCTGAAGGAGGGGCTGCTGCCGATCTCGATGGTCTCGACGGCCTTCCACGGCAAGCTCTCGTATCACGACTACGAAGGGCCCAGCCTCGACCTCGACGAGCGCGGCCGGCTGCTCGAGAACCTCGGCGACAACCAGGCGATGATGCTGCGCAATCACGGCGTGCTCACCACCGGCCGCACCGTGCCCGAAGCCTTCCTGCGGCTCTATCGCCTGGAGCGCGCCTGCCAGATTCAGGTCGATGCGGCGGCTGCCGGCACCCTCAACATCCTGGGCGACAATCTGGCCACCAAGTCGGGCGCCGACATGGACGCCTTCTCGGAGCGGGAATCGCAGGCCGGCATCGGTGACCTCGAATTCGCCGCGCTCATCCGCAAGCTCGACAAGGTCGACACGAGCTGGCGGCACTGAGCGGACTTTCCTCCCCGCGCTTCGGGCAGGGAGGAAGACCTACTTCCGGTAAAGATCGCTCAGCGTGCCGCTGGGCGCCTTGATGTCGGAGATGCGCCAGCCGATCCCGGTGCGCACGAGGTCGAGCGTGATCTCGGTGGGCTTGCCCTGGTTCTCGAAGCTGACCAGCCCGATGGTCTTCGGTCCCTCGGTCTTGACCGAGATGGCGAGATTGGCGATGTCCCAGTCCTGCGCATCGACGAAGGGGTCGCCGTCGAGGCGGGGTACCTCGCCGCGTCGCTTGGCCTCGCGCATGTCGGACTCGATGGCGCGCGCCAGGTCGGGCGCGAAGAAGCGATCGACCTGCCAGAACGGCTGCCCCTTGAAGTCCTGGTTCGGATAGGGCGTGTAGATGCCGCGCAAGAACGCCTCGGGCGTCGGCGTCGTGTCCCGCGTGGTCGTGGTCTGTGCCGCGGCCGCCGTCGGCAGCGCGCAGAGTGCGGCGAGAGCCCAGCGCCGGCTAGGCACGGTAGGTCCTGCGGTCGGTGCCGGCATAGAGCACCTTCGCGGAGCTTTCGACGGCGGCCTGGTGGGCGGCAACGGCATCGGCGTCGAGATCGGCACGAGGCGCGGGTTCCTGCTCGAAGTTTCCGTAACGGTCGTGGCCGCGCACCAGCATCGCTGAATCGCGCGACTTGAGCTGGCGTACATGGGGCGGGATGTAGCGGATGGCATAGCCGATCCGTCGGTCGTCGGTCGTGTTGGGCCCCGACCCGTGCACCAGCAGCACGTGATGCAGCGACATCTCGCCCGCCTTCAGGGCGACGTCGACGCCGGCGCCGTCCGGCACGTCGACGGCGATCTCCTGGCCGCGGGTCAGGAGATTGTCGCTCGCGAAGGTGTCGCGATGCTCGAGCTGGTTCCTGAGATGGCTGCCCGGCCAGAACTTCATGGCGCCGCTTTCCACCGGCGCGTCGGCGAAGGCGACCCAGGCGTGATCACGTCGGCGGTGCTGAGCCCCCAGTAGGTCGCGTCCTGGTGCCACGACACGTACGACGGCGAGCGTGCCTCCTTGGTGAAGAAGGTGGTGCCCCAGCACAGGATGTCGGGTCCGATGACATCCTCGACGGCATCGAGGATCTTCGGATGCCGTGCGAGCTCGTTGGCCCAGGTGAAGAGGAGATGCGGCTTCTGGCGCATGTTGCCCGACAGCGGTCCGCCCAGCGTGCGCTCGTTCGCTTCGAGACGGTCGCGATAGGAGCGGGCCTCGTCCGTCGACAGGACCCGCACCGGGAAATGGAAGCCGTCCCGGCGATAGCGCGCCACCTCGGTATCGGAAAGAACCTTGGGCATGCCTGAATCATAGCCGAGCCCGCTGTCGGGGCTACCACCAAATTTGGCTGAACGGCGATCAGCTCCAAAAATGCGGTCCCGTGTGCCTGAACGTCACGGGGCCGACGGTATTGAATTAAGGATCGATCGGTCTAATATTCCGTCGATGAGCCGCCAAGCCCCAGCTCCGTTGCCGCGTGGCCGCCCCAGAACCTTCGACACGGAAGCCGCTGTCGAACGTGCGATGGGTGTGTTCTGGTCACGCGGTTATCACGCCACGGCGCTGCCGGACCTTCTTCGTGCGACCAGACTCTCGCGTGGCAGCCTCTACGCCGCGTTCGGCGACAAGCACTCGCTCTTTTTGCGTGCGCTCGATCGCTACATTGCCGACGCCCTGGCGCGGATGGATGTCGAACTCGCCCCCGACAGGGAGCCGGTCGGCGGCCTGCGGGCCTACCTTGCCGGCTACGTCGACCGTACGAGCGGTGCCAGGGGGCGGCGCGGATGCCTGCTGGTGGCCACGGCCATGGAACTGGCTGGCCGCGATGCCGACGTCGATCTCCGCATCGGGAGCTTCTTCAAGGCCATGGAGTCCAGGGTGGCCGATGCTCTTTCCCGTGCGAAGGCGGCGGGCAAGTTGGCCGATGGTGTCGAGCCTTCGAGTGCCGCCCGGATTCTGGTCTGTTTCGTCGAGGGGCTTCGCGTGGTCGGCAAGACGGGGCCGACACCGGGCAGGTCGCAAGTCACCGCCGACGCTCTTCTGAGCCGCTTGGTCAAGTAGACGATCTCCTGGACGCCGGCGCCGTCAGCGCGCCCATTTCTGGACTGAACGGTCTTTAAAGGAAGTATGCCATGTCTGCCCTCCAGGTCGTCTGCGCGGTGGCCGTCCCTCTGCTCTGGGGTTACCAGTTCGTCGCCATCAAGGTCGGCGTCCTGGAGTTTCCGCCTCTTTTTTTCCTCGCCCTGCGCTTCCTGGCCATCGGGGTCCTGCTCGTTCCGTTCGTCAAGAGGCCCACGCGTCGGCAGGTCGGCCCCGTCGCAGCCATTTCGCTTTTCCTCGGTGGGCTGAGCTTCGGGCTCTTCTACGTCGGCCTCGGCCTCGGCTCGGGAAGCATGTCGGCGATCGCCTATCAGCTCGCCACGCCCTTTACGGTCCTGTTGGCCTGGCCGCTGCTCGCCGAGAAGCCATCTGCCGCGACGTCCATCGGAGTGGCGATTGCATTCGCCGGCGTGGTCGCGTTGGCGGCGGGGCCTGGCCTGACGGCGAACGCGCTTCCGCTGCTGCTCGTGGTGGGGGCAGCCTTCGCGTTTGCGATGTCCAATGTCCTGACGAAGCGCTACGGCCCTTTCGACCCCTTGATGTTGAAGGGGTGGTCGTCGCTGCTCACGGTGCCGCAAGTCGCGTTGATGTCGCTGCTCCTCGAACATGGACAGCTGGCGAGCCTCGCCACGGCGGATCAACGTGGTTGGCTGGCGCTCGCCTACACGATCTTCATCGGCGGAATCCTGGGGTTTGGCCTCTGGTTCTGGTTGATCGCCCGTTGCTCCATGGGCCGCGTCGCACCGTTCGGCTTGCTCCTCCCGGTGTTCGCCGTGATTTCGAGCGTGCTGTTCCTCGGCGACCGGGTGACCCCGAAGCTGGTTGTCGGTGGACTGCTCGCCATCTCCGGCGTCGCCATTACACAGGTGAGACCGGGTCCTCGACCACTCTGAATGCGGAAGTCACGGCGTTGAAAGCATTGCTGGCACTCGGGCGGGGTGGCACAAGGAATGGTGTAGCCGCCCGTGCAAACTCACTTCCTGCGGCCCTCTACGGTGCGAAAAAACTCCCTGAAACGAAACCGGCAGGAACTGACTGAAGTTCTTGACTGGTTGTAACTGTAGTAATATCATCGGCGCGTTGCGTTGCTTCCCCGCGTCGTCGCTCTATGCATCGTCTATCGGATCCAAGCAGCCGGCGGGCGGGCCGTTCGGCAAGGCCGCGGTGCGTGAGGAAGACGGGAAAGTCGGCTGGGGGGTAGCGAGCCAACTGCCGACTGGGCGAAGCTGTCCGATTTCGTCCGAGCGCCGGCCCACCAACCGAAGGCTCGCGTGAGGTCAGAAGAATTTCCAGAAGATCCCGATGCAGGCGGCATAGATGGCGCAGACGAGCAGGGCGCCCAGCAGGTTGGCCCGCAGCACGTTCCCCCTGGGGGTCATCCACCAGCCCATGTGGTTGGCTACCCAGGGCACCATGAAGCCGGTCAGGAGCACGCTGACGATGTTGCCGATGAACAGGTTGACGGCCCACGGCAGGTTCATCTGGTTCTGCAGGATCGGCGCGCCGACCCAGAAGCCCCACAGGAAGACGATGGGGTAGAGCAACAGCAGGACGATGAAGTCCATCTTCCAGACGGCCCACGGCGCCGGCGCACCCGATTCGTCGCGGAACCACTGCTCGAAGCCGGTCCCCATGCGGGCATGGAACTCCTCGGTGAGCGGGTCGGCCTCCGCCAGGAGCTTCTTGCGCACCGGCGAATCGAGCCAGGCCTGCAGGTTGGCCTGGTTGTCGAAGCGCAGGATGGCGACGTAGTCGTCCTGGACGCCGGGCACCGGCGGCTCGAAGCGGTAGCCCTGAAGGCCCGGCGCCTTGGACTGGGCGGCGGCGATCTTGCGCTCCCAGGCCCGGTACTCGACCTCCTTGCCGGGCTTCACACGGGTGCTGATCACGGCCGACACCGGCGCCGGCTTGCGGCCGCCTTCGTCGTCGCGAACGATATGCACGTCGTCGCGGCCGATCAGGAAGGGTGCGGCGCCCTCGATTCGGAGCTGGCGCTCGGGCGAGGCGAGCCAGCGCTGCGCGTCCTCCATGGTGTGGAAGCGCTGCAGGATGACCCAGTCGACCTGCAACGGCGGATTGGGCGGCATCAACCGCTGCTCGACGAAGCCTGCGAAGCTCGCGACCATGTTGCTCGTCTCGCCCTGCCAGCGCGCGAAGTCCTCGGATCGCTCCGGCCGCACGCTGGTCTGGGTGACGATGCTGACGGTCATTTGGCCTTGGCCAGCTGCGCGAACAGCCGGTCCGCCGTGAACGGCAGGTGGGCGAAGCGCACGCCCGTCGCATTGGCCAGTGCGTTGGACACCGCCGGCGCCACCGGGTTGATGCCGCACTCGCCCTGGGATTTCGCCCCCAGGGGGCCGATCGTGTCGACCGTATCGGCGAAGAAGATGTCGGTGTGCGGCGTATCGGCGAAGGTCGGCACGCGGCAGTTGCGCAGCTGCGGGTTCACCATGTGGCCCTCGTCGTGAACCATGTTCTCGATCAGCGCCCAGCCGTAGCCCATGGCGACGGCGCCGTCGAGCTGGCCGCGGCACTGCATGGGGTTGATCGGCCGGCCGATGTCGGCGGCGTGCACGCTGTGCAGGATGCGGATCTCGCCGGTCACGCGATGGACCGCCAGCCGCACGCCCTGCACGTTGAAGGCGATCGATCGCGGCGACAGGTAGGCGCGGCGGCCGACCGTGAAGCGGTGGTTGACCCTGGCGCCCTCGGCATGCAGCGCGCTGAGCGGGATCCGCTTGTTGCCGCAGATCACGGCGTCGTTGTCGAGGCGGCACTGCTCGACCGGCGTCTTGGTGTGGCGCGCGGCGAAGTCGAGGATGTCGGCCTTCATCGCCTCGGCGGTGGCCAGCACCGCCTTGCCCGCCACCACCGTGCCGGTGCTGGCGAAGGTGCCGGTGTCGTAAGGTGTCCGGTCGGTATCGGCGTTGACGATGTCGATGTCCGACGCACGCACGCCGACCACGGCGGCCGCTATCTGCTTGTGCGCCGTGATGATGCCGTTGCCCATCTCCGACGAGCCGCAGGCGAGGTGGTAGCTGCCGTCGGCCAGGAGCTTCATCTCCGCGCCCGAGCGGTGCTCGGTCGGTGGGCCGCATTCCAGCATGGCGAGTGCCGCGCCGGTGCCCTCGAGCCACTCGTCGCCCTCGGGCTTGCCGACGCCGTTGCCCTTCTTCAGCTCGCGCTCGACGATGTCGAGGCACTGGTCGATGCCGTGGCTTCCGAAGAAGGCGTCGCTCGGCTCCTTCCAGATCGATTCGACATTGTCGCCCGGCCGCACGACGTTCCTGCGCCGGAATTCGAACGGATCGATGTCGAGGATGCGGGCCAGTTCGTCCATGGCGCACTCCATGGCGAAGGTGGTCTGCGAGGCGCCGTAGCCGCGAAAGCCGCCGCCCGGCATCATGTTGGTGTAGACGACGCGGCCGACCCCCTTCTTGTTATCGCAGCGGTAGGCCGCGAACGGGCCTCCCATCGCCGCGGCCAGGGTCTCGCTGGCGTGATTGCCGTAGGCGCCGGTGTTGGACACCACCTGGACGTCGAGTGCGACGAGCGTGCCGTCCTTCCTGGCGCCGATCTTGATCCTGGTCGTCATCTGGTGACGTGTCGTGGCGCCGATGAACTCGTCCTCGCGCGTCCACTCCCATTTCACCGGGCGGCCGCCGAGCTTCATGGTGGCGAACAGCGGCAGATCCTCCGACACCATCTCCTGCTTGCCGCCGAAGCCGCCGCCGACACGTTCGGTGTAGACATGGATCTGGGCGGCGGGCACGCCCATCAGGTAGGCGAGCTTGGCGCGGGCGGCGAACGGGCCCTGCGAGCTGGTGCGCACGTGCCAGCGGCCGTCCTCGCCCTTGTAGGCGATCGAGCCGTGGGTCTCGAGATGCACGTGCTGGACGCGCGAGGTCGAATAGGTGTGTTCGTGCACGACATCGGCTCCCTGGAAGCCCTTGGCGACGTCGCCGATCTCGCCCTGCAGGGTACAGAAGATGTTGCCGTTGTCGGTCACGACCTCGCTCTTGTCGTGGAGGATCGGCGCGCCGGGCTCCATGGCGGCCACGGGATCGAACACCGCCGGCAGGAGCTCGTATTCGACCTCCAGGGCGCGCACGCCGGCCTCGGCCGCCGCCTCGCTCTCGGCGATCACCGCGGCGAGGCGCTGGCCGACGAAGCGGGCGACGTTGTCGAGCATGTAGGTGTCGTCGGGATCGACCAGGTGATCCTCGTGCAACGCGGTGCTGTAGAGCCGGCGCGGCACGTCCTCCCAGGTAAAGACGGCCGTGACGCCGGGAATCGCCAGTGCCTTGCTCTTGTCGATCTTCTTGAGGCGGGCATGGGCATGCGGCGAGCGCAGCACCTTGAGGTGCAGCAGGCCCTCCATCTCAATGTCCATCGTGTAGTGCGCCTTGCCGGTCAGGATGGCGTCGGTGAACGGGTTGGGCAGGCTGGCCCCCAGCGCCTTGCCGGCGAGGTCGTCCTCGATGTTGTTCTTGCCCTGGAGCGCATCGGCGATCGAGCGATAGCCGGTGCAGCGGCAGATGTTGCCCTTGAGCGCATGCGCCAGGTCGGCCTTGTGGGCCTCATCGAACGCGGCCGATGCCGTGGTCATCATCATGCCTGCGGCGCAGTAGCCGCACTGGAAGGCCTGGGCGTCATGGAAGGCCTGCTGGATCGGGTGCAGCTTGCCGTTCTGCGACAGGCCTTCGATGGTGGTGATCTTCTTGCCCTCGCCGCGGAACGCCGGCACCAGGCAGGAATGGTACGGCATGCCGTCGAGCCACACCGTGCAGGCGCCGCAGTCGCCGGCGTCGCAGCCCTTCTTGACGCCGAACACTCCCAGGTCGCGCAGGAAGGTGCGCAGGCACTGCCCCGGCTCGGGCTCCGCGGAGTAAAGGCGCCCGTTGACCTCGTACTTGCTCATGACAGCTCCGCGCGGACCTGCTCCGCCAGATGAAAGGTGACGTGGCGTTTGTAGGATGCCGATCCGTGGACGTCGCCGAACCAGGCGTCGGGTGGCAGGCGTTCGTCGATCGCCTGTCTGAGCTCGCTGGCCGACGGCGTCTTCTTGAAACGGATGTGCACCGGCCGCGGCGTCGCGGCGCTGATGGTCAGCAGGAAGTCGTAGTCGTTGTCGCTGACGGTGGCGATGATCAGCGCCGACGATCGGCCCAGGTGCGTCAGCGATACCTGGCGCATGGCGAAGCGCTTGGTCAGTGCCGAGGCGGGCAGGAAGATCGATCGCAGGAGCTCGCCCTTCTGCAGGACATTCGTGTGCACGCCGGTGACGAAGTCGACGAGCGGGACCTCGCGCGGCGCGCCGTTCGGCGGCCACAGGTTGCAGACGCCCTCGAGCGCTGCGGTCAGCGAGATCATGGCGCCGGCCGGAAGGGACATGACGACGTTGCCGCCGACGGTCGCCGCGTTCCAGATCTTGAACGACATCAGGAAGCAGTAGATGCACTTTTCGAACAGCGGCACGGCGCGCCATTCCGGCGGCCCCTTGTAATCGTGCAGCTCGACGATCTTGCAGGTCGCGGCGATCTCCAGGCCCGACGGCGTCTCGGTCAATGCCGGCCAGCCGAGCTGTTCGAGGTCGACCAGCGTGTCGGTCTTGACCTGAGGCTCGGAGAACAGCCAGGTGCCGCCGGCCAGAAAGGCGTGGCCCTCGCGCCAGTCGATCTCCTCGAGCGACTTGGGGCGCTTCACCTCCACGATCGTGTTGAGATTCATGTCGTCGCTCTCGTGATGGGTGGGAGGATAGTCCTGGTCATCGGTTCGGTGGCGCCGGAAGAGCACGGTCAAGCGCAGGGTCGTGGTGTTGGTGCCCTGCGTGCGCTCTACGCTTCCCTGGAAGCGGTGGTGCCGCGGGCGCTGTCGAGGTCCATCACTCGTAGACCTCGACCGTCTGCATCATGCCCATCTCCTCATGGTTCATCATGTGGCAATGCAGCATGAAGATGCCGGTGTAGTCGAGGAAGCGGGTGCGGAAGGTGAGGGTCCCGCCCTTGCGCTCGACGATCGCGGTGTCGCGCCATTGCGGCGTGGCCAACGGCTTGCCGTTGAGATGGGTGACCAGGAACGGGTTGGTGTGGATGTGGAACACGTGATCGTCGTGGATGTGCGTGTTCTCGATCGTCCATTCCTCGATCGAGTTCAGCTTGACGCGGTGGTCGATCCGGTTGGGGTTGAATTTCTTGCCGTCGATGAAGAAGCCGAACTCCGGCCAGTGGCCCGCCGCATCGGCCTCGGGCGCCGTCGCCGAGAACACCAGCTTGCGCCGGCCCGTGATCTCGGAGTCCTTGATCGGTTCGAGCGGCGGCTTGGGAAGCGAGGTCGGCAGCTTCATGTTCATCGGCTCGCCCGAGACCACCACGCGCGCCAGCGGTCCGACCGGCGAGGGATGGCCCTGGTCGTAGGGCAGGGCGCGGAACTCGTAGGTGCCGGGTGCGCCGGCCTGGACGAGGACGTCGGCGCGCTGGCCCGGCAGGATCAGATGCGTCTTCATCGTCTCCATGGCGCCGAGCTGGATGCCGTCGTATGCGATGAAATTCAGATCGTGCTTCTCCAGCTCGAGCAGCATGTCGTCCTGGTAGCCGGTATTGACGAGGCGCCAGCGTTGCACCTCGCCGGGCCGCATGGCGATGGTCGGCCGGCGTTGGCCGTTGACCGACAGGAAGCGCGTGGCGGTTTCGGGGAACAGCGTATCGAAGCTCTCGATCATGCCGCGCGAGTCGTGGACGACCTGCGTCAGCACCAGCAGGCGTTCCCTGGCATTGGCGATCTCGGGCACGTCGGCGAAGTCGCCTTCGACGATGATGGCGCCGAACATGCCGCTCGCCATCTGCACGTCGGCGCTGCCGTGATGATGCGGGTGATACCAGTAGGTTCCCTTGGTGTGATCCTTGGGGACCTCGATCTCGATGTCGTAGGCCTCGCCCGGCACCATCGAGCGCATGACGTTGTCGGCGATGCCGCTCGGGCTGACGTGGGCGCCGTGGAAATGGAAGTTGGTGTTGTTGAACTGGTGCGGTCGCGACAAGTCCGCCGGCATGTAGTCCCGGTTGGGCGGGAGGTCGTTGATCAGGCGGATCTTGAGCGTCTCGCCGGGCTTCATGCGCAGCGTCGGGCCGGGCGAGCCGCCTTCGTAGGAACGGACGTAAAGGCGGGTGCTGCCGCCAATGTCGCGATAGGCATAGGCGACGCGCAGCGAGGTCTGCAGCACGCCGTTGGCCGAGCGCCTTACCTCGGGCTCGACCAGTGGCTGATCCATGATCGGCAGCTTGGGCCGCGCCACGAGGCCCAGGTTGGGACTCATGCCGTGGTGGGCGTGGTCCTGGGCAACCACCCTGCCGCCTGCCAGCAAGGCTGCACCGGTGACGAGGCCCCCGTTGAGGAGGCGGCGGCGCGAAAGACGCTTGAAGTCCATGAAAACCTCTCGATTCCTGGCGATGGACGACGGCTGATCCGTCACGCCACCCCCGACATCCCGCTACGCGATCACTTGGTTGGCGCGAGACAGCAGCAACTCCGGGATCGCGAGACCGAGCGTCCTGGCCGTCTTGCCGTTGATGATCAGGTCGACCTTCACCGACTGGTCGAACGACAGGTCACCGGCTCACCCTGCGCCTTGTTGACATGGAGAAACCCGATGATCGGCAGGGCTGATTGTTGCGCTCGCGCTGCAAGCGGCTGCAGCGCCCCCAAGATTTGCAATCAGTCGCCGTCGATTCACCCCAAACTCCCAGCCCCCGCAGGGATAGATCCCTAGTTTACCGGCGTGGGATGTGCAATTGGTTGTCAAGAGTAGATCAAGATTTGGCGACAGCGGATGGATGAAAGTGCGAAGCCCGTTTACGCATTTGGTCCGTTTTTTCTCGATGCTGTCGAGCGCCGCCTGACCCGCGACGGCCGTCGGGTGGCCGTCCCGGGCAAGGCCTGGCAGATCCTGGTCATGCTGGCGGAAGGCGGCGGCCGGCTGGTCGCGCATGCGACGCTGCGAGCGAAGCTCTGGCCTGATGTCGTCGTCGAGGACCGCACCCTCACGGTGCACATGTCGACGCTGCGCAAGGCGCTGGGCGAGGAGCTGCCCGACGATTTCATCGAGACCGTGCAGCGTATCGGCTATCGGCTGACCGTGCCGGTCCGCCTGGTGCCGAGGGGCGCCGAAGCGCCAGTCGCCAGAGTGCCCGTCGCCCAAGCCCGGTCGCTTGCCGTGCGGCCGTTCTCGACCGGCGACCTCGCCGGTTCCGATAGCTATCTCGGAGTCGGCATCGCCGACGCGGTAACCACGGCGCTGGGCGCTGTGCCCGGTCTCACGGTTGCCCCGGTCGAGGCGGTGCAGGACCTCGCCGGCGCCCGGTCGCTCGGGCTCGGTCACCTGCTGGAAGGATCCGTGCAGCGCAGCAAAGAGGTGTTGCGCGTGTCTGCGCACCTGGTCGACGTGGCGAGCGGGTCGACCGCGTGGAGCGAGCAATTCGACCAGTCGGCCATGAACGGAGCGACGCTTCACGACGCGATCGCCAGGCGGGTCGCGACGTCCCTGCCGCAGCCACCGCCTGTCGCGCTCGAACTGCACGGCTACCGCCCGCGCGCTGCGGAGGCCTATTTCCTGCAGCTCGAGGCGCGGGCTCACCTGAAACCCTTCACGCGCCTGCCGTTGATCAAGGCGCTGACCCTGTTCGAGCAGGCTCTGAGCCTCGATCCCGACTACGCCATGGCCCACGCGGGCCTCGCGTCGACCTACCTGCGGATGGCGTCGACCGCGATGCTGCGGCCGCTGCAGGTCGACGAGGCAATGCCGATGGCGCGCCGGCATGCCCAGCGGGCGATCGCCCTCGACGAGGGCGTGGCCGAGGCGTGGGCGGCGCTCGGCCGCGTGAAGATGGAATATGACTGGGACTGGGAGGGCGCCGAGGCCGACCTTGCCCATGCCGTCGCCCTCAACGCGAGCTCGGTCGAGGCGCTTGCGACCTACGGCCAGTTCCTGAGCGCGATGGGCCGCCATGACGAAGCGATCGAAGCCATGGAGCAAGCGCGCCGGCTCGATCCGCGCAGCGTCGAGACGCTGCAGCATCTGGCGATCGTCTATTGGATGTCAGGCCAGGGCGAGCGGGCGCTCGCGGCGGTCGACGACAGCCTGAAGGTCCTTCCAGGGTCTCCCCGGGCTCACTACGGACGCATGCTGATCCTCGACCAGCTCGGCCGCCGCGACGAGGCGATGGCCGAGCGCCTGACGACGATGCGCGGGCTGGTCATCGCCGAGGGCCTCGCCGAGCACGTCGAAGGTATCGCCCGCAGCAAGGGCTGGCGCGAGGCGATGCAAATGTGGATCGGCCTGCTCGAGCGCACCAATCGCTGGGAGGGCGCTGCCCAGCAATGGATGGCCGTCGGTGAAACGTCGCGCGCGATCGATGCCCTCGAGCACTGCGTGAAGGCGCGCACGACCTATTTGTGCTTTACCGCCCAGAACCCGTACTTCCGGCCGCTGCACAACAATCCACGCTTCCGCGAGGTCCTGCGGGCGCTCAAGCTCGACGGACGCACGTATCTACGATGAAGGTCAGCCGCGCGAAGCGAACTCCGGCAGCCGATGGGCCGTCAGCGCTGGCGGCGGCGCATCGTAACGTTCGATCTCGACCAGGCAGGTCTGCGCGATGCAGCCCTGGCTGAGCTTCGAGGCGCCGATGTCGAGCGTCAGCGCGTTCGGGTTGCCGTGCTTCTCCAGCGGCTGGTTGGAGCCCGAATCCGCCGGGTCGAACCAGGCGCCCGTCGACAGCCGCACCACGCCGCGGCGGATGCGATCGGAGAGTCGCGCGGCGGCGAGGCAGGCGCCGCGGTCGTTGTAGACGCGCAAGAGATCGCCGTCCTTGATGCCGCGTGCGGCAGCGTCCTCGGGATGCATGGTGACCGGCTGGCGGCCCTTGACCTTGGTGGCGCGTGCGTGCGGGCTGTGGTCGAGCTGGCTGTGCAGCTTGTCGGCCGGCTGGTCCGACAGCATGTGCAGCGGATAACGCTCGGCGGTCTTGGAGCCCAGCCATTCGACAGGCTCCATCCACGTCGCATGCCCGGGACAATCGTCGTAGCCGAACGAGGCAATCTTCTCGGAAAAGATTTCGATCCGGCCCGACGGCGTCTTGAGCGGATGCTTGTCGGGATCGGCGCGGAATGCCGCCAGCATGACCGGATCGCGGGTCTTGCCCTGGGCTTCGGCCATGCCGGCCTGCCAGAAGGCGTCGAACGCCGGGATCGTGACGCCGGCCTCGGCCGACTTCACGCGCGACAGCTCGTAGAGATGTTTTAGCCACGCCATGGTGTCGCGGCCTTCGGTGTAGGCCTCGCCCTGGCCGAGGCGCTTGGCGAGCTCGGCGAAGATCCAGAAGTCGTCGCGTGCTTCGCCCACCGGCTCGCGCGCCTTCTTCATGGCGATAAGGTAGGGCTCGCGGCTGCCGTAGCCGATGTCGTCGCGCTCCAGGGTGGTGGTGGCGGGCAGCACGACGTCGGCCATGCGCGCTGCCGGCGTCCAGAACTGCTCGTGGAACACGATGGTCTCGGGCTTGCGCCAGGCCACCATCAGGCGGTTGAGGTCCTGGTGATGGTGGAACGGATTGCCGCCCGCCCAGTAGACCAGCCGGATGTCCGGATAGACGAGGTTGCGGCCGTTGTACGGCACCGTGCCGCCGGGATTGAGCAGCATGTCGGTGAAGCGCGCGACCGGGATGAAGTCGCTGACGGCGTTGGTGCCCTGCGGCAGGGTCGGGCCGCTGTATTTCGGGAAGGCGCTCCCCATCAGGTTGACCGGCCCGTAGCCCACGGCGAAGCCGCCGCCCGGCAGGCCGACCTGGCCCAGCATGCAGGCGAGCGTGATCATCGCCCAGAACGGCTGCTCGCCGTGATGGCTGCGCTGCAGCGACCAGTTGATGCTGACCGTGGTGCGCGTCGCCGCCATCTCGCGCGCCAGCGCGGTGATGCGGGAAGCGGGGATGCCGGTGATCTTCTCCGCCCACGCCGCATCCTTGCCGGCGAGCGAAGGCGCGAACTTGTCGAAGCCCACCGTGCAGCGGGCGAGGAAGTCGCGATCGTGCAGGTTCTCCGCCAGCAGCGTGTGGCAAAGCGCCAGGATCAGCGCGGCGTCGGTGTTGGGCCGGATCGCCAGCCACTCGACGGCGCCGCCGGTGTCGAGATCGTCGGCCGTCGGCGTCACGTTGACGAAGCGCACGCCCTTGGCGCGCATGTCGTAGAGGCCGCCCTTGACGTGATGCCTGGTCGCGCCGCCGGCATTGATCTGGCTGTTCTTGTGCGGCACGCCGCCGAAGCAGACGAAGAGCCTGCAGTGCTCGGCCATCACGTCCCACGGCGTGTGCTGGGACAACAGCTCGTCCATCGGCGCCACGATGTGCGGCATCAGCACGCGCCCGGCGCCCAGGCTGTAGGAGTCCTGGTGGCGCACATAGCCGCCGACCGAATTCAGGAAGCGGTGGACCTGGCCCTGCGCGTGATGGAAGCGGCCGGCGCTCGACCAGCCGTAGGAGCCGCCGAAGATCGCGCGGTTGGAGTGCTCGTCCTTGACCCGCTTCAGCTCCTTGGCGACGAGATCGAGCGCCTCGTTCCATTCGACCTCGACGAAGGCCTCGTGGCCGCGCTTCTCGGAAGCCGCACCGGGTCCTTTCTCCAGCCAGCTCTTGCGCACCGCCGGACGACGCACGCGCAGCCGTGTCACCTCGTCGGACAGCATGTGGAGGCCGATCGGCGAGGGATCGGGATCCTTCGAGAAGGGATGCAGCCGCGTGGCCTTGCCGTTGTCGTCGTACTCGACCTCGTAGACGCCCCAATGGGCGGCGGTGTGGGTGCGCTGATGGGTCATGGCAGTATTACTCACTCACGCTGAGGACTTCATGCCGATTTGGCGATGGACAGGAAACGATCGACGTCGGCTGGATCCGTGTCGAAGGCGGTGACGAGCCGGAAGGCGCGCTCGCCGGGCCGGTCCGACGGCCAGGGATGATACTTGGCGCCGCCATCCTGCAGGGCATCGTGCATCTGCGCCGGCATGACGATGAAGATCTCGTTGGCGTCGACCGGGTACATGAGCTGCGTGCCCTTGAGCGGCGTCAGGCCCGCCACCAGCCGGCGCGCCATGGCATTGGCGTGGCGGGCGTTGTCGAGCCACAGGCCGTCGGTCAGGTAGGCGTCGAGCTGGGCCGACAGCAGGCGCATCTTGGAGAGGAGGTGGCCGCCGCGCTTGCTGCGGTAGGGGAAGTCACGCGCCAGCCCGGCATCGAAGAAGACCACCGCCTCGGCCGCCATCACGCCGTTCTTGGTGGCGCCGAAGCTCAGCACGTCGACGCCCGCCTTCCACGAGAGCTCGGCCGGCGAGCAGCCGATATAGGCCAGCGCGTTGGCAAAGCGCGCGCCGTCCATGTGCAGCTTCAGCCCATGGCGATGCGCCGCGGTGGCGATGGCGGCGATCTCCTCGGGCGCGTAGGCGGTGCCGCATTCGGTCGCCTGGGTGACGCTGACGGCGGCGGGCTGAGTGAAGTGGGGCACGCCATAGACTGGCTGGGCCAGCGCCTGGGCGAGCTTCGCGGGATCGATCTTGCCCTCCGCGCCATCGATCCGGAACAGCCGTGCGCCCGCGGTGAAGAACTCCGGCGCACCGGTCTCCTCGGCGGCGATGTGTGCAGAGGGATGGCAGAAGATCGCGCCCCATGGCGGCGTGCAGCAGGCGAGCGCCAGGCTGTTGGAAGCCGTGCCGGTGGCCACCGGGAAGGCCACCAGGTCGGGCTTGTCGAACAGCTCCCGCAGGCGGCGCTCTACGCGCTGCGTCCAGTCGTCGGCGCCGTAGGAAAAGGCGCTGCCGCTGGTGAAGGCACGGCTCACAGCTTCGATGACCGACGGATGGGCGCCGACTTCGTTGTCGCTGCGGAAGTTCATGGTTTTTCCTCGGGCCGGCGTGTCACGGCCTCGAGGCGGTTGCCGTCGGGGTCGCGCACGAAGGCGATGTAGTAGTCGGAGCTGCAGATTTCGCGGATGCCGGGTGCGTCGTCGCGCTTGCGCCGATCGCCCGCCGTGATCGACAGATGGTCGAACATGGTCAGCGGCGTTCCGAATGAGAGGTGAGCTCGAAATTCACCGCCCGACACCGGGCGCGAATTCCACCGTGCCGACAACTGCCCCGTTGCGCGGGTCGACGACGTACGCGAAGGCGGGGCCGCCCGGGGTCTCGACATGAACGATCAGCCGGTCGCCGGCGGCGGTCATCGACACCACACGCGCGCCAGTGGGCAGCGCCACGCGCTCGCTGAAGCCGGTCGTGGCGGCTGGCGAGCGGCCGGCGTTGGGCGTAGACATGCGGCGGGCAATCTCGGCCGCGATGACGACGAAGCCCGCCACGATCAGCAGGCCCATCACGATGACCAGCACCTTCAGCCAGAGCGGTGCGTAGGCCTGAGAGGGAGACGCCAAGACAACTCCATGAGCGACGCCGGCCGCCACTACGTGACCATCGACGACAGCGCCTCGGGCCAACGGCTCGACCGCGCACTGGCGATGGCCTTGCCCCAGCTCACGCGCAGCCGCGTGAAGGCGCTGATCGAAAGCCGCCGGGTGGCGCTTGCGGACGGCCGGACGATAGAAGAGCCGTCCCACAAGGTCAAAACAGGCGAGCGTTTCGTCGTCGACATACCGGCGCCGGAGCCGGCCGAGCCCCGTGCCCAGGCAATCGATCTCGACATACTCTACGAGGATTCCGACCTCCTGGTTCTCAACAAGCCTGCAGGCCTGGTCGTACATCCCGCACCGGGAAACCCCGACAGCACCCTGGTCAATGCCCTGTTGGCGCATTGCGGCGACAGCCTGTCGGGAATCGGCGGCGTGCGGCGGCCAGGCATTGTCCACCGACTCGACAAGGACACATCCGGCGTCATGGTCGTGGCCAAGAACGACCAGAGCCACCACGCGCTGGCCAAGCTGTTCGCGGCCCACGACCTCACCCGCATCTATCAGGCCCTCGTCTGGGGTGGCCCCAAGGCCCAGAAGGGCACCATCGAGGGCGCCATCGGCCGCCATCCGGTCGATCGCAAGCGCATGACAGTGCGCCGCACCGGCGGCCGGCCGGCCCTGACGGAATACTGGGTCGAGCGGCGTTTCGGGCCGGCCCTTGCCCCCGTCGCCAGCCTGTTGGGCGCCAAGCTCGGGACCGGTCGGACCCATCAGGTCCGTGTCCACCTTGCCCATCTCGGCTGCCCCGTGGTGGGCGATCCGGTTTATGGGCGGAAGTCGCGCAACGCCTCACAGCCCGCCTCGTTGGGAAGCTTCGGGCGGCAAGCTCTACATGCTGCCGTCCTGGAGTTCCGTCATCCGCGCACAGGCAAGGCGATGCGTTTCGCCACAGAATTGCCTCAAGATTTCAGGAGGTTGGTGGCTGAGCTGAACACCGTTAAGTATTAGTTCTAATAACCGAGGGTATTAGTCGGTTTTTCTTGACCGGGGGTTCGCCGGCCCCCTAGACTCCGGCCTTAGCAGTCAGCGGGCGAGAGTGCTAAACGCCCGTTCAGCCCAGTATCAGAAAGGGGGAGCCCCATGAGTGCTGCCACCGCAAACCTTCCCGCCCTGCCGTCGTCCCTGACGCCGGAAGGCAACCTCAGCCGCTACCTGCAGCAGATCCGGAAATTCCCGCTGCTCGAGCCGCAGGAGGAATTCATGCTGGCCAAGCGCTGGCGCGAGCATGGCGACAGCCAAGCTGCCCACAAGCTGGTGACCAGCCATCTGCGCCTCGTGGCGAAGATCGCCATGGGCTATCGCGGCTACGGCCTGCCGGTCGCCGAGCTGATCTCCGAGGGCAACGTCGGCATGATGCAGGCGGTCAAGCGGTTCGACCCGGACCGCGGCTTCCGTCTGGCGACCTATGCCATGTGGTGGATCCGCGCCTCGATCCAGGAATACATCCTTCATTCCTGGTCGCTGGTGAAGATGGGCACGACGGCTGCGCAGAAGAAGCTGTTCTTCAACCTGCGCAAGCTCAAGGGCCAGATGCAGGCCATCGAGGAGGGCGACCTGTCGCCCGAGCAGGTGACCAAGATCGCGACCCGCCTCGGCGTGCCCGAGGAGGAGGTGGTGAACATGAATCGCCGCCTCGCCGCGCCCGACAGCTCGCTCAACGCCCCGGTGAAGGCCGAGGGCGACATGGAGTGGCAGGACTGGCTGGTCGACGACAGCCCCAACCAGGAGGCGCGTCTCGCCGAGAGCCAGGAGCTCGGCCAGCGCAAGGGGATGCTGGCGGCAGCGCTGAAGCAGCTCACCGATCGGGAGCGGCACATCATCGTCGAGCGCCGCCTCGTCGACGAGCCCAAGACGCTGGAAGACCTGTCCGCCAAGTACGGCATCAGCCGCGAGCGCGTACGCCAGATCGAGGTGCGCGCCTTCGACAAGCTGCAGAAGGCCATGAAGAACATGGTGGTCGAGGCGGCCAACCGCCCGGCCAAGCTGGCGGCGGCGACCTGAGCTGCCGCCCATTGAAGCCAAAGACCAAAGCCGCCGATTTCGGCGGCTTTTTCTTGGCCTTCGCGAAATGCCAAGCCTAGAAGTCATCATGACCTCAGCCGACATCACCCGCGTCCCCAACAAGAAGTTTCCCGCAAAGTCGTCGGTGGCGGCCTATCGCTTGCCGGGTGGCGGCGGCTTCCTTTGGGCAGTGGCGGTCTCGCCCGATCGCACGCAGGACATTCGTGCCCAGACCCTCGGAGCGTTGGGCGTCATCGACACCTACCTGAAGGAGGCGGGCCTCGACCGCACCCGTATCGTCAAAGCCGAGATCGTGGTGACCGACCACGACAACAAGCCGGCGTTCGACGAAGCCTGGGCGACGTGGATGCCGGCAGGCTACGGGCCGGTCCGGTCCTTCGTGCAGTCGGTGATGCCGGAAGGCGATCTGATCGAGATCATCATCACTGCCGCCCTGCCGGCGTAGCCTGTCGGGTATTCCCACGCCCTTCCTCGTCTCGATGCTCGGTTCGCGTGCCGGTACGGCACGCTTGACCGCCCGGGGGCGCGCCCGCACTTAGCCTTCAGGTGAGGGAGGTAGAATCATGAATCGTAGAAACGTGCTGCGCGGTGGAACCGCGCTGGCAACCCTGTCGATCGCCGCGCCCGCGATCGGCCAGTCGAGCAAGTGGCCGGCCCGCGAAATCTCGCTGATCAATCCCAATGCGCCCGGCGCTTCCACGGACCTCACGGCGCGCATCATCGCGCAGGCCCTGGAGAAGCGGCTGAACGCCACGGTCATCGTCAAGAACGTCGTTGGCGGCGCGGGCGCGCTCGGACCGACGACGCTGGCCCAGTCGACGCCCGACGGCCATACGATCGGCCTGGTGGCGATCTCGAGCCACATCGCCGTGCCCAACATGATGAACGTCAACTACGAGCCGTGGAAGGCTTTCGACATCATCGGCCAGGTGGCCGCACTGCGTTATGGCGTGGGCGCACGGGCCGATGGGCCTATCAAGTCGCTCGAGGATCTGGTTGCGCAGGGCAAGCAGAAGCAGCTCACCTACAGCTCCAACAACGTCACCAATGTCGTGGCGATGTTCCAGCTCGCCAAGCTCTCGGGCGCCAAGCTGCGCTGGGTCGTCTTTCCCGGCGGCGTGGAGTCGGTCACCGCGGCCATCGGCGGCCATGTTGATGCCGTCATCCAGACGGTCACCGAGATGCGGCCGCAGATCGAGGCGGGCAAGCTGCGCTTCCTCGCTTCCGCGGCCGAGGCGCGCTGGCCGGATTATCCCGACGTGAAGACGTTGCGGGAGTTCGGCTACGATGCCGTGAGCAACGGGCCGTTCGGTTATGCCTTCCCGACCGGTGTCGATCCCACGATCAAGGAGCGCATGGACAAGGCGCTGGCCGACGTCATGCAGGATACCTCGGTGACCAGCCAGATCGACAAGCTCGGAATCCAGGCCATCTACCGCAACGGCAAGGATTACGGGGCCCTGCTGAAGAAGATCGAGGGCGAGCTCGTTCCGATCCTCAAGGAAACCGGCATGGCCAAGAAGCCGGCATGACGCGCCTCGGCGGCACGCGGCTCGTTACCCTCGGGCTGCTGGCGGCGGCGCTCATCGGCCTGTGGCAGGCGCTGCGGCTGGACAGCTGGGGCTTCGACGGCCCCGGCCCCGGCTTCTTCCCGCAGCTCATGGCGGGATTGTGCGTGGCCCTTGCCGCAGTGGTCTTCGTCCTCCCCGGCCGGGCCGGGGAGACGGAAGGCGGCGACACGGACGAGGTCGAACGCTCGCCGCAGGTAAATCGCAGCTTCACGATCTATGTCCTGGCGCTCGGCGTGCTGGCGGCCGGCGCCGTGTACGCCGGTTTCACCGTGACCACCCTCGCGGTCACCGTGCTGATCATGCGCTTCGCCGAGTGGCGGTCGTGGCTCGCGTCGGTCGGCTACGGCGTCGCCTGCGCGGCGGTCGGCCTGATCTGCTTCGGCTGGCTGCTGCGGGTCGACCTGCCCGAAGGGCCGATCGAGCGCCAGTTCTACATGCTGGTGCGCTGAGGTCACCCATGGAGGCGCTCCTGGGTGGCTTTGCGACCACGCTCTCCCTCGACAATCTCTTCTACTGCTTCGTCGGCGTGCTGCTGGGCACCGTCGTCGGCATCCTGCCGGGCCTGGGGCCGCTCACCACCATCGCCATCCTGTTGCCGATCACCTTCAAGATGGAAGTGACATCGGCGATCATCATGCTGTCGGGCATCTATTACGGCGTGGCCTATGGCGGCACCGTGACCTCAGTCCTGATGCGCATCCCGGGCGAAGCCTCGTCAGTGGTGACCTGCCTCGACGGCTACGAGATGGCGCGCAAGGGCCGCGCCGGTGCAGCCCTCGGGATCGCCGGCATCGGCTCGTTCGTGGCGGGCACGGTCGGCGTCATCGGCATCTCCTTCCTGTCGCCGCCGCTCGCCGAGCTGGTGCTGAAGTTCGGGCCCGCCGAGTACGCCATGCTGATGCTGGCCGGCCTGTCGATGGTCACCTACATGTCGCACGGCTCGCTGCCGCGGGCGCTGCTGATGGCGACGTTCGGCCTGCTGCTGGGCTCGATCGGCTCCGATCCGCTCAATATGACGCCGCGCCTCACCTTCGGCATCCTGGCGCTGGGCGACGGCGTGAACCTCGTGCCGCTGGCGATCGGCCTGTTCGGAATCTCCGAAGTGCTGTTCATGGCGCGCCAGCAGGCCGAGGACATGAAGGTGCTGCCGCCACCGTCGCGGCTGCTGGGCTTCATGCCGTCGCGCGAGGAGGCGCGTCGCTCGGTCGGCCCGATCTGGCGCGGCACGGTGCTGGGCTTCCTCGTCGGGTTGCTGCCGGGCGGTGGCGCGGTGCTGGCCTCGTTCCTGTCCTACGGCGTGGAGCGCAAGCTCTCGAAGCGGCCGGAGGAGTTCGGCAAGGGCGCCGTGGAGGGACTGGCCGGGCCGGAAGCAGCCAACAACGCCGGCACGGCCGGCGCCTTCGTACCGCTCTTGTGCATGGGCATCCCGGCGAATGCGGTGACGGCGCTCCTGCTGGGTGCCTTCATCATCCACGGCGTCACGCCGGGTCCGACGATCCTCGAGCGCCAGCCCGAGGTCTTCTGGGGCATCGTCGCCAGCATGTACATCGGCAACGTGATGCTGCTGATCCTGAACCTGCCGCTGATCGGCCTGTTCGTCAGGATCCTCGACATCCCGCGCGCCTACCTCACGCCGATGATCCTCGCGGTGTGCCTGATCGGCGTCTATTCGTCGAACGGCAATCCCGCGGACATGGTGATCTCCGTGATCTTCGGCTTCGTCGGCTACGCGTTGCGCCGCTTCGGCTTCGATCTCGGCATCGTCATCCTGGCCTACGTCCTGGGACCGATCTTCGAGCGCTCCGTCCGACAGGCACTGGCGATCTCCGATGGTGACCCGACCATCTTCTTCCACAGCACGCTGTCGACGAGCTTCGCCATCGTCGCCGTCGTGCTGCTGATCGCTGGTCTCTGGCCGAAGCGGCTGGGCTCCCAGCCCTGACGAAACGGCACTTGCCCTCATGGCAAGCCCGTCGCGCGGCTCCTGTGCGCCCGTGGACGGGTTGCAACACCGTCGCCGCGCCGCGGCATAGCAGCTTAGCTGTGACGATAACCGATCCGCCGGAAAAAGCGGTCGATCTCCGCAGCCGCCGCATCGGGCGTTTCGTAGTGGACGAAGTGCCCGGCATCCTCGGCGATGCTCGCCTCGACGTCGTCGAAGTAGTCCGGCACGAACTCGATCCAGTCGCTACGAAGTACACGATCATGCCGGCCCCAGAAAACGCGCGCCGGCTGGGCGATCTTCGGCGGCTTGGGCGCGGTGCCCGCCATGACGGCGAGCCGGCCGGCGTTCTGCGAGACGTACCAGTTGAAGCCGCCCTGGAGGTTGCCGGGGCGCAGGAAGTTGTCGACCCAGCGCTCGAGCACGCCGTCAAACGCGTCCTTCCGATGGGACCAGTGACGGAGGAAGTGGCTAAAGTAGGCGCGACACGTGTCGCGTGAGGCGCCGACCAGTTCCGGCGCGAACGGCATCTGGTGGAAGGTCTGGTACCAGATCTCGTTGATCTGCCGCGTGTCGCGAAAGCGCGCGCCGACGCCATGCGTGGCGCAGTTGAAAAAGAAGAGGCCGGCGACCTTGGACGGATGATTGATGGCCAGACGCTGCATGACAAAGGCGCCCACATCGTGCCCGACGAAGCCCGCGCGATCGATGCCGAGCGCCTTCATGAGGGCCGCGATGTCGTCGGCCAGCACATCGGGGCCCGCCTGGTCGGAGCGCTCCGCCGTGGGATTGCCGCTCTCGCCGAAGCCGCGGAAGTCGGGCGCGATCAGCCGGTAGCGATCCGACAAGCGGTCGAACATCGGCTCCCAGGTCGCCCAGAACTCCGGCCAACCATGCAGCAGCAACAGCGGCGGGCCGCTTCCGCACTGTGCGACGTGGGTGCCGAAACCACGGGTCTCGATGGAGGTGTGCTGGATCGCGGGCATGGGTAGACTCCTCGTCTGACCTGCGGGAGGAACCGAATGAGTGATCCCATTCAATATGACACGTCGCGGCCCGGCATTGCGCGCATCATCCTCGACCGGGCTGACACGAGAAACGCCCAGGACACGGCGTTCCTCTATGCCCTGAACGACGCCTTCGATCGTGCCGCGCACGACGATGCCATCAGGGTGATCGTGCTGTCGGCCAACGGTCCGCACTTCTCTTCGGGCCACGACCTGCGCGAGGTCGACGGCCACGGCAACATGCGCAAGCACGAGACGGTCGGCACCTGGTCGGGCTTCGGCAAGCCCGGCGCTGAGGCGCAATATGCCCGCGAGCAGGAGATCTACCTGGGCTTCTGCGAACGTTGGCGCAACATCCCCAAGCCGACCATGGCGCTGGTGCAGGGCAAGGTGATCGCGGGCGGCCTGATGCTGATCTGGCCGTGCGACCTGATCGTGGCTTCGGAGGACGCCGAGTTCCTCGACCACACGGTGGCGATGGGCGTGGGTGGGGCGGAGTTCTTCGCCCATCCCTGGGAGCTCGGCGTGCGCAAGGCCAAGGAGTTCCTGTTCACCGCCGACTGGATCAAGGCCGAGGAGGCGCATCGCCTGGGCATGGTGAACCACGTCGTCCCGCGCACCGAGCTGGAGGCTTTCGGGCTCGCCATGGCCGAGCGCATTGCCGCGAAGCCGCTGTTTGCGCTCAAGCTGACCAAGCAGGCGATCAACGCCGCCCAGGACGCCCAGGGCCGCGTGAGCGCCATGCAGACCTCCTTTGCGCTGCACCACTTGGCCCATGCCCACAACATGCTGGCGCACGGTAAGCTGGTCGACCCCACGGGCTTGATGCCGGCCATAAAGAAGCATCAAAAGGCGGCCGAGTAGCGCCGCCGATGACAGCCGGTGGTCTTGCAGTGCAGCCCGTCTTCTGTATGTTCCGCGCCACCATGAACGCCAAGAACATCGCTATCGTCGGCGCCACCGGCGCGGTCGGAGTAGAGATCCTCCGCGTCCTCGAGCGACGGAACTTCCCAGTCGCTTCTCTCAAGCTGCTCGCCTCGGCCCGTTCCGTCGGCAAGACGCTCGAGTTCAAAGGCAAGCCGTACAAGGTGGAGGAGCTGAAAGCCGACGCCTTCAAGGGTGTCGACATCGCCTTCTTCTCGGCCGGCGCCACGCGCAGCCGCGAGTTCGTGCCGGCCGCCAAGGCGGCGGGCTGCATCGTGGTCGACAACTCCTCGGCCTTTCGCATGGACCCCAGCACGCCCCTGGTCGTGCCCGAGGTGAACGGGGCCGACCTGGCCAAGCACAACGGTGTCGTCGCCAACCCGAATTGCACCGCCGCCATCCTGTCGGTCGCGGTGTGGCCGATCCATCAGGCGGCCGGCGTGAAGCGCATCGTCGTTTCGACCTATCAGTCGGCGTCCGGCGCGGGCGCCGCCGCCATGCAGGAGCTGGAAGACCAGGCGCGTGATTTCTCGGCCGGCAAGGAGATCAAGTGCTCGGTGTTCCCGCACCAGATCGCTTTCAACGTCTTCTCGCACAACACCAAGGTCGCCGAGAACGGCTACAACGAGGAAGAGAACAAGGTCGTCGAAGAGACGCGCAAGATGTTCCATCTGCCGTCGCTGCCGATCGCGCCGACCTGCATCCGCGTGCCGGTGCTGCGCGCCCACTCCGAGGCGATCACGCTGGAGCTCGAGAAGCCGCTGTCGCCGGAGGAAGCGCGCGCCATGCTCGCCAAGGCGCCGGGCGTGAAGGTGGTGGACGATGCCGCAGCCAACCACTTCCCGATGCCGCTGGAGGCCAGCGGCGATCTCGATGTCCATGTCGGCCGCATCCGCCGCGACCTTTCCAATCCCAACGGCCTGATGCTGTGGGTGGCGGGCGACCAGCTCCTCAAGGGCGCGGCTTGGAACGCCGTTCAGATCGCCGAGGAATTGGCCAAGCTCTCGGCCAAACCGAAGACGATGGCGGCGGAGTAGTCATCACTGGGAGCGCGCCACGGAGCGGCGCGCTCCCAGCGATGAGTCAGACCTTCTCGATCACCGCGGCCCTGAAGCGCTTCATCTCGGCGAGCGTCGCGGCCGCGT
>JAEZIF010000493.1 GCA_023416135.1 Pseudomonadota bacterium
GCAGGTCGTACAGGTTCTTGTCCATCGGGTCGCCCGGATGGATCTTGTTCTGGATGCCGTCGATGCCGGCCATCAGCATCGCCGCGAAGGCGAGGTAGGGGTTGGCCGACGGATCGGGGAAGCGGACTTCCACGCGCTTGCCCTTCGGAGAGGACGCGTAGGGGATGCGGCACGACGCCGAGCGGTTGCGCGAGGAGTAGGCCAGCAGCACCGGCGCCTCGAAGCCCGGAATGACGCGCTTGTAGGAGTTGGTGCTGGCATTGCAGAAGGCGTTGAGCGCCTTGGCGTGCTTGATGATGCCGCCGATGTAGTACAGCGCCGTCTCCGACAGGTCGGCATAGCCCGAACCGGCGAACAGCGGCTTGTTGTCCTTCCAGATCGACTGGTGGGTGTGCATGCCCGAGCCGTTGTCGCCGTAGAGCGGCTTTGGCATGAAGGTCAGCGTCTTGCCGTAGCTGTGGGCGACGTTGTGCAAGGTGTACTTGTACTTCTGCACGTTGTCGGCGGTCTTCACCAGAGTGTCGAAGCGGAAGCCGAGCTCGTTCTGAGCCGGCGCCACTTCGTGGTGATGGATCTCCATGACCAGGCCCATGTCGGTGCACACCGACATCATCTCGGCGCGCAGGTCGTTGTGCGAGTCGACCGGCTGGACCGGGAAGTAGCCACCCTTGACGCCGGGGCGATGCGCCATGTTGCCGCCTTCGAATTCGGCGCCGCTGTTCCACGGCGATTCGCTCGAGGTGACCTTGTAGAAGCTGCCGCCCATCTGCACATCGAAGCGGACGTCGTCGAACACGAAGAACTCGAGCTCGGGGCCGAACACCGCGGTGTCGCCGGTGCCGGACGACTTCAGGAACGATTCGGCGCGCTTGGCGGTCGAGCGCGGGCAGCGCGCGTAAAGCTGGCCGGTCGAGGGCTCGACGACGTCGCAGTTGATGATCAGCGTGGTCTGCGCGGCGAAGGGATCGAGCACGGCGGTCGACGTGTCGGGCATCAGGATCATGTCGGATTCGTTGATCGCCTTCCAGCCGGCGATCGAGGAGCCGTCGAACATCACGCCATCAGCGAAGGTGCCCTCATCGGTGGCCGAGGCCATGCGGGCGGTATGCTGCCACTTGCCGCGCGGATCGGTGAAACGGAAGTCGACGAACTTGACGTCCTTTTCCTTGATCAGCGTGAGAACCTGTTTGGCGTCCATTTGTCGTGCTTCCCTTTCCAGTGGTCATGCGATGCCTCTGCCCCCAGAGGCTAGGTCTCATACGGCGGCGTCTCCGCGCTCGCCAGTACGAATTCGAATTGCGTCGTCGATGCTCGAGACGAAGATCTTGCCGTCGCCGATGCGCCCGGTGTGGGCCGACGTGCGGATCGCCTCGACCGCCTTTTCGACCATCTCGTCCTCGATGATGAGCTCGAGCTTCACCTTCGGAAGAAAGTCGACGACGTACTCGGCGCCGCGATAGAGCTCGGTGTGGCCCTTCTGGCGGCCGAAGCCCTTGGCCTCGAGGACGGTGATGCCCTTGAGGCCGATCTGATTGAGGGCGTCCTTCACCTCGTCGAGCTTGAAGGGCTTGATGATCGCTTCGATCTTCTTCATCTGGCTTAAGACACCCCGCACGTACACACCGGGCCTGCCCGTCGCGGCAGTCCGTTCGGAGCCCCCGGAAGCAGAGTTCATGCCAGAGTTATCAACAGCATCTAGCCATGGATTCCACGCTGCCGGTGGTCGTCCGTTGGGCTGATTGTCGAAATGATAGGCATATTTCTGCACAAGAAGAGATCACGAAGGCGCCACTCATGAAACCCGTGAATTCATTGATGTCCGGCCTTGGAACGACGGTCTTCGAGGTGATGTCGGCCCTGGCCCGCGAACATCAGTCGGTAAACCTCGGCCAAGGCTTTCCCGACGACAAAGGGCCGGAGGAGGTGAGGGCGGCGGCGGCCGACTTCCTGATGACGGGTCACAACCAGTACCCGCCGATGATGGGCATCCCCGAACTGCGCCAGGCCGTGGCCGAGCACGCCAGGCGCTTCCAGGGCCTCGACATCGACTGGCAGAGCGAGGTGCTGGTGACCTCGGGTGCGACCGAGGCGCTGGGCGATTGCCTGTTCGGGCTGATCGAGCCGGGCGACGAGGTCGTGTTGATCGAGCCGCTGTACGACTCCTACCTGCCGATCGTGCGCCGGGCCGGGGGGATCCCCAAGCTGGTGCGCGTCGAGCCGCCGACCTGGCGGCTGCCGCGCGAGGAGCTGGCGGCGGCGTTCAGCGACCGCACCAAGCTCATCCTCTTCAATACGCCGATGAATCCCTGCTCGAAGGTGTTCGACCGCGACGAGCTCGAATTCATCGCTGCGCTCTGCCTCGAGCACGATGCCTACGCCGTGTGCGACGAGGTCTACGAGCACATCATCTTCGACGATCGCCGGCATTTGTCGATCATGACGTTGCCCGGCATGCGCGAGCGTTCGGTGCGCATCGGCTCGGCCGGCAAGAGTTTCAGCCTGACCGGATGGAAGGTCGGCTACGTCACCGCGTCGCCCGAACTGATGAAGGTCATCGCCAAGACGCACCAGTTCATGACCTTCACGACTCCGCCGAACCTGCAATGGGGGGCGGCGACGGGGCTGCGGCTGGGCGACGGCTATTTCTCGACCCTGGCGTCCGACATGCAGCGAAAGCGGGACCATCTGGCCAGCGCGTTGAAGGATATCGGCTTCGAGGTGCTGCCGGCCCACGGCACGTATTTCGTGACGACCGACTTCCGGCCGTTGGGATTCAACGGCAGCGACGAGGATTTCTGCCGGCATATCACGGTGAAGGCGGGCGTGACGGCCGTTCCGGTCAGCGCTTTCTACGACGAGCCGCAGAATGCACCGCGACACCTCGCTCGATTCTGCTTTTGCAAGCAGGATGCGACGTTGGACAGCGCCATCGATCGGCTCGGAAAGCACTTTCGGCAATAGCGCAAGCTGCCTGTGTGTTTTTTCTCACATAGCGACCGGGACCTCGGTCGCTACAAATTGCAGCCATAGCGACTAGAGTCCCGGTCGTTACAAATTGCATCACAGATTACCCTCAACTGCAGATGTACTTACTGCACCTGGATTGCTAATATCCCCACTAATTGCAGTCGGATCCGTCGAGACGCGAACTCCGCGTCACAGTCCCGGCAGCACATGAGCTGACGAGCATCGTGTCGACAATCACCGCCTCCAGACCTGCCCGGATCGATGGCCGCCGCCTGCGGAGCGAGCGGACCAAGCAGCTCATTATCGAGGCCTACCTCGCGCTCCTGCGCGAGAACCCGGCGACGCCGATGCCGACGGCGGCCCGCATCGCCGAGCGCGCCGGCTATTCGGTGCGCTCGATCTTCGAGCGCTTTCCCGATCTCAACAAGCTCCGAGCCGCTGCAGCGGACTATCAGCTCGCCCAGGCGGCGGCGCTGGCCCCACCGCGCAACATGGACGGCGATCGGCAGAGCAGGATCAAGTCCCAGGTCGAGACCCGCGCCGGCACCTGCGAGCGCGGTGTCGCATTGTGGCGCGTGCTGATCTTCAGCGTCGACCAGGACGAAGATCTGAAACCTCGGGTCCGCACTGCCCGCGAGCGCACCATCGAGCGCATGGAGATCATGTATCGGCCCGAGCTCGCGACCCTGTCGGAACGCGACCGCAAGCATTTGCTGATCGCGCTCGAAGCCATCACCGACATCGAGAGCTGGGCACGCATGCGCGAACTCTATGGCCTGTCGTTCGAGGAAGCGTGCGGCGTGTGGGTCCGCGCCATCGACCGCATGCTGCCACCGACACCGGGGAGCTGAGGTCGACGATGGTCCTGCCTTCGCCTTCCCAGGACGGCCGCCGGCTGCGCAGCGAGCGGACCAGGCTGCTGATCATGGAAGCCTTTATCGACCTGCTGCGCGACAAGCCCGAGGTCCCCACGGCAGCCCAGATCGCCATCCGTGCAGGCATTTCGACACGATCGATCTTCGAGCGCTTCGCCGATCTGCAGAGCCTCAGCGTCGCTACCGTGGACCATGCCTTCGCGATAGGGAAGGCGCAGGCGGTCGCACGCAACGTCGACGGTGACCGGCCAACGCGTATCCGGTCCCATGTCGAGATTCGTGCCCATACCTGCGAACGCTGGCTTCCGGTATGGCGTGTCGTCATGGCAAACCAGGCCAAGTTGGAGGAGCTGCGTGACCGCGTGCGCTTCATCCGGCAGGCGATCGTCAAGCGCATGGAACTGATGTACCGGCCTGAGCTCGAAGCGCTCTCTGCCGAAGAGCGGCGCGACCTGCTGATCGCGCTCGAAGCGCTGGTCGATTTCGACAGCTGGGGGCGTATGCGCGAGCTTCATGGACTTTCGTTCGACGAGGCGTGCGCGGTGTGGGCGCGCACGATCGATCGCATGCTGCCGCAGACGACGCCGACGCGATGAGCGCGAGCGATACACCGCTCAGGCCCCCTCGTGTCGACGGCCGTCGTCTGCGCAGCGAGCGGACCAAGCAATTGATCATCGAGGCTTACCTGGCACTTGCGCAGGAGAACTCGCCGCAGGTGCCGACGGCCGCCGAGATCGCCCATCGCGCCGGCTACTCCGTCCGCTCCGTGTTCGAGCGCTTCCCTGACATCCGGGCGCTGCAGATTGCGGCCACCGACTACGCCTTGGTTCAGGTCGCCGCGCTCGCGCCGGCCCGCGACAGCCATGGCGATCGGGCGACGCGCATCAGGACCCAGGTCGAGACGCGCGGCCAGAGTTGCGAGCGCTGGCTGCCGCTGTGGCGGTCGCTGATCGCCAACCAGGGCGATTCGCCCGAGCTCAAGCAGCGGATCGTCCTGTCGCGCGAGCGGGTCGTTGCCCGCCTGGAACTCATGTACGGGCCGGAGCTTTCGACGCTGCCCGACGCCGAGCACCGCCATCTGGTGATCGTGCTCGAAGCCCTGACCGACGTCGAAAGCTGGGCGCGCATGCGGGAGTTCTTCGGCTTGTCCTTCGATGAGGCCTGTCTCGTCTGGCGGCAGGCGATCGACCGGTTGCTGCCACCGACTCCAGGAAGCGCATAGGTGCGGCTGGCGATACCGCGACGTTATTGCAGTGACAGTTAAAATTTGCAGTATTACAGTCGATAATTGCAGCGGCGGGTTTCGCTGGCGGATGTTCCGCGTGGGGCCTTCAGCTTGCAGAACATCCAACATGGCCGTTGGCGCGAATGGCCGCCGGCCTGACGTGGTTTGACAACGTTGTCTTCCGCAATCGCTTCCCGATCTTCCCGTATCGACGGCCGCCGCCTGCGCAGTGCACGCACGAAGCAGCTGATCATCGAAGCCTACTTGGCGCTGCTCCGCGAAAGTCCGCAGATTCCGACAGCTGCGAACGTCGCCGAGCGGGCGGGTTACTCAGTGCGCTCGGTGTTCGAACGCTTTCCCGACCTGCATGCGCTGCGCGTCGCGGCCACGGACTACGCCTTCACGCAAGGCACGGCGCAGGCCGTGGCACGCGACTTTTCCGGCGATCGCCTGGCCCGCCTCAAGTCTCACGTCGAGACGCGGAGCTGGATATGCGAGCAATGGTTGCCGCTGTGGCGGGCTCTCAACGTCAACCAGGGCGATTCGGGCGAGCTCAAATCCAGGATCATGCTGATACGACAGGCGATCCTGAAGCGCATCGAGTTGATGTACGAGCCCGAACTCTCGAGCCTCAGTCCCACGGAACGTCAGCAGACCCTGATCGCCATCGAGAGTCTGATCGACTTCGAGAGCTGGGCGCGCATGCGGGAATTCGCCGGCCTGTCCGTCGAGGATGCGCGCGAAGTCTGGATCAAGTCGATTGACCGGCTTCTTCCGCCGCCGCCTGTTTCTTGACGCTGTGGGCCGGCAAGCGTAGGAAGGCGCCGCTTCGCGGGAGCGACCACGGTGGCGGCCGTAGCTCAGGTGGTTAGAGCGCCAGATTGTGATTCTGGATGTCGCCGGTTCAAGTCCGGTCG
>JAEZIF010000509.1 GCA_023416135.1 Pseudomonadota bacterium
CGGTCGCCAACCATAGTGGGCGAGCATGTGGCGCTCGCGCGCGAGTTCCTCCAGCTGCCCGGAGGACATCGCCGTGTAGTTGGGCGCATGGCGCTCCGGGTCGGCGAAAAGCATCGGGAAGGCCTCGATGTCGGGCATGTAGAAGAGATCGGCGAAGTCGCGCTCTTCCCGGCCGGAGAACTTCACGCCCACCGACGAGACGAGGACCAGCTTGGCAAGCCGCGCACGATTGCGCACGCACATCTCGAGCGCAATCCATCCGCCGAAGGACGCGCCGACGAGAACCACGTTGTCGAGCCTGAGCTCGTCCAGGAGATCGAGATAGAGGTAGGCGAGATCGTCGACCGACCGCAGGTCGGCCGCACTGGATGCCGCGCCATAGCCTGGATGGCGGGGCGCAATCACACGCCACGTCTTTGCGAGTGCGTCGAGATGAGGCCTGACCTGCTCGAAATACTGTTCGGCATGCAGGTAAAGAAGCGGCGGGCCCGAGCCTGCGATATGGGTCTCGACGGGAAAGCCTTTGATATGGAGTGTTTCCATTCGGACTGTCCTCTGCAGGCTCTTCTATCTGCGCTGGAGAGTGCCGGGAGAGAAGGACTTCGGCACGGACACTTGCGCCCTTGAACCCGCTGGCCGGAATTGCAGCCCCAAATACGGACATCGTCAGTCGGGACGTGGGCCACTACACTGGCCTGGAGGAAGCGTGAATGGACGTCCGCAGGATCAAGACGGCGCCGGGCCTGGAATTCGATTGCTCCCTGGCGGGCTCGCCTGACGGGGTGCCGGTCTTGCTTCTCCACGGCTTCGGCGTATCGCGGCATTTCTGGGACCGCCAGGTTCCTGCCCTGGCCGACGCGGGCTATTTCGCGATCGCTCCCAACCAGCGAGGCTATTCGCCCGGCGCTCGTCCCGACCCGAAGGACCTCGCTGCCTACCACATCGACCGTCTGGTGGGCGACGCACTCGACATCGTTGCCGCCGCAGGGCATGGCGGCAGCCGTTTCCATCTGGTCGGCCACGATTGGGGCGGCAGCCTCTCCTGGATCATCGCGGCGCGACATCCCGAGCGACTTCGCTCGCTCTCCATGCTGTCGCGGCCGCATCCGGCCTCGTTCCTGCGCGCGCTCGCCCTGCCCGACGGTGAGCAGAAGCGGCGATCGGGACATCACACGGCCTTCCTCGAGCCGGACGCCGTCCCGAAGTTGCTGGCGAACAATTGCGAATGGTTGCGCTCGCGCCACATGCGCCAGGGCATGCCCGAGGCGGCGACCGATGCCCATATGTCTGTTCTAGGCAATGAGGCCGCACTCGAGGCGGCGCTCGCCTGGTACCGGTCCAGCGGGCCGCGCCAGCCGCTCGGCCCGACCAAGGTGCCGACGCTCTACATCTGGGGCGATGCCGATGACACGGTGGGTCGCGTGGCAGCCGAAGGGACGGGCGAATTCATAGACGCCCCGTATCACTTCGAGGTGCTGCCAGGCGTCGGCCACTATGCGGCGGACCAAGAGCCCGACAAGGTCAACGCGTTGCTGCTGGCCCATCTGCGACGACACGCGGATTGAAACAGGCGATAGGATCACAGGATGGGCGATCTGACTTTCGGTCTGTTTGTGCGCGGGCAGTATCATGCCGGCGATGACATGAGGAAGCGGTTCGAGGAGGTGAAGGCGCAGGTGCGCCTGGCCGATCAACTCGGCTTCTCAGACCTGCTGACCGGCATGCATTATGCGGCAGCGCCCTTGCAGCAATACCAGATGATCCCGCTGCTCGCCCGACTGCTGGCCGAGACCGAGCGCATGCGCATCATCACCGGCATCATCCTGCTGTCGCTGCACAAGCCGCTCGATATCGCCGAGCAACTGGCGACGCTCGATGTCATGTCGGGTGGACGCCTGGTGTTCGGCGCCGGGCTGGGCTACCGCGACGTCGAATTCAAGGCCTTCGGCACCACCGCGCAGGAACGCGTGCAACGCCTGGAGGAGAATCTTTCAGCCATCAAGCGACTGTGGACCGAGAACGACGTCTCGATGAAGGGCTCGCATTTTGAGCTGGATCGCGCCACGGTGTCGCTGAAGCCGATCCAGAAACCTCACCCGCCGATCTGGCTCGGCGCCAATGCTGACGCGGCGGTGCGCCGGGCCGCGAGACTGGCCGACACCTGGTTCATCAACCCGCACCAGCGGATGGACACGATCGAGCGCCAGCTGTCTCTCTACAAGCAGGCCCTGGCCGAACTGGGCAAGCCGATGCCCGGCGAGCTGCCGCTGATGCGGGAGATCTTCGTTGCACGCACGCGCGCCGAGGCGGTCCGCCTGGCGCGCCCATACCTGGAAGAGAAGTACAAGGTCTACCAGCAATGGGGGCAGCAAAAGGCGATGCCGAAGGGAGACGACGACCTTTCACTCGCCTTCGACGAGCTCACCCGCGATCGTTTCCTGCTGGGATCGTCCGATGAGGTCACCGAGCAGATCGTCGGCTACAAGCGACGCCTCGGCGTCAACCGCATGATCCTCTCCGTGCACTGGGTCGGCATGCCGCACTCCCAGGTGGTCGACACCCTCAACCTGTTCGCCGCCGAGGTCATGCCCAAGGTGGCTCAGGCCTTATGAGGAACCGCATCGTGTCCGACAGTGCTCCCGACAACCGCCCGCTCGCCGGGCTGCGTGTGATCGACATCGCCACCTACATCGCGGCACCCTATTGCGCGACCATCATGGCGGAGTTCGGCGCCGAGGTGATCAAGGTCGAGCAGCCCAAGGTCGGTGACCCCTGCCGCAGGCTCGGCACGGTCAGCGAATGCGGCGACACGCTGGTCTGGCTGTCGGAAGCGCGCAACAAGAAATCGGTGACGCTCAATCTCAAGTCGCCCAAGGGCGCGGCCATCCTCAAACAACTCGTCGCCAAGGCCGACGCACTGACCGAGAACTTCCAGCCGGGCACGCTGGAAGGCTGGGGCCTCGGTTGGGACGTGCTGAGCGCCGCCAACCCGCGTCTCGTGATGCTGCGCGTCTCCGGCTATGGCCAGACCGGGCCGTACAGCCACAAGCCCGGGTTCGGGCGGATCGGCAATGCCTTCGGCGGCATCTCCTTTCTGGCCGGCGAGCCGGACGGGCCACCGGTGACACCGGGCTCGGCAACGCTCGCCGACTACATGGCTGGGCTCTACGGCGCGCTCGGGGTGATGATGGCGCTGCGCGCGCGCGACGCAAGCGGTCGAGGCCAGCAGATCGACATCGGGCTTTACGAGCCGATCTTCCGCATCCTCGACGAGATGGCGCCCGCCTACGACAAGGTCGGATTCATCCGCCAGCGCATGGGCGCGGCGGCCCCCAACGTCTGCCCTCACAGCCATTATCAGACCGGCGATGGGCGCTGGATCGCCATTGCCTGCACCAACGACAAGATCTTCGCCCGCATGGCCGAGCTGATGGGTCATCCCGAGGTGGCCGGCAACGGCATCTACGGCACCATCGCCAAGCGCGAGAAGCAGCGCGCCGCGGTCGACGGCCTTGTCGCCGACTGGGCGAAGCAGCACACGCAACAGGCGGCCGTCCAACTGTGTGACCGTGCGGAGGTGCCATGCGGCATCGTTGCATCAGTCGACGAACTCTTCCGCGACCCGCACTACGCGGCGCGCGGCAACATCGCCCGCGTGAGCGATCCGCGCGCCGGCGATCTGGCCGTGCCGAACGTGGTGCCTCGCCTCACCGGCACGCCGGGCGGCGTCGACACGCTTGGCCCCGGCCTCGGCCAGCACAATGCGGAGGTCTACGGCCGGCTGCTGGGAATGACCGCCGCGGACATCCGCACCCTGGAAGGCGAAGGCGTGATCTGAGCGATCGCGAGCGGCGCGGGAAGCGTAGACTATGTCACCTCTTGATGCCGCGGACGGCGTCGAGCGTGCGTTGCGCCTTGTAGACGATCGGGTAGTCGATGAAGAAGCCGTCGAGCTGGATCGACGAGGAGCCCTCACGCTCGGCCTTCTCGAAGGCGGCGACGACGCGCCGCGCAAAAGCGACCTCCTTCTCGGTCGGCGTGAACGCGCGGTTCACCAGCTCGACCTGCGGCGGGGTAGATGCACATCTTGCCCTGGAAGCCGAGCTGCCTTGCCCGCTTTGCCGAGCTCGCGAGACCCTCGAGGTCCTTTATGTGGACCCACACGGTGTCGATCGGCGCTTCGAGGCCGGCGGCGCGCGACGCCACAGCCATCTCCGCCCGGGCATGCGCCAGCTCGCCCTCGCCCAGCATCCACTCCATGTTCATGCCGAGGGTGTAATCGCCGGCGCCGAAGGCCATGCGTTTCACCCGCGTACCGGCCCCAGCGATCGCCCGCGCATTGGCGATACCCTTGCCCGTTTCGATGATGGGGATGATGTCGATCGCGCCCGGCGACAGGCCGTGCTCGCGCTCGAGAGCGATTTCCGATCTGATGGAACCGCGAGCGGTTCCATCAGATCGGAAATGCGCGCGAGGGCGTTTCTGGTTTCGAAGGGCACATTCCGTTCGGCTGATTCCAGCCGAACGGAGTGTGCTCTAGCGAGCCGATCAGCCAGTCGAAGGCGACGATCTGCTCGCGGCTCTCGACCATCGGCAGGATGATGCCATCGAGCCCGGGACCGACCACCGCCACCGCGTCGCCATAACAGAACTCGGTATTGAAGGCGTTGACCCGAACGTAGGCGCCGCACCGGCGCTCCCGTTTCAACGCCTCGACGACGAGCGCGCGGGTCGCGACCTTCTCGGCTTTGGCGACCGCGTCCTCCAGGTCAAGGATCACGTTGTCGGCGCCACAGTCGAAGACTTTCGTGACCTTTCGCGCATGGTTGCCGGGAGCGAAGAGAAAGCTGCGATACATCGATCAGTATCCCAGGGCGTCCGACGCGGCGTACGACTGCTGTCCCGAGTCGAGCGAAGCGATCACGTCCTTGTCCACCACGTGCCTGCCGCGCCCGGCGTTCAATAGCATGGCGCCGGGGAGGATGCGAATTTGGGCAGGTCGGGAACCTGTGCCCTGCATGGCAGGGTGCGTGCGCGAAATGGCGTTCGAGAAAGGGCGTGGCAGCGACTCAGCTTTGACTCCGGCACCCCAATTTCGTCTCATCTCTCGATCTGGGCACGATGGAGGGGGCAGCGCGTGTCGACACACGAGGAGGCAAGCGCATGTACAGGATCTGGTACTGGGCGACGATCGACCGCGAAAGCGACGGCCGGTTCGTCGCGCACATTCCCGACCTCGGCGACCTCGCGGCCTATGGCCGTTCGGACAAGGACGCCGTAGCGCACGTCACCGACCTGGCGCGCGAGCAGGTGCGGACGGTGGTGGAGGCCGGACAGCCGGCGCCGCCGCGGCGGCAGTTCCACGAATTGCCCACCCACCTGCATGCCAAGGAACTCGGCCGCGCCATCATCCCGGTGGAAGTCGAGCGCCAGGCGGCAGGGGCCGCGCCGCCCTACCACATGTCGCCGTGAGCCGCGGCGGCGACGGGAGGCAGTGCTTCGAGTTAGATCAGCAGGTGTTGCCGAACGGCTTCCGGCGTGCTCAGCCGGTCACGGCCGATCTCGGCGACGACCGTGCCCTTGTCGACCACATAGCAGCGTTCGCTGATCGCCAGGATGGTGTCGAGATTCTGTTCCACGAACAGGATCGTCGTGCCGAGCTGATCCCTGATGGACTTCAGGACCTCGCAGATCATGTCGACGATCGAGGGCTGGATGCCCTCGGACGGCTCGTCGAGCAGCATCAGCCGGGGATTGCCCACCATGGCGCGGCCGATCGCGAGCTGCTGCTGCTCGCCGCCGCTCAGCGTGCCGGCCGACTGACGCCGCCGCTGCTTGAGGATCGGGAAGTACTGGTAGACCAGATCGGTCAGCCGACGATCCTTGCCGGGTGACGCCAGCAGGCTCACCGCGATGTTCTCCTCGACGGTCATCCGCGGGAACACCTGGCGGCCCTGGGGGATGTAGCCGATGCCCAGCCGTGCGCGCTCGTCGGCCGGCAGGTCGGTGATCGGCCGTCCCAGGAAGACGATCTGCCCCGACGTCGCGGGCAGCAAGCCGATCAGGCAGCGCATGGTCGTGGTCTTTCCCACGCCGTTGCGTCCGATCAGGCTGACGATCTCGCCCTTGGCGATCGTCATGTCGACGCCGCGCAGGACCGGCGTGCGGCCGTAAGCGGCGCACAGGCCGGCGACCTCGAGCACGGGTTCAGTGGCCATGGCCCTTGCCCAGGTAGATCTCCTCGACCCGCGGATCGGCAATGATGACGTCGATGCCGCCCTGGGCGAAGACGCGGCCGAGATGCAGCACGGTGATGCGCTGCGCGATCTGGCGCACGAACGTCATGTCGTGCTCGACCACGAGCATCGTCATGCCCTCGGCATTGAGGCGCTTGATCATCTCGCCGGTACGCTCCGTCTCGAAGGGCGACATGCCTGCCGTCGGCTCGTCGAGCAGCAGGAGAGCGGGTTCGAGGGCGACCGCCATGCCGATCTCCAGCCACTGCTGCTGGCCGTGCGAGAGAATGCCGGCGGGCCTGTCGGCATCGTCCTGCAGCTGCAGGAACTCGAGCAAGCGCTGCTTCTCCCGCTCCAGCGTGTGGCCCGACGATTTGCGCTGCAGCGCGATCTCGAGGTTCTGAGTGACGGGAAGCTCGCGGAAGACGCTGGGCACCTGGAGCTTGAAGCTCATGCCGCGCTCGACCCGCTCATAGGGCTTGCGCCGCGTGACATTCTCGCCGCGGAACAGCACCTCGCCATCGGACGGCACGTAGGTTCCGGCCACCAGCTTGAACAGTGTGCTCTTGCCCGCGCCGTTGGGCCCGATCAGGCAGTGGATCTCTCCGGCGGCAACCTCGAGGTTCACGTCGGAGACGGCCGACAGGCCGCCGAAATGCTTGCCGAGCCCGCGGGTCTGCAGGATGGCCGTCATTGGGACGAACCCTCCGCCCCTGCCCTCATCGCCGGCCGCGTCTCCGCCCCCATTCCCGGCTTGTCGCGCCGGCCAATCTGGCTGAGGGAGCGGCCGATGCCGTACACGAAGCCCGCGGGCACGAGCAGCACCGTGAGCAACAGCAGGAAGCCCATGAGGATGAGGGCATATTGCTGGCTGTAGACCGTGATGGTCTGGAACATCAGCAGCAGCAGGAAGGTGCCGACCATCGTCGCCGTGAGGTCCTGGCGACCGCTGAAGGCCACCCAGATGATCGGCATGGCGGCCGCCGGCAGGCCCATCGACGCCGGCGGGATGAACTGCCCCCAGGCGGTGTAGAGGCCGCCGCTCAAGGCGGCGAGCGAGCTGCCGATGACGAACGCCACCAGCTGGTACTTGCGCACGTCGTAGCCCAGGAGCTCGGTGCGCAGCGGATCCTCGCGGATGGCCACGAGCACGTTGCCGAAGCGGCTGTTCACCAACACGCGCAGGCCGAGGTAGATCACGAGCAGCAGCCCGAGGACGAAGTAATAGAGCGCATTGCCTTCGAGGACGATCACTTCCCCAAACGACGGCAGCTCGAGCGGCGGCATGCCGATCATGCCGTTGAAGCCGTTGAAGCGCGCCTGGCCGATCGCCCATTCCGGACCGGCGGTCTGGCCGAAGAAGGCCGCCAGCGCCAGCGTCGTTGCGAAGGTCACGATGCCGAAGAACACGCCGCTGACGCGACCGTAGATCAGGAAGTAGCCCAGCAGCGCGGCGAACAGCGCCGCCACGGCGATGGCGCCCAGCAGGCACAGAAGGGTCATGGCCCCGCTGGCCGCCAGGTTGATCGAAAGCACGCCGTAGCTGTAGCCCGCCACCCCGAAGAACGCCGTCTGGCCGAACGAGAACATGCCGGTGTAGCCCCACATCAGCGAGAGGCCGAGCGCCGTCAGGGTGAAGATCAGGAGATAGGCGACGTTGCCGACATCGTAGGGATCGGCCACCGCCGGATAGAGGAGCGCGATCACCAGCATCACGGCGAATCCTGCCCAGAAGGCGCGGCCATTGCCCATGGTCTGCGGTCCGTTCAGCTTGCGCAGCATCGCCATGTCGGTCCTAGCGCTCCCGGCGCGACAGCCAGCCGGACACACCTTCAGGCAGGATCCGGATGACGATGATGACGGTGATCAGCAGGCCGATCTGGCCGGCGATCTGGCCGTACCAGGCGTTGAGCGCGGTGCGCACGACCGCGAGCAGGATGCCGGCTGGCGCCGTGCCCAGCAGCACATTGGCCCCGCCGACCACCACGGTGACGAACGATTCGATGATGAAGGTGATGCCCATGGTCGGGATGAGCGTCATGGTCGGCGCGTAGAGCGCGCCGCACAACCCGGCCAGCGCGGCGCCGAGGCCGAAGCTGATGGCATACATGCGTTCGGTGCGCACGCCGAGCGCCTTGGCCATCGCTGCGTTCTGCATCGTGGCGCGCGCCATCACGCCATAGCCGGTGCGCATGAAGATGAGATAGAGCCCGGCGAGGACGCCGACGGCGGCACCGAACAGCACCAGGCGATAGGCCGAAAAGCTGTAGTCGCCCACCTTGAAGCTACCGAGCGGCGTGCCGATGCCCTGCCAACTCGAGCCCAGCACGATCAGCATCCCCTGGGTGACCATCAGGCTGATGCCCCAGGTCGCCAGGATGGAATCGAGCGGGCGGTGATAGAGATGCCGGATGATGGTGCGCTCGAGCGCGATGCCGACGAGGCCTGCCGACACCGCGCCGAACGCCTGGGCGAGCGGCAGGGGCACGCCGTGCTGCACGGCGATCACCGTGACGTAGATCCCGCAGGTGATGAACTCGCCGTGCGCCATGTTGATGATGCCCATCATCCCGAAAATGATGGCGAGCCCGGCGGCGGCGAGAATCAGGAAGGCGAATACGTCGGCGAACTGGAACGCGATCGAGAAGGCTTCAGCGAACATAGCGCACGGAATCGATGGACGCGGACCGGCGCGCCCGAGGGCGCGCCAGGATGATCGGGGTCGACAGCAACACTACTTCTTCGGCAGGTTGCTCGGCGAGTACTGCGTCTTCGGATCGTTCTTGGTCAGGTCGCAGCCGACCTCGCCCAGCCAGTAGGGTTGGATCAGGCCGAAATCCTTGATCACCCGCACGGAGTGGTCGGGATTGACGCCGATCAGCCGCATCTGATGCGAGGTGTGCTGGCTCTTCGGATCGATGCAGATCTTGCCCTCCGGCGCATCGATGCAGGCCTCGCCGGTGGCGATCACCTTGCGCAGGTCGGCCTTCTTGGTCGACTTCGCCTTCTCGACGAGCGCCTTGTACATGTAGAGCGCCGTGTAGGCGTTGTAGCCCATGTCGTTGATGTAGGCCTCGTTCGGGAACTTGGCGCGCCAGCGCTTCTTGAAGTCGTTGGCGGCCGGCGTGTCGATCTCCTCGAACCAGTTGGCGGTGGCGTGCATCTTGGCCAGCGCCGGCGGCGGGAAGCGCTTGTGCTCGAAGCCCAGCATGACCTTGATCGAGCTGCCCATCGGGTAGGCAAGCTTGGCGGCGGCCGCCTGCTCGAAGAACGAATCCTGCGAGGCGCCGACATTGAGGGTCATGATCCAGTCGGGATTGGCCTTCTGGATGTTCTGGATGGTCTGGCCGAACTGCGAGACGCCGAGCGGGATGAACTCCTCGCCGATCACCTGGCCGCCCTGCTTCTTCATCAGGTCGCGCGTCCACTCGGCGGAGAGCTGGCCGAAATTGTAGTCGGCGGCGATGGTGTAGACCTTCTTGCCGAAGGTCTCGGTCATCCACGGGATCAGCGTCGAGAACTGCTGCTCCGGCACCGCGCCGATGCTGATGGTGCTGGCGTCGCACACGCCGCCCTCGTACTGGTTGGTGTAGAAGTACGGCACGTCGGTGCGATTGACGATCGGGCGGATGGCCTCGCGCGAGGCGCTGGTGATGCCGCCGATCAGCACGTCGACCTTGTCGCGCTGCAGCAGGCGCCGCGCGAACTCCTGGTAGCGCGCATTGTCCATCTGCGGATCGAGATGGATGAGCTCGATCTTGCGACCCATGATGCCGCCGGCATTGTTGATCTCCTCGACCGCGAGCAGCGAGCCGTTGAGCTTGGGCTTGCCCATCAGCGCAATGTCGCCCGAGACGTCCTCGAGCAAGCCGACCTTGATCGGCGGCTGCTGCGCCTGTGCCGGCGACAGCGCCATGGCGACCGCCAGCGATGCCGCGGCGGCGACACCGAGCCTCGTCGTTCGTCCTGATAACCTCATGACCTCCTCCTTCTTGCCCCTAGGGCAGGTACTTCTTCAGGACGGCGGCGCCGACCGTGTATTTGGGATCCACGAAATTGCCCAGCCGCACGCGGCCGCACTGGCTCAACATCATGTAGGCGTCGAGCTGGTCGAAGCCGTAATCGGCCGCCATCCAGCGGATCAGCTCGCGGTAGGCGATGCGGGCGGCATCCTCGAGCGGGCGCGTGCTGCCGATCGCCATGATGAAATCCTCGGCCTCGAGCCGCGGCCATTCGATGGTCCAGCGCTTGACGAGGTCGACACGGATGGTCGTCGTGCTGGCATGCTCGACGGCGACGCCGCAGACCTCGCCGTCGCCCTGGCAGGCATGGGCGTCGCCGATGAACAATCGCGCGCCCGGCACGCGGACCGGCAGGTAGGTCACCGTGCCCGGCCCCATGTCCGGCAGATCCATGTTGCCGCCGTGATTGTCGGGCGTGAGGGAACTGATCGAATCGATCTCCGGCGAGCAGCTCAGCGTGCCGATATGCGGCTTGTAGGGCAGCTTGACCTTGTCGCTCCAGTGCACCGTCGTCTCGTCGACCAGGATCTTGCGCACGATCTCGGGCAGCGGCTGGTTCAGCGTCGCCGTGTAATAGGTGCCGGTGAGCGCGCCGAACTCGGGAATGAGCGCGCAGGTGCCGCGCGGCTGCTCGCCACGCGGGACCATGTCCTCGATGTGGACGGCCAGCGCATCGCCCGGCTCGGCACCCTCGATCATGATCGGGCCGTTCTGCGGATTGGCGAACGGCAGGCGGATCTTCTCGCTGGGCTTGTCGGCCTCGGTCTTGATGCGGCCGCTGAAGGCGTCGCGCGTGTCGACCACGATGCGGTCGCCGGGCGCGACGCTCAGCACGGGCTTCGAGTAGGGCCCGATGGTGAAGTGGAATTCAGCCTGCTGCTCCTCGGTGAGCGTATGCGTCTTGCCCGTCTTGCCGCCGGCGCTGCCGCGCCGGTTCATGATCGATTGCGAGATCCAGTTGTTGTAGCCCATGGCTCCGCCCTGCTCCCCTGTTCAGACCGGCGGCCGGCGCTTGTGCCAGTCCGTGGCGAGTTGGAACGCGTGTCCGCCGCGCAGGAGAAGGTCCTCCTCGAAGGGACGCGAGACGAGTTGGAAGGCGATCGGCAGGCCCTTGGCGGTGAAGCCGCCGGGCAAGGTGATGGTCGGGCTGCCGGTGACGTCGAAGGGCGAGGTGAAGCGCAGCAGCATTTCCAGCGCCTTGGGATCCTCGCCCAGGGTCGCCATCGTGGCGGTAGTCGGCGCGGCGGCGTACTGGGCGGGAATCACCAGCAGGTCGACATCCTGGAAGAACGCCTCGACCTCGCCGCGGAAGGCCGCGCGCGCGATCAGGATCTTGGTCAGGTCGAGGCCCGACAGGCCGCGGCCCAGCTCGATGAGGCCGCGCAGCCCCGACCCGTACTGGTCGGCGTGCTTGGGAAAGGTCGCCTCGTGCGCCACGGCGGTCTCGACGGCGCAGAGCGGCAGCCAGTCCTTCACGATGCGATCCGGCGAGGGGAACCTGGCTTCGCGGATGTCGGCGCCGAGGTCACGCAAGGCGGCGATCGCATCGTCGACGACCTTGACCATGTCCTTGTCGACGCCGGTCGTGTTGAAGGCGCGGTCGACGGCGATCCTGACGCCGCGGATACCGCGCGGCAGCCCGGCGAGATAGTTGGGCACCGGTTGCTGCACGGCCGTCGGGTCGTTGGGATCGGCGCCCGCGATCACGCCCAGGACAGCCGCGGCGTCGGCGGCGCTGCGCGTCATCGGGCCGATATGATCGAGTGACTCGGCCAGCGCGAAGACGCCGTAGCGGCTCACCCGCCCCCAGGTCGGCTTCAGGCCGGTCACGCCGTTGGCGGCGGACGGGAAACGGATGGAGCCGCCGGTGTCGGAGCCGAGCGAGGCGAAGCAGAGGCCGGCCGCCGTCGCCACGCCCGATCCGCTCGAAGAGGCGCCGGACCAGTGATCCTTGTTCCAGGGATTGACCGGCGGCGGGACCGAGGGGTGATGGTCGGCGAAAGCGCCTTCGGTGAGCTGCAGCTTGCCCAGCAGGACGGCGCCGGCCTGGGCAAAGCGCTCGACGACCGTGGAATCGTGCTCGGGCGTGAAGTTCTTGTGGATGGCCATGCCGGCGGCGGTCGGAATGCCCCTGGTGTAACAGAGATCCTTCACGGCGATCGGAACGCCGTGCAGCGGCCCGCGCCAGGCTCCGCGCCCGATCTCTGCCTCCGCCTCGCGCGCCTGCTTCAAGGCGAGGTCGGCGGTCACGGTGGCGTAGCTCTTCAGGCCGCCATCGAGCTTGTCGATGCGCGCGAGCATGGCTTCGGTCAGCGCGACCGGCGAGACCGCACCCACCTTGATGCGTCGGGCGACGTCGACCAGGTCGAGATAGTGGAGATCGTTGCTCATTCTTTCCTCGCTTCGAAGGCCGACGCGGCCTGGATCAACCGGGCTTCCTCGAAATGGCGTCCGACCAGCATCAGGCCGACCGGCAGTCCGTTCTTCTTGCCGCAGGGAACGGTGAAGGCCGGATGGCCGCTCACGTCGAAAGGACAGGTGTTGGCCTGCATGTCGAGCGCGCGATCGACATAGACCTCGCGCGCGCAGTCCGGCTCGGGAATGGGGGTGGCGGTGAAGGGAATGGTCGGCATCGCCAGCATGTCGACGTTCTTGAGCGCCCGGTCGTAGGCGTCGCGCAGCAGCACCCTGAGGTTCTGCGCCTTCGAGTGGTAGCGGTTGTGATAATGCCGGTGGAGATACTCGCCCAGCAGCAGCACCAGCTTGACCGTTTCCGAGGCATCGTTGAGGCGCGAGGCCATGCCGCGTGCGAATGCCTCCTGCATCGACAGCGGATAGTAGGCGGCGACGTTGTTGCCCACGCCATAGCCCTTCAGCATCATCTCGGCCGCGCCTTCGAGGATGATGCCGCTCCAGATGTGCGGCCCCTCGTAGTGCATCGGGATCGAGACCTCCGAGACCGTGGCGCCGGCCGCCGCCAGCGAGTCGATGGCCGTGCGAACGATGCGGTCGACCTCGGGATCGCTCTCGGGATGGCCAAACCCCTGCTTCAGCACGCCGATGCGCAGCCCGGCCAACCCCTTTCCTAGCGCGGCGAGGTAGTCGTCGGTGCGGGCAAGCTGGGTGCGCGGATCGAGCCCATCGTGGCCGGCGATCACGGTCAGCAGCCGCGCCACGTCCTCGGTCGACGCGCACATTGGGCCGCAATGATCGACCGAGTAGGAGATCGGCATCGAGCCCGTCGTCGGCACCAGGCCCCAGGTCGGCTTCAGCCCATAAATTCCGCACCAGCTCGACGGCGTGCGGATCGAGCCGCCCTGGTCGCCGCCCAGCGCCATAGGCACGTCGCCGGCGGCGACGACGGCTGCGCTGCCGCCGGACGATCCCCCGGCGCTGTGCCTGACATCGTGCGGGTTGAGGATGGGGCCGGTGGCGGAGGTGTGGCTCGCGCCGGAGAAGCACAGGTCCTCGCAGGCCGCCTTGCCGGCGATCGTGCCGCCCGCGTCCAGGATGCGCGTCACCACCGTCGCATCGATCTCGGGCACGTAGCCTTCGAGCAGTTGCGAGCCGTTCATCATCGGCACGCCGGCGACGCAGATATTATCCTTGATGGCGACTGCCTTGCCCGCCAGCAGGCCCGAAGAGGCGCCCCTGATCTCGGTCTTCCAGTACCAGGCGTTGTAGGGATTCTCCTCGGGCGGCGGCCGGTATCCCGGCGTGCGCGGGTATTTCACGGGAAGCTTAGGCTCGACCAGCCGATCGAGCCGCGCGCAGGACGCGATCGGTCCGCGCATCAGCTCGCGGAAGGACAAGAGATCTTCGTCGGCCAGCGCGAGGCCGAAGGTCTGCGAGATGTCCTTGAGCTGCTCGATGCTGGGAAGCCTCACCGTCATCGTCCGTCGCCCCCGTTGCGCCTCGTCCGCTGCGCCAGACAAAACGCGTGCCAAACAAAAAAAGGCCCATCGGCTCCTTGCGGAGCCTCCAGGCCTTGTTGCCGTCGAGGCTGGTCAGCCTCGCTGATTTCTGTCTCGGATGGCGTGTCCACCCGCATCGACCGTTGCGCGCCATGATGGACGCCGTTGTCCGGCGCGCGTGCGGCTCGCGATACTCCCGTCCGCTGTCACAACTGTCAACCGCGTTTGCCGCCGCGAGCAATGCGCCTTGACGCAAGCTGCCGTGCGCTGCCACCGTCGGCGCGGGGTGACAGGCAACATGGCAAAGCGTCGACGCGAAACCGTCCATCTCGGCGTGCTCTACTCGCTGACGGGACCGTACGGCCTGGTCGGTCGCGAGATGCTGAACGGCCTCACGCTCGCCGTCGAGCAGGTGAACTCCGGCACCGAGTTCGATTTCCAGTTCGCGCCCCTGGTGTTCGATCCGGGCGGCGACCTGCAGAACTACCAGGAGCATTGCGAGCTCCTGATCCGCGACAAGGGCGTGCATCACATCGTCGGCTGCTACACCTCGGCATCGCGCAAGCAGGTGCTGCCGCTGATCGAGCGCTACGACCGCCTGCTGTGGCACTCGGCCCGCTACGAAGGCTTCGAGAACAGCGACAACGTGATCTATGTCGGCGCCGCGCCCAACCAGCATGTCGTGCCGCTGGCCCGCCACATGATCGAGAACCTGGGTACCAGCGTCTATTGCGTCGGCGCCAACTATCTATGGACCTGGGAGACCAACCGGGTGCTGCAGGAGATCGTGACGGCGGCCGGCGGCGAGATCGTCGCCAAGCGCCTCGTCGCGCTGTCGGACACCGGCATCGACCACATCGTGCGCGAGATCATCGAACGCCGGCCGCCCATCGTCTTCAACACCCTGGTGGGCGAAGCGAGCTACCGCTTCTATCGCGACCTGCATCGCGCTCTCGCGCGCGAGCAGGCGCGCAGCCCGGGCCTGCCGCGTCCGACCATCCTGAGCTGCAGCCTGTGCGAGCCCGAGCTGCGGCTGATCGGGCCGCGCGCCTCGGTCGGCCATATCACCTCGTCGGTCTATTTCGCGAGCATCGACACGCCGGAAAACCGCGGCTTCGTGCGCCGCTACCGCGAGATGTTTGGCAGCAGCAACCTGCCGTCGGTCGACGCCGAGGCCTCCTACCTGTGCGGCCTGCTGCTGGCGCGCGCCATCCGCCGCGGCGGCTCGACCGACGTCCATGTCGTGCGCGCGGCGGCCTGGCGCGACGAGCTGCAGGCGCCCCAAGGCCTGGTCCACGTCGACGAGGAGAACAACCACTGCTACCTGACGCCGCGGCTCGCGCGCTCGCGCTCAGGCTTCAGCTTCGAGATCCTCGACACGGCGCCGGCGCCCGTGAAACCCGACCCCTACCTGACCTGGCTCGACCTCGATGACCTGGCGCGCGGCGCACGCGGCAGGCCCGAGCGCGCAGCGGTCGCCCGCCAGACCCTGCGGGTGGTCAAGTGAACCGCCGGAATTCGCGCTCGTTCCGCGGCCTGCATGCGCTCATCGAGCATCCGCCGGGACGGGACCGCACGGTGTTGCAGACCCAGCTCGAGTTCCTGGGGCTCAAAGTCACCGTCAATGATTCGCCGGCGTCATCCCACGACTGCGTCGACATTCTCTTCTTCGACGCCGACAGCGAGCAGGCTGCGGAGGCCGAGGAAGCCCATCGCGAGATCGGCTTGCCGGCGGTGGCCCTGATCGGCTCGGAGACACCGAGCCGCCTGCAAGCCATGCTGGCGCGCCAGCCGTCGGCCTACCTGATGAAGCCGATTCGCCCGACCGGCATCTATGCATCGCTCGCCATCGCCACCCACCAGTATGCAACGCTGCAGGCGATGCGCCGCAAGCTGACGTCGGCCGAGGAGCGCCTGCGCTCGCGGCGCCTGCTGCTGACGGCCATGCTGCAGATCATGAACCAGGCGCAGGTCGGCGAGGCCGAAGCCTTCCGTATCCTGCGGCGCGCGGCAATGTCCAACCGCCAGACAGTCGAGGCCGTCAGTGCCCAGATCCTGGCCGGCGACCTTCCCCTGCCGCGTTTGCTTGCTGGCTAGCGGGCGCGAACTTGATGGCGAGGCTGATGCGCGCCTCGGTGCACAACTTCGACGGCGCACCGCCTCGATGGCGGATCATGCCGTCGAATACGACCATGCGTCCGGGCCGAGGCGCCACGCAAAAGGCATGGGACCAGGACCATCGGGATAGAGGATGAGTTCCCCGGCCCAGTCCTCGGCCCACCGAGAATTGATGAAGGCGAGAGCGGTCCATCCTTCGCCGTCCTCGTGCGCGAACTGGAAATCGCCGTGCAGATTGAAGTTCGCATAGATTCGGTAGGTCGAACCGCAGGCAATACGCCGTTCCCGCAGAAAGGCGCGAGCCGCGCCCGTCAGCATGAGGAGCGCCGGGTGGTCGTCCCACTCCGCTCGGTCGAACTCGTCTTTGAGGTGACGGATGTCTCGGGTGTCCGGGCGGTCCGAGTCGCTGAGCGTCATCGGCAGGCGCGAAAAATGCGTGTGGATCTTGCGCGCGGCGGCGCCGTCGAGAACCCCGTCGAGAATGAACGGCTCGCCCTCAATTGTAGAAGAAGAGGTCGCGCGGCTCGGCGGGGCCTCCCGGCAGTCGCTCGATCCCTCGCAGCAGCCGGTCGCCGATCGACAGGTCCTGTTGGTCACGCATCAGGGTGAAGACTCCCAGGGTCTCGCCAGGGAACGACTCGTAGTCATAGCGGGCGATGTACTGGCGCAACAGGAATTCGAAGGCCTCCTTCGGCATGCACTCGACGACGGCAGCCGAGAGCGGCTCACAGAGGTTGAGATTGAGGAAGCGAAAGTCCGGCGCACGGCTGAGGGGAGCCTGCCAGCTGCACTCCGGATCGAGGCGCGGACCCGCCGCGCACATCTCGCCGTGCTTGACCTTGGCCCACAACCGTTCGCCGACTTCTCCAACGAGCCGCTGCTTCCATGCCTCGTCGCACCCGATCGGCCCGTCGAGGCGCTTGTCCGAAAGACGGAGCCTTCGTTGAAAGGGCGAGCCGAGCCGCGGCGATGAGGAAGCCATCCATCGAGCCGCGAATGGGCACCCATGAACACCGCGCCGCGTAGCGGATTGAAGCCGTCAACGCGCGTCTCGATCGCCTCCTCGTACTTTCAGCGCGCGTCGATGCCGCGCCGGACGATGGTGATCGCCGGATCGTCGAACACCTTCGCGAGCAGCGGGATGCGCAGCAACGACTCCGGATGGAGGGCGCCGCCGTTTCCAGCGCCGTCCGCCGACGTCGCTTCGGCCGGCAAAGGTGCCTGGCGTGGCAGGGCGTGGTCCATGGCCGGCCTAGATCGTGATCTGCTTCATCTCCTTGATGGTCTTCTTGATGTCCTTGTCGACCTTCTTCAGCGTCTTTTTCTCGAACTTGTCCCACTTGGCGTCGTATTTTTTCTGAGCTGAAGAAGCGGTGATGCGCGCTCCCTTTCTCGATCCGAACGTCTCCTGGATGTCTGCGAGCGTGACGGCTTTCACTGCTGAACTCTTCTTGGCCGTCGCCTTCCTGGTCGCCATTGCCGCCTCCTGTTAGCTGGTGACTGGATGATCGGCAGGTTGCAGCGAGCCTGCCGTGCAATGACCGACACTAACGTCGGCGTGCAGCGAAGGGTAGACCTGCTACGGCCAGTAGCAGCGACCGTTACACGGCTGTCACACCGCCGATAAAGGCCTCGACACATCGCCTCCCTATTATCGCTCCCGGTGGATTGGACCGACACACGGGAAGCACGATGAAAACCGAGGCGCGTTACAAGAGGGACAGCTCGATCGACATCGCAGTCTACAGGGTGCGCGCGCAACACCGGCGTGCCGAGTACGTACGTTCGACGATCTCGTCCCTGTTCTCGCATATTTCCAGGCTTGGGCAACGGGTGGGCTGGTGAACCTTCTCGACTCCGTGGGATTTCTGGCTTCCGGTCTCGTTGTCGCAGCGTTCTGCATGAGGGACCTCATTCCGCTGCGGCTGACGGCACTGGCCAGTAATGTCGCCTTCCTGGCTTATGGGCTCGGCCTTGGCCTCGATATCGTTGCGTCAGTAATCGCCTGCGGCGGTTTGGAAACCGCCGCTACATCTTCTTCCAATTGCCGGCCTGCTCGAAGGCGAAGGCGGCCTTGTAGATCGTCGGCTCGTCGAAGTGCTTGCCGACCAGCATCAGCGATACCGGCAGACCGTCGGACATGCCGCAAGGCACGGCCATAGCCGGATGGTGTGTGATATCGAACGGCGCGGTGTTGGAGATCATGTTGAGCGCGCGCTCGACATAAAGCTCGCGCGGCGCGTCGGCCGGCGGCAGTTCGCTCGCCTTGATCGGCGTGGTCGGCATCATCAGCAGATCGAATTCGCCCAGCGCCTGGTCGTAGGCGGCAGTCAGGAGCCGCGTCTGGTTCATCGCCTTGCCGTAGTAGCGGCTGCCGTAATAGCGGCGGATGTAGGTGCCGAGCATGGTGAAGAGCTTGGTCGTCTCCGACATCTCGTTGGCGCGGTTGCGCCAGTTGCGATGGAAGTCCATCAGGCTGGTGACGTAGAGATCCGGCCGGCTGACGCCGTAGCCGTCGCCCCACATCATCGTCTGGGTCAGGCCCTCGGTGCCGATCGGCATCCACAAGGCGGGCGCCACCATGTGCATGGGGATCGAGACCTCCCCCACCGTGGCGCCGAGCGATTCGAATTCCTTTGCGGCCGCCCTCACCTTGGCATTGACGTCGGCCTCGGCGTTGGCCTGGGCGAAGCCCTCCCTCACCAGGCCGATCTTGAGGCCCTTGATGTCGCCCTGCAGCGCCTTGGTGTAGGGATGCGTCTTGACGTTGATCTGCCGCGAATCGTAGCCGTCGGGACCGGCCAGCACCTCGAGCAGCAGGGCGTTGTCGGCGACGTTCGCCGTCATCGGGCCGGTATGGTCGACATAGACCTCGATCGGCATGATGCCGGTGTAGGGCACCAGCCCGTGCGTCGGCTTCATGCCGTAGGTGCCGGAGAACGACGACGGCATGCGGATCGAGCCGCCCTGGTCGCCGCCCAGCGCCATGTCGGCCTCGCCCAACGCCACCAGCACGGCGCTGCCCGACGAGGAACCGCCGGCCGAGTAGCCCATCTTGTAGGGATTGTGCACCGGGCCGGTGGCGTTGGTGTGGCTGCCGCCGGACAGGCAGAAGTTCTCGCAATGCGCCTTGCCGACGATGGTGCCGCCGGCATCGAGGATGCGGGTCACGACGGTGGCATCGATGTCGGGCACATAGCCCTCGAGCGTCGCTGCGCCGTTCATCATCGGCACGCCGGCCAGCATGATGTTGTCCTTCAGCACGACCGTCTTGCCCTTGAGCTTGCCGCGCGCCGCTCCTTCCACCCTGGTCTTGACGTACCATGCGTTGTGCTTGTTCTCGTCACCGGTCGGCCGGTAGCCCGGCGTGCGCGGATATTTCACGCGCGGCAGGTTGTCGGGCATGGCATCGACGACGTTGTAGGCCGCCACGCTCGGCCGCATCAGGTCGATGAAGGACTTCACGTCGGCGTCGGTCAGCGACAGGCCGACATCGGCCGCGATTTCGCGCAACTGCTCTTCGGTGGGGACTTGAACGGCCATCGTTTCCTCCTGGGTCGAACCGGTTACGGCGCAAGGTGGTGCATGAGCTTGGGATCGACCCTGACCGAGGCGGCCGGCCCGTCGAGCGCGACATGTCCGCGGTCCATCACATAGGCGTGGTTCGCGACCTCGAGCGCGAGCTCGATGTGCTGCTCGACCAGGATGACCGCCATCTCGCGCGAGAGCTGCTTGAGGCGCCCGGCGATCTCCTCGATCACGCCGACCCACACGCCTTCAGTCGGCTCGTCGAGCATCAGGAGCCGCGGCCGACCGAGCACGGCGCGGCCGATCGCGAGCATCTTGCGTTCGCCGCCCGACAGCGTGCCGGCCGTCTGCTGCAGCCGCTGGGCGAGCTTGGGAAAGAAATCGAGCACATAGTCCATGCCCGAGCGATCGGGCTGGCGGACGCAACCCAGCAACAGGTTCTCGCGCACCGTGAGCTTGGCGAAGATCGCGTGCTCCTGCGGTACATAGCCGATGCCGCGCCGGACGCGTTGCTCGGCACGCTCGCCTTCGATCGAGGCGCCGTCGAAGCGGATCGTGCCCGACATCGGCGGCAGCTCGCCGAACAGGGCCTTCAGCAGCGTCGACTTGCCCGCGCCGTTGCGCCCCAGGATCGCGACCGCGCCCTTCGCCGGCACCTTCAGCGAGACGCCGAAAAGCGCCTGGCTGCGGCCGTAACCGGCGCTGAGGCCCGCGACCTCGAGGAAGGCCGGCTCAGACACGGGTGGTGAACACCTGCTGGACCTTGGGCGAGCGCTGGATGGTCTCGACATCGCCGTGGTCCAGCACCTTGCCCTGGTCGAGCACGGTGAGCCGATCGCAGATGTCGCGGATGAAATGCAGGTCGTGCTCGACGATGATCAGGGTGCACTGCGTCTTGATCGGCTGCAGAAGCGTGCCGGTCACCCGCCTCTCCTCGGGGCTCATGCCGCCGGTCGGCTCGTCGAGCAGCAGCAGCCGCGGTTTCAGCGCCAGCGCCATGGCGATCTCGAGCCACTGCTGCTGGCCGTGGCTGAGCTCTCCCGCCAGGTCATGGGCGCGATCGACCAGCCGGAAGCGCTCCAGCAGTGCCGTGATCTCGCCGTCGAGGGCGCGGCGCGACCGCGACAGCAGCAGCCGCGGCAGGCTCTCGCCCGACTGCGTGGCCAGCAGCACGTTGTCGTAGACCGACAGCTCGGGCAGCACGGCCGTGATCTGGAATTTGAGGCTGAGCCCCAGGCGGGCGCGTTCATAAGGTGTCGCGCGCGTGATGTCGTGTCCGTCGAAGACGATGCTGCCGGAGTCGGCGAAATGCGCGCCGGCGACCGCCTTCAGGAGCGTGCTCTTGCCCGAGCCGTTGGGCCCGATCAGCCCGTGGAACGTGCCGGCCTGCACGTCGATGTCGACGCCGTCCAGCGCCCGCAGGGTGCGGAACGTCTTGCTGACGCTGCGGATTTCCAGGAGCGCCATGTCAGCCGCCGCTGTCGCCGCGGCGGCGGCCGTAAGACCCGATGCGCTCGCGATCGGAGACGAACAGGCCAAGCAGCCCCTTGGGCTGGAACATCACCACGGCCAGCAGCACCAGGCCGAGGATGACTGGCCAGATGCGCTTGATGGCGTCGATGTCGGCCAGCACGTAGGTCAGCACCTCGACCGTCGCCGTTCCGAGCACGGGACCGATCAGCGTGCCCGAGCCGCCGAACAGGCAATAGATGACGGCCGTCGTCGACAGGCCCGGGCCCATGTTGCCTGGACCGATGAACCCCTGGTGATAGCTGTAGAGCGCGCCGCTGAGGCCGGCGACCATGCCGGCCAGGGAGAAGACCAGCGCCTTGAAGAGCTGGACGCGGTAGCCGAAGAAGGCCAGCCGCTCCTCATTCTGGCGCATGCCGGCGAGCACCAGGCCGAGCTGCGACCGCTTGAGGAAGCGCGCGCCGGCATAGACCAGGACGAGGACGATCAGCGCCAGGAAATAGAACGCCGTGCCCTCGACGAACTCGTAGTCGCCGAGCTGCAGCAGCTTGACGGAGGAGAGACCGTTGCCGGCGCCGACATACTGCCAGCCGGAAACCAGCCGCTCGGCGGCATAGGAACCGGTCAGCGTGCCGAGCGCGACGAAGATGCTGGTCGGCGGCTTGCGGCCGAGCAGCAGGAAGGCCGCAAACAGCCCGGCAAGCAGCAGCCCGACCAGCATGGCCAGCGGCAGCGTCGCCCACAGCTGGCTGAACTCAAGGTCGCGGCCGACCAGGGCGATGACGTAGCCCGCGACGCCGAAGAACAGCGCCTGGCCGAAGCTCATGATGCCCGAAAGGCCCCAGCACAGATCGAAGCTGATGGCGAGCAGCGACAGGATCAGCACGTTGGTGGCGAGCGTGACGAGGTCGGTGCGGTCGCCGAGCGCGACGGGAACGACCAACGCCACGGCAAGCGCGCCTCCTTCGACGTAGGGCAGGACGCGGC
>JAEZIF010000534.1 GCA_023416135.1 Pseudomonadota bacterium
GAAATGGGTCGGCGCCCACGAGGGCGACGACACCGCTGCAGCGCGCTGGGAGAAGAAGTAATCCCAGTAGCTGACAGCCACTCAGGTGTGCGTCCGCGTACTTCTTCGTCTTGATAGATTTCACACAACGAGAAACCGTTGGGAGTGACGCTCATGAGCTCATCGAAGCGATTCGGGGACAAGGGCGGAGCGACGCTGTCGCGTCGCGCGCTTGTCGGTGCAGCCGGTGTGACGGCAGCGACCATCGTGACCAGCCGGGCCTTCGCCCAGCAGCCGCCCGCGGCGGCGCCGGCGGGCCCTGCCACGCCACCTTCAACCGTCACGACACCACCGCGCGACTTCGGCCCGAACGCGCCTCCCAATGTCTACTTCACGGATCCCGACGTCATCACCGTCGATCCGGTCTTCGATTCGCTGCGCCAGCCCAACGCTCCCATCCAGCGGCTGTGGACCGGCGCGCTGTGGTCGGAGGGGCCGGCGTGGAACGCGCAGGGCCGTTATCTCGTGTGGAGCGACATTCCCAACAATCGCCAGCTGCGCTGGATCGAGGACAACGGCCGCGTCAGCGTCTTTCGCACCCCGTCGAACAACAGCAACGGCAATACCTTCGACTTTCAGGGTCGCCAGCTGTCATGCGAGCACCTGACGCGGCGCGTCGTGCGCTACGAGCTCGACGGTTCGGCGACCGTGCTGGCCGAGGCCTTCGAGGGCAAGAAGCTGAACTCGCCCAACGACGTCGTGGCCCATCCCGACGGCAGCTACTGGTTCACCGATCCGCCCTATGGCGGGCAGCTCTATGAAGGAACGCCCGATGTCGCGGGTGGTCCCAGCAATCCCGACGGCAAGCTGAACCCGCGTCTCGGACAGCCGCCCGGCATCGGCACCGTGGCCAAGCGCGAGTTGCCGACCAACTGCTATCGCATCGATCCCAGTGGACGTGTCGATCTCGTGATCACCGAAGAGCAGGTGCCCGACCCCAACGGCCTTTGCTTCTCGCCCGACTACAAAACGCTTTACGTTGCGAGCACCGGCAAGGGCCCCGGCGACAGCGGGCCGGGCGGCAAGGGCGAGGTCTATTCCTTCGCCGTCGGCACGGACAACAAGGTCTCCAATCGCAAGCTTTTCAGCGACTTCATGATCGACGGCATCAAGTGCGGACCCGACGGCCTGCGCTGCGACGTGTTCGGCAACGTCTGGGTGTCAAGCAACGCCGGCCGCAACGTCGGCTACAGCGGCGTCACGGTCTGGAACCCCGAGGGCAAGCTTGTGGGCCGAATACGCCTGCCCGAGATCTGCGGCAACGTCTGCTTCGGCGGACCGAAGCGCAACCGCCTGTTCATGGCAGCGAGCCAGTCGCTCTACGCCCTCTATGTCGGGGTGCAGGGCGCCGGACCGGGGTAAACATGACGGGTCCGGGTGGAAATCACCCGGCCCCATCATGCTTAGCCCTTGTAATTCTCCCCGACGCGGGCCGGGCGCACGTCGGCCGCGTCAGGATCGCAGCCGAACTCGCGCAGCGCGCGACGCTGGCGAAGCAGGTCCCAGCAGCGGTCGAGCTCGACATTGATCTCGGCCAGGCGGCCGCGCTGGGCGTCGGTCATCTCCTTCTCGGCATAGAGTCTCTTCTCTTCGGCCACGAGTTGCTCGATATGGCCGAGAACGCTCCTGTCCGTCGTATGCAATGCCATGGCGACCTCCAAGAACAGAGAGGAATGGCGATGCCCGTTGCAAGAGCACGATCAGCCCAACGCCACCAATGCCAGATCGACCGCGCCCCGCTCGCGCAACCGGTCGGCGGCGGCGAGCGCTCGTTGGCCGCTGCGGCAACACAGCACAATGCGCGCCGAGGGCGGCGGTTGCGCGAACAGGTCCTCGATCGTCTCGACACTGAGGCGCCGCCCGCCGGCGAACGGCTCGGGCGCCTCGTCGGGACCGCGCAGGTCGACCACGAGATCGCCTGCCCTAACCGCTTCGGGCGCAATGAACGGCACGTACCGGTCGGGTTCGGGGGTGCCGGCAAAGCCGAAGCCGCCGAAGACGAGGCGCCTGGCATCGAAGGTGACGACGCGGCCCAGCACGCCTGGCTCCAGCCCCAGCAGCAGATGCAGGGCGAGATGCGCCTGCAGGCCGCCCAGGACGGCAACGGCCGTGCCCAGCACGCCGACGCTGGCACAGGTGCCGCCATCGACCGAGACGTCTGGAAAGACCGCGCGATAGCTCGGCCCGCCGCCGCAGAAAGCGCCGGCATAGCCGGTCATGCCGATCACCGAGGCGCTGACCAGCGGCTTGGCCGTGACCTGACAGGCATCGCTCAGGATGTAGCTGACGGCAAAGCTGTCGGCGGCATCGATCACCAGATCGGCCCCGGCCGCCAGCGCCGGGGCATTCTGCGGCGTCAGGCGCGCCACCACGGACGTCGCCTCGACCGACGGATTGAAGCGCGTCAGCACCGCCGCCGCGGTCTCGGCCTTCGGCCTGCCGATATCGGCCATCGAATAGAGCGGCTGGCGATGGAGATTGGTCTCCTCGACCGTGTCGTGATCGACGATGATGAGGTGGCCGACGCCGGCACCGGCGAGATACTGCAGCACCGGGCAGCCCAGGCCGCCGGCGCCGACCACCAGAACGGACGCGGCGGCGAGCCTCGCCTGTCCCGCCCCACCGACCTCGGGAAGCACCGTCTGCCGTGCGTAGCGATCGCTCATGGCGTCCTCCTCGTGGCGGCGATCCATGCCTTCGCTTGTCCCTCGGGGTCGCGGCTATTGACGACATCACCGACCACGGCGGCGATGTCGGCACCGGACTTCAGGCACAACAGGGCGCGTTCGATCGTGAGGCCGCCGATCGCCACCAGCGGCCGGCCGCCGATCAGGCGCTTCCATTCGCCCAGCCGGTCAGTGCCCTGCGGCGCCCACGGCATCTGCTTGAGCTGGGTCGGCCAGATGGGGCCCAACGCCACATAGTCGGGATCGACGGCAAGGCCCTTGTCGAGCTCGGCATGGTCGTGGGTGCTGACACCGATCCTGATGCCGGCGCGACGCAGCGCCTTGATGTCGGCGTCCACGAGATCTTCCTGGCCGAGATGTACCCAGCTGCAGCCTGCGTCGATCGCCGCCTGCCAGTAGTCGTTGACGACGAGATCGGCTCCGTGAAGGACGCAGATATCGCGCGCCTCGCGCACTTGCCGGCCAACCGCGTCCGCCGGCTGGTCCTTGAGGCGAAGCTGGATCAGCCGCGTGCCGATCGGCACGAGGCGCTTCACCCAGCTCACATCCGGAACGACGGGATAGAAAGGATCGAGCACACTTGCCTCCCGCTAACTTCCGAGGGCTGCCTTGCCGATCACCGGCGTCGACGGCTGTGCCATGTCGCGCGGCTCGAGCGGCTGGGCGAGATGGGCGGCCCGGCCTGCTTCGACGGCGAGCGCAAAGGCGCGCGCCATCTCTACCGGATCGCCCGCTTCGGCCACCGCGGTGTTGAGCAGCACGGCGTCGTAGCCCAGCTCCATCGCCGCCGCGGCATGCGAAGGCACGCCCAATCCGGCATCGACCACCAGCGGGATGTCCGGGAAATGCGCACGCAGCGACTTCAGCCCATAGACGTTGTTCAGCCCGCGCGCCGAGCCGATCGGCGCGCCCCACGGCATCAGCACCCGGCAACCGGCCTCGACCAGGCGGTCGGCGACAACGAGATCTTCGGTCGTGTAGGGAAATACCTCGAAGCCGTCCTGGGCGAGGATGCGCGCCGCCTCGACCAGGCCGAACACGTCGGGCTGCAGCGTGTCGGCATCGCCGATCACTTCCAGCTTGATCCACGGCGTGTCGAACAGCTCGCGCGCCATGTGGGCGGTGGTCACCGCCTCCTTGACCGAATGGCAACCCGCCGTGTTGGGCAGCACGCGAAGACCGAGCGACTGGATGAACTGCCAGAAGCTCTGGCCGGACCGGGCGTTGCCGCCCTCGCGGCGCAGCGAGACGGTGACGACTTCCGCTCCCGACGCCTTGATGGCGCGCTCGAGGACGGCGGGCGACGGATAGCGCGCCGTTCCCAGCAGCAGGCGCGAGGAAAGCTCTGTGCCGTAGAACAAGATCAACCTCCCTGCATCGGCGCCACGACCTCGATGCGGTCGCCGTCGCTGAGCCTGGTGGAGGGCCGGGCCGCAGCCGCGACGAAGCGGCCGTTCACCGCCGTCGCAATCTTGCGGCCGCCAAAGCCCAGCGACTCGAGGGCCGCGGCCAGGGTGGCCGCGTCGACGTCACGCGCGTCGTCGTTGAGGAAAATCCGCATGGCTGGTCTCCGGTTGAATCATCGACAGGACGGCGTCCGCGGTGCGGCGCGCGAGGTCGGGCGCCAGCAGGAAGCCGTGACGGAACAGGCCGTTGGCGTGCAGCACGTTGCCGCTCCGCCTGACGGCCGGCAGGTTGTCAGGGAAGGCCGGCCGCAGGTCGGCGCCCAATTCGACGATCTCGGCCTCTCCGAAGGCCGGATGGAGGGCATAGGCTGCATTCAGGAGCTCGACGGCGGATCGGACGCTGACCGGGCCGCGCCGCTCGCTTTCGATCATCGTGGCGCCGATCATGAACAGACCGTTTCCGCGCGGCACGATGTAGAGCGGCATCCTCGGATGCAGCATGCGCACCGGCCGCTGCAGCGACACGTCGGGCGAGCGCACCACCACCATCTCGCCGCGCACCCCGCGCAGGTCCGGCAGGGCGTCTCGGGCGGCAAACCCGCGGCAGTCGACGACGACGTCGGCACGGGCGTCCTGCGGCGCCAGCTCGACCCCGAAGCGAATAGCGACAGCCCTTTCCTGCAGGCGTTTCGCCAGCGCCATCAACGCCCGCCGCGGATCGAGATGGGCTTCGCCGGGAAAGAACAGCGCGCGCCGGAAGCGGCCTGCGAGATCGGGCTCGAGGGCGGCGAGGCCATCGGCATCCAGCCAGTCGAAGCGCTCGGTGCGCTGGGCAAAGCGCGTGAGGTCGGGCAGGTCGCGTGGCTGCGCCACGACCACGCTGCCCTGGCGCATCGTGTCGGGGAAGCGCTCGGCCCACCAGTCGATCGACGGGGCACCGCGTTCGGCGACCTCGGGCTCGGTGGTGGCGCGTTCGCACCACGGCGCCAGCATGCCGCCCGCCATCCATGAGCAGCTGCCGTCACCCAATGCACGGCCGCGCTCGATCACCTCGACGGCCAAGCCGCGGTCGGCCAACTCGAGCGCCGAGGCGAGGCCGGCAACGCCGGCGCCGATGACAATGGTGGTTGGCTTGACCAATGGCTAACTCCCGTTCCTTCGCCGGCATGACCCGGATCAGGTTCAAAGGGTTCAGCCCCACTGGCTGTCTCAGCCCGGCTCCCTGGCGGAAACCGGACACCCCTCGGACGCCATGAAAGAAAGTGCTGAGGGCCCTCTCTGTCAAGGGCCGGTTGAGGCCATTTCCCCGGTGCAGACCTCAGACCGGAATTCTCACGGTGACGCGCAGGCCACCCAGATCCGATGGCGCGAGCGCCACGTCGCCGCCGTGACTGCGCGCCACGTCGCGGGCGATGGTGAGACCGAGGCCGACGCCGCCGGTGTCGACGTTGCGCGATTCGTCGAGGCGGAAGAACGGCCGGAACACGTCCTCGTACTTGTCGGGAGGAATGCCTGGACCGTTGTCGTCGATGGTGATCTCGACCGAGGTGCGGCCGCGATTCGCCTGGAGCCGCACCATCGTGCCGTAGCGCAGCGCGTTGGACACCAGGTTGGTCAGGCAGCGCTTGATCGCGAGCGGTCTCAGTGTGACGTTCATGTCGCCCTGCCAGGTGACCTCGACATTGGCGTTGTCGCGCCGTGCGCCCGCGGCCACATCCTCGAGGATCTCCGAAAGATCGGTCGGAATCGGATCCTCGTCGCCCTCGCCCCGGGCGAAGGCGAGGTAGCCCTCGATCATGCGCTCCATGTCGGATACGTCGTCCGAAAGCTCCTTGGTTTCGGGCGAATCGGGCAGGAGCGCCAGCGATAGCTTCATGCGGGTGAGAGGCGTCCTGAGATCGTGGCTGACGCCGGCCAGCATCTCGGTGCGCTGCTGGATCGAGCGGCGCAGGCGAATGCGCATGGTGTGGAAGGCGGTGGCGGCGTTGCGCACTTCGCGCGTTCCGCCAGCGAAGGCGAAATCGGGCACGTCACGTCCCTTGCCCAGGGCGTCGGCCGCGACCCCGAGATGCGCGATCGGCACCAGCTCGCGATGCATGAACCAGATGGCGAGACCGAACAGCACCAGGGCCAGGCCGAGCTGGGCGATGACGTAGGCGAAGCTCGAGCCGAAGGTGAGGCGCACATGCGGCACCAGCACGTCCATGACCTCGCCGTCGTTGAGCTGGATCTCGATCAGCATCTGGCCGCCGCCGATGTTGTTATCGATGTAGTACGGGCGCTTGAGGTCGGCCTCGAGCGCGCCCTGGACCTCGCGGGCGGCGATGTCGAAGTATTCGGGTTCCCTGAACGGCTGCACGATGCCCTTGCGGAAGCTGACATAGAGCAGCAGGTCCTGGGCCGAGCGCCGGATGATCCAGGCGCGATGGGCGTCGTCCGGAAACTCGCCGTGCAGCGCGATCAGCATGCGAAGGTCGCGCACCAGCAGGATGGCCAGCCGATTTGTCACGTTGTCGCCGCGCTGGCTGTAGAACCACCACGCCGAAAGCGCCTGCAGCAGCAGCATCGGCACGACGATGATGATCAGCGCCCGGGCGAACAGCGTCTGGGGCGAATGCCGATCGGCGAAGCGGGCGATGCTCTCGAAGAGATCGCGGGCGGCGCTCACGATCATGTATCGACCGTCGCGCTCATGCGTCGACCAGACGGTAGCCCTGGCCTCTGACGGTGCGCAGGTAGCGCGGGAAGGACGGGTCGGGCTCGATCTTGCGCCGCAGACGCGTGACCTGCACGTCGATGGCCCGCTCGTTGACCGCCAAGCCGACGCTTCTGCACAGCGTCTCGCGGCTCAGAACCTCGCCGAGGCGAGTGGTAAACACGCGCAGCAGCGCGGTCTCCGCGTCGGTAAGGGGCACGCGCTTGCCCTCGTGGGCGAGCTCGCCCAGCTCGTGGTCGAACTGAAAGGGGCCGAACACGACAAGGCGCTGCGGCTCGCCAGTCGGCGCCGCCACGGTGCGATTGCGCTTCAGGACGTTCTGAATGCGCAGCAGCAGCTCGCGCGGTTCGAACGGCTTGCCGAGATAATCGTCGACGCCGGTCTCCAGGCCGGCGATGCGATCCTTGGTGTCGCCCATGGCCGTCAGCATGAGGATCGGGACGTCGTCGCTGCGCCGGATCTCGGCGGCGAAGTCGAGGCCGGTCTGCCCCGGCATCATGACGTCGAGCACGATCAGGTCGAAATCGAGCACGCCCAGCCGTTCGCGGGCCTCGGCGGCCTGGCTGGCGACGGTGACACGAAAGCCGTTCTTCGACAGGAAGGCGCGCAGAAGCTCGCGCAGGCGGGTGTCGTCGTCGACGACCAGGATGTGCGGCTTGTCGGCCGAGGCATCCATGAGGCTCACCGGGGCCCGCGCACCCGCTTGTCGACGACGGCGCGTTCGGCGGGATCGAGCAGCCCCAACAGCACCTTGCGGAAGCCCTCGACCGAGTCGGCGCCGGTCTCGCGGTAGGCGCGGGCGAAGCGCTGGCTCTGGCGGTCGGTCAGCTCGCGTTCGAGCTTGATGCCCCTCTCGGTGAGCCACAGCAGGCGCTCGCGGCGGTCGCGCGCGCCGCTCTTCTGCTCGACGTAGCCCTGCTCGAGAAGATCCTTCAGCACGCGCGAGATCGACTGCTTGGTGACCTTCAGGATCGACAGGAGATGGCCAACCGTGTGGCCGGGATGGCGGCCGATGAAATAGAGCGCGCGATGGTGCGCCCGACCGAGCTGGTAGCGCTTGAGCTGCTGGTCGGATTCGAACGTGAAGTCGCGATAGGCATAAAACATCAGCTCTATGCCCTGGCGCAGCTCTTCCTCGCGCAGGAACAGCGGATTAGCGGGAGTTTTCGATTCCACCATGTGATCTACGTGTTGTCTCGGTCTATGCCGATTCTCGTGCGTCGGCCGATTATAGCATCCTGAGTAGCCGATGTTGGCGGGACCGGCTCGCCATTCCGACATAATCTTGCCGTTTCTTTAGAGGTGCCGATGTCCTTCGGCGTCGCGCAGCGTCTGGTCCTCGATCTGGATGGTCGTGTGCGTCAGGTTGAATTTCGCCTTCATCGCGTCGTTGACCTGCACCAGCGTTTCGCGCGTCCGCGCCATGTCGGCGATGACGACATGGCAGCTCATCGCGTCCAGTCCCGAGGTGATGGTCCAGACGTGCAGGTCGTGAACCGACAGCACGCCGGGAATCTCCTTGATGGCGCCTTCCAGCAGCGCGAGGTCGATTTCGGGCGGAGTGCCCTCCATCAGGATATGGATCGCCTGCTTCATCAGCGACCAGGTGCGCGGCACGATGAAGAGGCCGATGCCGGCGCCGATGATCGGGTCGGCCAGCCGCCAGCCGGTGAACATGACGATCAGGGCGGCGATGATGACCCCGAGCGACCCCAGCATGTCGCTCCAGACCTCGAAATAGGCCCCCTTCACGTTCAGGCTTTCGCTCGATCCGGCGGCGAGCAGCTTCATGCTGGCGAGATTGACCCCAAGGCCGACCAGGGCCACCGCCAGCATCGGTCCGGCCAGGATCGGCGGCGGATTGATGAAGCGATCGACCGCCTCGTAGAGGATGAAGATCGTGACCAGCAGCAGGACCACGGCGTTGAGCAGCGCCGACAGGATCTCCAGGCGCACATAGCCGTAGGTCTTCTTTGGCGTCGCCGCCCGCTCGGCGAAGCGGATGGCGATCAGCGCCAGCGCGAGCCCGCCAGCGTCGGTCAGCATGTGCGCGGCGTCGGCGATCAGGGCCAGGCTGCCCGTCAGCCAACCGCCGACCGCCTCGACCACCATGAAGCCGGCGGTGAGCGCCAGCGCGCCCTTGAGCTTGCCCTTGTGCCGGCCTCCGGCGGTGCCGCCCCCGTGCGTGTGTCCGGCGTGCGAATGACCCATTGGTCGATTCTACATCGCCGCCAGCGAAGTCCTTCGGACATATTGACAAGGTCAGTAATACTTACCTATATGGATAGAAGATTGCCTCTATATGACTCCAAACGACTTATTTGGAATAATTAGATAGGAGGAACAGCAATGTCCTCAGGGATGGATGACCGCGACGGTTTCATCTGGCTCGACGGCAAGCTCGTGCCCTGGCGCGACAGCCGCATCCACGTATTAACGCATGCCCTGCATTACGGCTCGGCCGTCTTCGAGGGCGAACGCATCTATGACGGCCGCGTCTTCCGGCTGGCCGCCCATAGCCAGCGCCTGATCAACTCGGCGCGCCTGCTCGACTACGAAATCCCCTGGACGCACCAGCAGATCGAAGACGCCACGCGCGCCGTCGTGAAGGCCAATGGCCTGCAGTGGGGCTATGTGCGGCCGATCGCCTGGCGCGGGTCGGAGGTGATGGGGGTGTCGGCCATCGGCACCACCGTGCATCTCGCCATCGCGCCGTGGGCTCCGGAAGGCCCGCTGTCGGTACAGGCGCGCGACGCGGGCATCAACGTCACCATGGCCAAATACCGCCGGCCGGCAGCCGACTTCGCCCCCGGCCACGCCAAGGTGGCGGGCCTCTACCTGATCTGCGGCATCGAAAAGGACAGGGCGCTCAAGGCAGGCTTCGACGACGCGCTGATGCTCGACTGGAAGGGCGACTTGGCCGAATCGACCGGCGCCAACATCTTCCTGGTGATCGACGGCACGCTGGTTACGCCGACACCGGAGAATTTTCTCGACGGCATCACGCGCCGCGCGGTCATGGGGCTGGCGAGGAAGCGCGGCTGGGCGATCGAGGAGCGCACGGTGAAGCCGCAAGAACTCAGCCTTGCGAGCGAGATTTTTCTCTGCGGTACGGCGGCCGAGATCGTGCCCGTCGGCTCGCTCGACGGTCATCATTATCAGGCCGGTCCGGTCGCACGCACCTTGATGGCGGATTTCCAGAAACTGGTGAGGACGCCCGACTGCGAGGGCTTTGGCGAATCGACGCATCTCGTGCCGCCGGTCGACCGGGCGGCCTGACTTCCTGTGCTACAGTCCAGACAAACATCCGAGAGCAAAATGTCCAAGACCAAGCTTCAGTTCGTTCACCATCCTCATCCGTCGCCGGTGCCCGCCGACAAGCGCGCCGAGCTCCTGAAGAATCCCGGCTTCGGCCGCGTGTTCTCGGATCACATGGTGACCATCCGCTATCACGAGTCCAAGGGATGGCACGACGCGCGCATCGAACCGCGCGCGCCGATCCCGATGGATCCGGCGGCGGCCGTGCTGCACTACGCGCAGGAAGTCTTCGAAGGGCTGAAGGCCTATCGCACCAAGGATGGCGGGGCGACCATGTTCCGCCCGATCGAGAATGCGCGGCGCTTCCAGCAGTCGGCCGAGCGGCTCGCCATGCCGAGCCTGCCGGAGGAGTTGTTCCTCGAGGCATGCGACCTCCTGGTCAAGACCGACCGTGCGTGGATCCCGGACGGCGATGGCAGCCTCTACATCCGACCCTTCATGTTCGCCAACGAGATCTTCCTCGGCGTGAAGCCGTCGTCGGACTACCTTTTCATCGTCATCGCCTCGTCGGTCGGCTCGTACTTCAAGACCGATGCGCCGGCGGTGTCGCTCTGGGTGTCGCAGGAGTTCACCCGCGCGGCGCCGGGCGGCACGGGCGCCGCAAAATGCGGCGGCAATTATGCGTCGAGCCTGCTCGCCCAAGCCGAGGCGACGCGCCACGGCTGCGACCAGGTCGTGTTCCTCGACGCCGTCGAGCAGAAGTGGGTCGAGGAGCTCGGCGGCATGAACATCTTCTTCGTGTTCGACGACGGCTCTTTGGTGACGCCGCCGCTCGGCGGCACGATCCTGCCCGGCATCACACGCTCCTCGCTGCTGACGCTCGCCAAAGACAAGGGCATCAAGGTCCGCGAGGACCGCTATTCGATCGACCAGTGGCGCACCGATGCACGCAGCGGCCGCCTCCGCGAGGCCTTTGCCTGCGGCACCGCCGCGGTGGTGACGCCGATCGGCATGGTGAAGGGCGCAGAAGGCAGCTTCTCGATCGGCGGCCAGTCGTCTGGTCCGCTGACGATGCGCCTGCGCTCCGCCCTGGTCGACGTCCAGCGCGGCACCGCGCCCGATCCCCACAATTGGATCGAAGAGCTGGGCTGAGGGCGGAAAAGGGGCAGGACGTGGCCGAGCGCTTCTCGCAGATCGAAGTCGAACGGATCTGGCAGGCGCTGGGCATTGCCTCACCCGACGCCGCCGGCGAGCCTGCCGGCGACCTAGCCAGCTTCTCCCCCGTCGACGGCGGCGAGATCGGCCGCGTGGCGAGCGCCAGCGGCGCGGAGGTATCGGAGGCGGTCGCCCGTGCCGTCGCGGCCTTCCAAAGCTGGAGGACCGTACCGCCGCCGCGCCGGGGCGAGCTCATCCGCATCTTCGGCGACGTGCTGCGCACGAACAAGGATGCGCTGGGGCGGCTGGTCAGCCTGGAAGCGGGCAAGATCCTACCCGAGGGCCTGGGCGAGGTCCAGGAGATGATCGACAT
>JAEZIF010000536.1 GCA_023416135.1 Pseudomonadota bacterium
CCGTAGATCAGCGTCAGGCCGACGGCGACCAGCACATAGATGCCGCCGGCGAGCAGGCCGTTGAGCACGCCGGCGAAGATGATCTGAGGGTCGAGCACGCCCCGTGTCTATCCCTTGGGGCTTCGTCAGAACTTCGGCTTTGGAAACACCGGCTTGGCCGAGGCGAACTCCTCGGGCGCGATCACCTCGATGTCGCCCTTGATCGACTGCATGACGGCGGGCTTGGCGCCCTGGTTCTGGCCGTTGACGAACTTGGTCGGACCGTAGGGCATCAGCTCGGCCTTGAAGGTCGAGCCGGCGATCGCCTCGGTGAGCTTGGCCTTGTCGGCCGAGGCCGCGCGCTCCAGCGAATCGGCCAGCAGCATGGCGGTCGAGTAGCCGAGATAGACCTCGAAGGTGAAGAGGGCGCCGCCCGCCTCGACGCGCTTCTTGAGCGCCTGCGCCTTCTCGCTCTTGGGATTGAACCAGTGGTTCACGTCCATCATGTACTGCGAGACGTCGGGCATCTCCTTGACGAACTTGTAGTTGAAGCCGCCGCCCAGGATCGAATAGAAGCCCGCGACGTTGACCTTCTGCTGGAAGAGGGTGCGCGCCAGCAGCATGTATTCGTTCTGGTAGTTCGACATCATGACGATGTCTGGCGCGATCGAGCGGATGCGCAGCGCGATGTTGTCGAAGTTGCGCGTCGGGTTGTCGTGCGCGATCACTTCCTTGGCCTCGATGCCGATCGACGGCAGCTTGCTGGCCAGGAGCTTGGCCGTACCGGTGCCGAACTCGCCCGATTCGTGGACGATCACCGCCGTCTTGGCGGGGCTGCCCGCTGCCTTGTTGATGTTGCCGAGGTTGGTTATGCCGTCGTCGACGCAGACGCCGAAGCCCGGCATCAGGCGGAAGGTGTTCTTGAGCCCGCGATTGACGATCACGTCCGACGCGGCCACGTCGACCAGGAACGGCGTGTTGTACTTGGCGGCCGCCTGGGTGGCGGCGATGGTGACCGGGCTCTGGAAGCAGCCGATATAGGCCGCCACGCCCTGCTCGTTCATCTTCTCGACCTCGGCGACGCCGACCTCGACCTTGGACTGGCTGTCGCCCAGCAGCGCCTCGAGCTTGGCGCCGCCCATCGACTTGATGCCGCCCGCCTTGTTGATGTCCTCGATCGCCATGGTGCCGCCGAGCCGCCCCTGCTGGCCGTTGTAGGCGACGAAGCCGGTAACCGGATGGATCAGGCCGACCTTGATGGCGGCGGGTTGGGCGCGCAGCACGGACGGAGCGGCGAGGCTGCCGGCGAGCGCAGTGGTGCCGGCGACGAAGCCGCGGCGCGAAACGGATGGTGTGATCTGTCTTTTCATGTGAAGCCTCTGTCTTCAGTCCCCGAGCGCGCGACGCTACGATAGTGACCATCGATCGACAACCGCCAACCGCGGAACTGCGATGCCCCAAAGCACACCCAAGATCCTGTCGCCTACCCAAGTCGAGCAATATCAAAGCGAAGGCTTTGCATTTCCCGTGCCGGTGCTCTCGCCGGAGGAAGTGCGCGAATTGCGCGCCGATCTCGAATACTGGGAGAAGCAGCAAGGCCATCCGCTCGACTTCCCGGAGAAGAGCAAGTCGTACCTGCTCTATCGCTGGGCGGATGCGCTGGTGCACCACCCTAAGGTGCTGGATGCGGTCGAGGACGTGATCGGGCCCGATATCCTGGTCTATCACTCGACGATGTGGATCAAGGAGGCACACACGCCGGCCTATGTGCGCTGGCACCAGGACGGCGCCTACTTCTTCCTCGATCCGCTGAAGCACGTGACGGCCTGGGTGGCCTTGTCGGAGGCCTCGGAGCGGGCGGGCTGCATGCGCGTGATCCCGGGCACGCACACCCTGCCGATGATCGAGCACGACGACCGGCCCGGCACCCACAACATGATCAAGCGCGGCCAGGGCATCAGCGAGCGTTTCGACGGCGAGACCGGCGTGTCGATGCCGCTCAGGGCCGGCGAGCTCTCGCTGCATCACACCGCGCTCGTCCATTGCTCGCCGGGCAACGACAACGACGACCGCCGCATGGGGCTGGGCATCAGCTTCATCCCCGCCCATGTGCGTCCGCTCGGCCCGGTGAAGCCGTCGGCGCTCCTGGTGCGCGGCCAGGACCGCTACGGCCACTTCCTGCCGGAGAAGCGGCTCGGCACGCCGATGTCGGCCGAGGCGCAGGCCGCCCATGCCGAAGCCGTGCGGCTGTTCCGCTTGCGGCAGGACCAGGGATTCACGAAGGCCGCGGAGTAGTCCGCGATACGTTCTATTGCCCCCGCGAGCTGATGGCGGCCTTCGCAGAGGGTGGTCCGGGAAGCGTCGTACAGTCCGTCGACTTCAGGATTCTCCGATATTCGTCGGCAACGGCACGCCGTGTCCTAAAAGCGGGACGCGGGCAGGCTGGAGACGCTGCACGACGCCCCTATCCCGAACATGGGCCTTTTCTGGTTGACAGGATTGTTGACAATATGACTAACATCGTTGAGGACGATTTGCCGACGGTGGGGATGGTCGCGTGCAGCAAGCTTGGTATGAAACGGTCAAAGGCACGTTGAAATCCAATGACGTGAAGCTCGTCACTTACGTGCCGGACAGGGTGCTCACACCGCTCATCGCAGGCTTGGCAGCAGATCCCTTCTTCCGCACCGCAGTCGTCACACGCGAGGAGGAAGCGGTCGGCATTTCGGCGGGTGCCTGGATGGCGGGCTGCCGCAACGCGATCCTCATGCAGACGAGTGGCTTCGCGACGCTGGCCAACGCGCTCGCCTCGCTCACCGTGCCCTACCAGATCCCGACCGTCATGTTCGTTTCCGAGCGCGGCACGATGGGCGAGTTCAACATCGGTCAGGTCCACGTCTGCCGGACGATGCGACCGGTCGCAGAGTCGCTCGGCATCGAGACCCACACGATCACGCGCGCAGAGGAGCTCGAATTCACCGTCGACCGCGGGATGAAGCAGGCCTTCACCACGCGCGCGCCCGTCCTCTTTATTCTTTCGCCGCTGCTGACCGGCGGCAAGAAATTCGCAGCGTGAGGAGCGTCCCGTGCAGGCCATTGAAGAATCCGCCACCCAAGCCGCACCGAACGAGCCCCTCAATCGGTTTGCCCTGACCAAACGCCTCGTCGGCAAGTTGACAAAGGGCGAGGCGGTGATCGGCGGCATTGGCAATACGAACTTCGACCTCTGGTGCGCCGGCCAGCGGCCAGAGAACTTTTATATGCTGGGCAGCATGGGCCTCGCCGTGCCAATTGCGCTCGGCGTCGCGTTGGCGCAGCCGCAGCGCCATGTCATCGCACTCGAGGGCGACGGCTCCTTGCTGATGCAGCTGGGCTGCCTGGCGACCGTCAATGCGCTGCAGCCTGCCAACCTGACGATCGTCGTGTTCGACAATCGCTGCTACCAGATCACCGGGGCGCAGCCGACCGCAACCGCACGCGGCACCGATATCGTCGCCGTCGCCAAGGGGTGCGGCCTGTCACAGAGCCAGTGGGCCCGAAGCGAAGCACATTTTGACGAACTGATCTCTCAGGCGCTGGTCCAGCGCGGTCCGCGCCTGATCGGAGCGTCGATCGACGACAAGCCTGCCGTCGGAACCACCGAGCGCTTCCCGGCGCGTATCGTAGATCGCTTCATGACGGCGGTGGCCGAGCCCCTGCCGGGGGCTGCCTGAGCATGGAGTGTCCGATCGCCGGAAGTCGCGGGTGGCGATGTCAGAACGTGCGCGACGATGTTTCCGGCCCGCGCGGCGCGGTGTTTGCAAGCCCGCCGCCGTCGACGTCAAACCAACAAGTGAGGAGTGGCCATGAGCCCGCGGCCTTCTGTCCCTGAGCCGGCCGACGCTGAGCAACGCCGGAAGAAGCGCAAGGGTCCGGTCTATCCGACGGCCAGTCGTCCCGTCGCAGACATGGCCTTCTACGACAAGGTCCGCGAAGGGATGGAGAAGGTCTCCGAGCTCACCGTCGCCCCGCGCGATGCCGAGGCATTCGACGTACCGGCCGGCTACCTCTTCCGTATCATCTGCCCCGACGAGCCCCAGGTCGGTGACTTCAATCTGTTCAACAAGCACGATCTCCAGGAGCGCTTCTACAGCGGCAAGACGCGGGCGATCCACGCCACGCATCTCACGGTGGGCGACCGATTGTGGAGCTCGATGCCGTACCTGAGGCCGATGGCGACCATCACTTACGACACCCTGCAATGGTACGGCTGGGACGAGGATGGCTGCGGCATTCACGACGTAATCGGCACTCGCTGCGATCCTTACATCAATCGCATGCTGCGCGGGACCGACGCGCACCACTACTGCCATTCGAACCTCATCCGCTCGATGGTCAAGCACCTCGGCATGCCGATCCCGGAAGCCGAGCATCGGGTGCACGATGTGCTGAACGTCTTCATGTGCACCGGCTTCGATCGCGAGACGCACCAGTACATCAAGAAGGCGAGCCCGGTACGGCGCGGCGACTTCATCGAGTTCTTCGCCGAGATCGACGTGATCGGCGCGCTGTCCGCATGCCCGGCCGGCGACTGTGCCATCCGCGAGCCCGGCGACACTTGGAACTGCTACCCGCTGAAGGTCGAGATCTACCGGCCGAAGAAGGAGGCGCTCGCGGGTTGGACGCCTCCCAGCCGCAATCCCTACGCAGGCGATCACGGCGTGCATGCGCCGCAGATCACCGGCTGAGGCACTCACCAGCCGCATCCAACAGGCACGAGACTTCCACGGAGATAGATCATGATGAGATTGTTCAAGGTTGCCCTTGTCGGCACCCTTCTCGCCACTGCGGCAACTGCAGCGGCACCACCGGTACAGGCCCAGGACACCCTCGCCAAGCTCAAGGCCTCGAAGACGGCCCGCATCGGCTTCGCCAACGAGGCGCCATTCAGCTTCCAGCAGTCCGATTCCTCGATTGCCGGCGCCGACTACGACGTTGCAAAGGCGATCATGAACAAGCTCGGCATCGACAAGTTCGAGGGTGTGTTGGTCAATTTCTCGTCGCTTTTGCCCGGTCTGCAGGCAAAGCGCTTCGACATCGTCGCGGCCGGCCTCTACATCCGCAAGGATCGCTGCACGCAGGTCCTGTTCTCGGACCCCAACATCATGGTCAGCGACACGCTGGTCGTGAAGAAGGGCAACCCGAAGAAGCTCAATTCCTATAAGGACGTCGCTGCCAACAAGTCGGTGAAGGTCGGCGGCACGTCCGGCACGGTGACGGTGAAGAACGCGCTCGAGGGCGGCGTCGCCCAGGACCAGATCGTCGAATTCCCCGACGTCACCAGCTCGCTGGCCGCACTGCGTGCGGGCCGCACTGACGGCGCCCTGCAGACCACGGCGACTGCCGGCTGGACGGTCCGCACCGCCAAGGACAACACGATCGAAGTCGCCACGCCCTTCGAGGCCGTAAAGACCAACGGACAGAAGGTGCAGAACTTTGCCGGCTTCGTGTTCTCGAAGGATGCGCCGGACCTGCGTGATGCCTTCAACCGGGAGCTCAAGGCCTTCCTGGGCACGCCCGAGCACCTCGCCATCCTCGAGAAGTACGGGCTTGTCGCGAGCGATATTCCCCGCAACGTTACTCTCGCGCAGCTCTGCGAGTAGTCTTCCCGGAAGGAAGCGGTGGTCCTTCTCGAGTACGCCGTTCCGATCGCGCGTGGAATCGGCCTCACCCTTGTCGTCTATATCGGGGCGGCCCTCGTGGCCATCTCGGTCGGCACACCGGTGGGGCTGCTCCTCGCACGGGCGAAGCCACCGCTTCGCGCCCTCCTGAGAAGCTATGTCGAGGTTTTCCGCGGCACCTCGGCCGTCGTCCAACTCTTCTGGATCTTCTACGTCCTGCCCATCTTCGGCGTCCATCTGCCTGCGGTCGCTGCGGCGATCATCGGGCTCGGCCTCTGTTTTGGAGCCTATACGGCAGAAGCCATCCGCTCCTGCGTCCTGCAGATCCCCAAGGGCCAGTTCGAGGCCGCAATGGCGCTCGGCATGCGGCGTAGCGTGGCCTTCCGCCTGGTCATCCTGCCGCAGCTCGTGCAGCTCGCTCTACCCTTTATCGAGAACATCGCGATTCTGCTGCTCAAGGCGACAGCCGGCGCCTCGCTGATCACCGTGCCCGAGCTCACCTTTACGGGCTACGTCATGAACAGCGCGACCTATATGACCTTCACCATCTTCATGATGCTGCTGGTGGTCTACTACCTGATCGCGTCGGTCGTGACCCTGCTCGCCAGCCGCGCCAAGCGGCGGGTGGATCGCTGGTCCGCGCCGGCGCGGGTGTAGGGAGCGGCGACATGGCGATCTGGGACTGGAGCTACGCGGCCAATATCCTGCCCGTTCTGTTGCAGGCCTTCGGCACCTCGCTCGTGATCACTCTCGAGGCTTTTGCCGGCGCCGTCGTCCTGGGCGCATTCATCGCCTGGTCGCTGGAAACCGGTGGCAAGGCCGGCAAGGTGACCGCCGCGCTGTCGGACTTCATCCGCAAGACGCCAATCCTGGTGCAGCTCTACTTCGTCTATTTCGTGCTGCCTGACATCGGCATCGTGTTGTCGGCCTGGATCACGGGCGTCCTGACGCTCGCGATCCACTACGGCTTCTATCTTGCCGAGGTGTACCGCGCGGGCATCCGCACGGTGCCGGCGGGGCAGGTCGAGGCCGCTCGCGCGCTGGCGCTGCGCCGCACCATCATCTTCCGCAAGGTGATCCTGCCGCAGGCCCTGCCGATCATCATGCCGAATGCCGGCAACTACTTCATCTATATGCTGAAGGACACGCCTTACCTGTCGGCCATCAGTGTCGTCGAGGTGATGCGCGTCTCCTACCGGCTGGGCGGCGACTACTTCCGCTACATCGAGCCTTTCACCATCGCCGGCATCCTGTTCCTGCTGTCGAGCTGGGGCGCGAGCCTGCTGGTCGGGTTGATGGAGCGGCGAATGCGCGGCGGCTGGGCGCGGCGCACGATCTGATCGGATTCACGGGCAACCGGCGAGGCCCGTTGCATGAGGCGCCATCCGCCGGGCCGTTTCCGGCTGGACGATTGTGCTTCAGGCTGGCGCGACTCGGCTCGCGAGCGATGCGGCGACGGCCGAAACCGCTTTGCCTGGATCGACCGGACGGCCGAGGGCCCGCAGAGCGGCGGCGAGGTGCACGATGTCAGTCAGGATGGTGCCCTCTGTCACGTGGCCCATCACGCCGAAGCGGATCACGCGGCCCGAGAGCTTGTTGCGCGCGCCGGCAATGACGGTGCCGTGATGCTCGTACAGCTGCCTCACGATCTGGCCGCCCTCGAGATCATCCGGCACGCCGAATACGACAACGGTCGGCGAGCGCGCGTCATGATTGCCGAATGCCTCGAGGCCGAGCGCTACGCCGCCGGCGCGCAACGCGTCTGAAAGACGGCGGTGGCGTGCCAGCACGGCAGCCAGCCCCTCCGCTTCGATCATCTCCAGCGCCTCGCAAAGCGCCACGAGCGCGTTGACCGGCGCGGTGAAGGCCGTCTCGCCCTTCGTCGCCGAGTCGAGTGCGCGGCGGAAGCCGAAATAGAATGGCAGGTTGGGACCTTCGGTGCGGAACGCAGCCTCGGCACGCCGGCTGAAGCTCGCGATGCCGACGCCCGGCGGGCACATCAGCGCCTTTTGCGAGGCAGAGACAACGATGTCGGCGCCCCACGCCTCCTGGCGCATCTCGATGCCACCCAGCGCGCTTACCGCATCGACGATGAGCAGGCACGAATGGCGCCGCGCCAGGCCGCCGAGCGCCTCGATATCGGTGACGACCCCGGTCGAGCTTTCGTTCTGGACCGCCACGATCGCCTTGTAGGCGCCACCACGAAGCTTTTCCTCGATGGTCGCAGATGGCAGGACCTCGCCCCAGGCCGCCTCGGCAGTCTCGACCTCGAGGCCGAGCATGCGGCCGATCGCGACGAAGCGCTCGCCGAACTGGCCATGGACAACGACAAGGATGCGATCGCCGGGCGCGCAGACGTTGGCGAGCGCAGCCTCCATCATGCCGGTGCCGCTCGTGGCAAAGAAGAGCACGCGATGCGTCGTTCCCAGCACAGGCCGCAAGAGTTCCTCCGCCCGGGCCAGGACGGCGCGGAACTCCGGGCCGCGGTGGTTCACGACGGGTCGCGCAAGGGCCGCACGCACGCGTTCCGGAACGTCGGTCGGACCCGGCAGGCGCAACCGGTAGGTCGAAGGGCTCGTCATCGTTTGCTCCTTCAGTGAGCGGCTGTGCCGTAGCCGCCGCCGCCAGCGGTACGGATGTCGACGATGTCGCCCGCCTTCAGCTCCCATTGCTCGTTGGGATCGATCGGCTGGCCGTTCAGCATCAGCGAGGCCACCTTTCCCGGCGCGCCGCCGTCGAGGCCTGGCGCCGCGGCCCGGCGGCGCACGATGAGGAAGGAGCATTGCGCCGGTTGGTCGCCGACGAACTCGAATGAAAAGTCGATGCCGTCTCCGCCGCGATGGCGGCCCACCCCGCCGCTGCCGGTGCGCGTGCCGCGCCGGATGATGCGGATCGGGACCTGCGCCTCGAGCACCTCGATCGGCGTGTTGCCGAGGTTGGACGGGAAGCTGATGGTCGATAGACCGTCGCGGGCCACCGACGCGCCTTGCCCGGCGTTGAGGAAACTCACGGTAGCATAGCGTCGGCCGCGATGTTCGCCGGCGATGGTGAAGGACGAGTTCGGGGCACCGGGTGCGATGGCGCGGCCCGGCACCACGTTGTTCAACGCGGCGATGAAGGCGACCGGCAGCAGATGGCCGATCTGCGCGCGGGCGCCACCGGCCGCCGGATATTGCGGGTTGAGGATGCTGCGCTCGGGCGCCGACGTGGTGATCGGCAGGAAGGCCCCCTCGTTGTTCGGCGTGTCGGGCGCGAGCAGGGCCTTTACGCCATAGGCCGTATAGGCGTGGGTATACACGGGCACCGAATTCACGGAGCGCGGCAGCTGTGGCGAGGAGCCGGTGTAGTCGATATGCACGCGGTCACCGCGTATCTGGACGAGGCTCTGGATGACGACCGGGTTCTCGAAGCCGTCGTGCTCGAGGCGATAGGAGTAATCGCCGTCCGGCACGGCTTCGATCGCCGCGCGCATTGCAGCCTCCGATCGGCTGCGAATTTCCTGTCCGAGCGCGTCGAGGTCGACGCCCGACTCGGTCAGAAGCTCGACCAGGCGGTTCTCCAGCAGCCGGCAGGCCGCAACCGCGCCCCAGATGTCCCCCATGGTCTGGTCGGGTACCCGCACGTTCTGCCGGATGAAGGCCACGACCGCTTCGTCGGGAACACCGCCGCGCACCAACTTCAGTGAGGGAATCTGGAGACCCTCCTCAAAGATCTCGCGGATGCCGGAGTTGCGCAGCCGGCCGCCGATGTCGGGCACGTGGCTCGTCACCGCGGCGAAGGCAAGGATGGCGCCGTTGCGGAATATCGGCATGGCGATGGTAACGTCGTGGATGTGGCCGGTGCTCTTCCAAGGATCGTTGGTGATGAACACGTCGCCCGGCACCATCGCGTCCTTGCCGAAATGGCGGATGAAGTGCTTCACGCTCGCCGGCAGCGTGCCGATGAAGGATGGGATGGAGAGGGACGATTGCGCGAGCGAGCGGCCCTCGGCGTCGGTCAGGACGACGGCGAAGTCGTTGGAATCGCGCACCAGCGTGGAGAACGAAGTGCGGACGAAGCCGGCCGAAGCCTCGTCGACGACGCTGACGAGACGGGTCCAGAGAATCTCTATGGTGACGGCATCCATGGCGAGGCTCACGAATTCGGGTCGAGGTCGATCAGGATCGTGCGGTCCGGCAGAACCGTCACGTTCGCGGGCACGGGCACGGCGATCGTCGACTCGCGTTCCTCCAGCAACAATGGAGCTCGCAACACGGTGCCGGGACCGAGGGCATAGCGGTGGTAGACCGGCGCCTCCTCGAACTTCCGGCTGATCGGGAGGAAGATCATTCGCTTCTTCGGCGTCGGGCTCGCCGTGGAGCGCTCCGCCACTTCGAAGCGCCTCGTGTCGACCTTCGACTGGCCAACCAGCCGCCACGTGGCCACCTCCAGCCGGCCGCCCGGCACGACGTCGCCGTAGAGCCGGCGGTAAGCGGCGTCGAAACCCGCGCGGATGTCCTTCTCGAGAGCCTCATCGATCCGCGTGAACGGAAGGGACACGTGGATCGTGCTGCCCTGCCCGGCGTAGCGCAGGGCGAGCGCCAGCGACCACTCGATGCCTCCGGCATCGGTGCCAGCCGAAGCCAGCTCTGCCAGGGCGTCGCGATGAAGGCCGTCCAGCTGTGACGCGGCCTCGTGCCAGTCCACCTGATCGAGCAATTCGGGTCGCGACCAGGCGCGGTCGACGCGCGCCGGAGCGGCAAGCAGGCCGAGGCAGGAACCCGCACCGGCCGCAATCGGGCACAGCAGGCGGCGTACGCCAAGCCGGCGAGCGACCTGCACGGCATGAACCGGGCCGGCGCCGCCGGTCGCGACCAAGGTGAAGCTTCGTGGATCCATGCCTTTTTCGGCGACGTGCACGCGGGCTGCTGCCGCCATGTTCTCGTCGACGACGCTCACGATGCCGAACGCAGCTTCGGTGACGCCGAGCCCGAGCTTCTTGCCGAGCCGCGCGATGGCTGCTTCCGCGAGATCCTTCCGCAGGTGCATCTCGCCGCCCAGGAAGGAGTCGGAATCGAGGTAGCCCAGCACGAGGTCGGCGTCGGTGACGGTAGGCTCGGTATTGCCGCGGTCATAGCAGGCGGGGCCCGGCACCGACCCTGCGCTGCGCGGACCGACCTTGAGCAGGCCGAGGGCGTCGGCGTGAGCCACGCTGCCGCCGCCGGCACCAATCTCGATGAGGTCGATGCTGGGAATGAGGATGGGAAGTCCGCTCCCGCGCTTGAAGCGTCGCACGCGCGCAGCCTCGAAGCGGTGGGCGATCTCGGGCACTCCCTTCACCGCGATGCAGGCCTTGGCGGTGGTGCCGCCCATGTCGAAGGCGAGGATCTGGTCGATGCCGGCGACCCGGCCCGTGTTCACGGCGCTGATCACACCGGCGGCGGGGCCGGATTCCAGCAGGAGGATCGGGGTTTCCGCTGCTGCGGTGGCCGACGTGAAGCCGCCGCTCGACAGCATGATGCGCAGCGTGCCGGGTATGTCGGCCTGGCGCAGCCGGCCTTCGAGCCGGCGCAGGTACTGCTCCATCAGCGGCTGGACGTAGGCGTTCGCCGCCGTCGTGGACAGCCGCTCGAACTCGCCGATCTCCCGGGCCACGCGGGACGACAGGCTGATGCTGACCCCCGGCAGGCGGCGCTGCAGGCCGTCGCGGACCGCGCGCTCCTCGTCGTCATTCGCATAACTATGCAGAAGGCACACTGCCATGGCGGCAAGACTTGCCTCGCGCGCGGCCTCGGCGATGGCGTCGAGGGACTTCTCCGTCAGCGGACGGATGGCGCGTCCCTCGGAATCAAGCCGACCATCGACCTCAAATCGATGCTCACGGGAGATCAGGGGCGCCGGCAGCTCGAGGGAGAGATCGTAGAGGTCGTACCTGGTCTCGCGGCCGATATCGAGGATGTCCGCCGTACCGCCAGTCAGGACCGCACCCGTCGGCACGCCTTGCCGCTCGATCAGCGCGTTGGTCACGATCGTCGTGCCGTGCACGACTTCCGTGACCTTGCGCGAAGGCTCCTTGCCGCCGATCCGCTCCATGAGGTGGGCGACGACGGTGCTCACGCCCTCGCCCGGATCGTCAGGCGTCGTCAGGCATTTCCCGACCCAGACCCTGCCGGACCCTACCTCTTCAGCCACCCCGTCCGTGAAAGTTCCGCCAATATCGACAGCGATTCGAAACTGCGCTCGTTCGGTCATTACAGGTTCCGGCGTTACTCAAGAGGAAGGCGGTTGAGGAGGTTTCGGGTCCGGCTGGAGTGAACATGATCGATCAAGGGGGCGGCTCGACCGCCCTCAGTAGGGTTCGCGGCCGTGCGCGGCGATCGCTCGACGCAATGCTTCGGTGACGCGATCCATGTGCTTGCGCATGGCTTCGGCCGCAGCATCGGGATCGCCGGCGCAGATTGCGTCTGCAATGGCCTCGTGCTCGCCGAGCGACCGCGAGGCGCGGCCGGCCAGCATGATGGCGCGGAACTGGAACCGCACGATCTGCGACTTCAGGTTCTCGAGAATGCGCGCTGTGGTCTGATGCGCGGAGATCCGCCGGATCGCGGCATGGAAGGTGCCGTTGATGGCGGAATAGCGCAGCAAGTCCTCGTTCCGGGCTGCTTCGCGCATTCCCGCGATGAGGCTCTTCAGCTCCTGTTTGCCGGCCGCCGTGATGCGCTCTGCGGCCATCCGGGCGGCGAGCGTTTCCAGCGAACTGCGCACCTCGGCGATCTCGATCGCCTCGGACTCGGAAATCACGCGCACGCGAGCGCCGCGGTTCGGCTCGATCTGGACAAGCCCCTCCTGCTCGAGGCGCGCCAACGCCATGCGGACGTGGGCGCGCTGGACGCCGAGAAACTCGGCCATCTCGACTTCGATCAGTCGCTGGTTGGGCAGGAACTGGCCGGAGAGGATGGCCGCCCTCAGGCGGGCCGTAGGGTCACGATTGCGATCCGTGGCGGCAGGCTTTGCTGCGGCTTGCCGTTGGAGTGGCGCGTCGGTCGTCTGTCTTGCTTTTTGGCGAACGGCTTTTGGCATCTTTCGGCCTGGGTCGTGGTGGGGGTGGGCTTGCGTCCACGGAACATGCGCGACGTCCATCGGCGGGGAGGCCTGCTCTCGCCGATGAGTTGTCGCGCCGCCGATCATAGATGCAAACCCCTCCGCCTTCCGACCTCTTTGCCCACAAACGAGCCATCAATCCTGACGACAACACGCTGGCAATGTTCGACAGGATTGTCAACAATACAGATAACATCTTTGTTCTTGGAAGAGGGAGAGCGTCGCATGCAGGATTTCCAGGTCGACGTGCTGGTGGTAGGCGCAGGCAACGCTGCGGCTTGTGCCGCCCTGGCGGCGCGCGAAACGGGCGCTTCGGTGGCGATGCTGGAGGCCGCTCCGGAAGAGGAGCGCGGCGGCAACAGCACCTATACCGCGGGCGCCATGCGGGTGGTGTTCCACGGCGTCGACGACCTGGTGCAGCTCTACGACCTGACCGAGGACGAGAAGCGCGACGTCGATTTCGGCCGCTACACGGCCGACGAGTATCTCGACGACATGGGCCGGGTGACCAACTACCGCTGCGACCCCGAGCTGACCGACATCCTGATCGGCCGCAGCTTCGAGACGCTGAAGTGGATGCGCAGCAAGGGCGTGCGCTTCCAGCCGTCGTACGGCCGCCAGGCCTTCAAGGTGAACGGCAAGTACAAGTTCTGGGGCGGGCTGGCGGTCGAGGCGTGGGGCGGCGGGCCGGGCCTGGTCGACCTCGAGCACAAGGCCGCGGTCAAGGCCGGCATCCCGATCCACTACCAGACGGCGGCGGTGTCGCTGATCGAGGAGGACGGCGTGGTGCGCGGGGTGATCGCCCGCCACAAGGGCCGCAAGGTCAGGATCGGCGCCAAGGCGGTGGTGCTGGCCTGCGGCGGCTTCGAGAGCAACGCCGAGATGCGCACGCGCTATCTCGGGCCGACCTGGGACCTCGCCAAGGTGCGCGGCACGCGCTTCAACACCGGGGCCGGCATCACCATGGCGCTGGCGATCGGCGCCAAGGCGCACGGCAACTGGTCGGGCGGCCATGCCGTGGGCTGGGACATGAACGCGCCGGAGTTCGGCGACCTCGAGGTCGGCGACAACTTCCAGAAGCACTCCTACCCGCTCGGCATCATGGTCAACGCCAACGGCGTGCGCTTCGTCGACGAGGGCGCCGACTTCCGCAACTACACCTACGCCAAGTACGGCGCGGTGATCCTGGCGCAGCCGCAGCAGTTCGCCTGGCAGGTCTTCGATGCGAAGGTGCTCGACAAGCTGCGCGACGAATACCGCATCAAGCGCATGACCAAGGTGCGGGCCGACACGATCGAGGAGCTGGCCCGCAAGCTCGAGGGCGTGAACCAGCAGCAGTTCCTCAAGACCATCGAGGAATGGAACGCCGCGGTGATGACCGAGGTGCCGTTCAATCCCGTCATCAAGGACGGCCGTTCGACGCGCGGCCTCGCCGTGCCGAAGAGCAACTGGGCCAACACGATCGACCAGCCGCCGTTCGAGGCCTATGCCGTGACCTGCGGCCTCACCTTCACCTTCGGCGGGCTCAAGATCACCAGCCAGGGCGAGGTCGAGAGCACCGACGGGCCGCCGATCCCCGGCCTGTTCGCCGCCGGCGAGCTGGTCGGCGGGCT
>JAEZIF010000022.1 GCA_023416135.1 Pseudomonadota bacterium
CGCCTCGCTCGATGCGCTCGGCGCCGTTGTGCTCGATCAGCCGGATGCCGCGGCGCCGGAAGATCGCGCGCAAGCGGCGGCGGGCCGCCTCAGCCTGGCCTTCCAGGATCTCGTCCTTGGTGGCGAGCGTGACCTGCAGCTCGGCTGCCTTGGCGACTTGGCGCAGCCGATGGTCGATCGCGAGGGCGAGTTCCAGGCCGCCCGCGCCGCCGCCGATCACCATGACGTCGAGCGGCCCGAGCCAGGTCTCCATGCGCTGGCTGAACTCGAGCCAGCGCCGCCCGAGCTCGGCGATCGGCTTCACCGGGATTGCGCATTGCTCCGCCCCGGCGATGCCCCCGACATTGGGCGCCGAGCCGACATCGATCGACAGCAGGTCGTAGGCGATGGCGGGCCGGTCCTTCAGGAGCACCTGCCGTCCGAAGCGATCGATGCCGGTCGCCTCGGCATGGACCAGCTGCGCGCCCGATCGCGTGCAGAGCCGTTCCAGGTCGATGTGGCACTCCTCGAAGCCGTAGCGGCCGGCGACGAAGCCCGGGATCATGCCGGAGTAGGGCGTCAGCGCATCGCGACCGACCAGCGTCACCTCGACGTCCTGCATCGGCCTTTCGCCGAACCGCTTCAGGACGTGGACATGGGCATGGCCGCCACCGATCAGCACCAGATGTCGCATCGTCGACCGGTATATCGGACGAAAGCTTGTCGCAGTAGCGACCTTCAGTCCTTCAGCACGATCCAGGTGCAGGTGCCGATGGCGCACAGCCGGCCGGCCTCGGTGTAGAGGGCGGTCCCGGAATAGAGCTTGCGGCCGTCCTCGCCGATCTTCCAGCCGACCACGGCGCAGCGCTCGCCGACGCGCGGCGGCTCGATCACCTTGGCCGTCATGCGTCCGGTGAGGGCGGGGCGCATGTCATCGATGTTCTGCGCGGCGAAGGCGCCCGGACAGTCGAGCGTGCCCCACACGAACTCCGGCTTGATGCGGCCCCTGTCGTCGGCATGGTTGGCGTGCGGCAGGTAGCAGGAGAGGGAATAGCCCGGCTGCGGCCCCGACGTGCCGAACACGCGCAGGCCATCGCCGACATCGCGCTTGCGGCCACAGACCACGCACCAGGTGAAGTCGCTGTCCTCGGGCGAGCCGCCGGTCTCGGCGCGGCGCATGACATCGTCCCAGTCGGTCGGTGGGGGCGGCGGCTCGAGATGCACCACCGAGCCGGCGCGCGCCTCGCAGATCAGCGTGTCGCCGTCGCGCAGCAGCAGCGCGTCGCCGTCGCGCACGACCCGCAGAGCGCGATCGATCGGGATCGGCGCGCGCAGGGTGATCTCGACCGTGCCGTCGCCGCCGAACGCCTGGGTGAAGCGGCTGGCCATCACGCCGCCGACATAGCCGCCGTTGCCCGAGAACCGCGGGCCATTGAAGCGCGGTTCGATCATGAGCGTGTCGTCCATCAAAACTCCTTCGCGCCGCGGACCTTGCCGAGCACTCGTCGACGATGCAAGGGTGAAGCCGATGACGCGGTTCGTGCCCTGGGCGCTGGTGGCGCTGTGCTTCGTGCTGGGCGTGGCGAGTCGCTCGATCAGCGATACGTTCGTGGTCTTCGTGCCCGCGCTGCAGGGCGCATTCGATGCGAGCCGCAGTGCGGTCACGCTGATCTACAGCTTCGCCCTTCTGGTCGGTGGCGTCGCCGCGCCGATCTCGGGCTGGATCGTCGATCGTTTCGGTCTGCGCGCGCTCACCGTCACCGGCATGATCGCCGCGGCGCTGGCGACCGCCTCGGCGTCGCTCGCGACCGAGATCTGGCATCTCTACGCGGCGCTCGGCATCCTCATGGGCTTCGCCGGCGCCTCGTTGTCCGGCGTGCTCAGCGCATCGTTGATCGTGCGCTGGTTCCCTGCCCGTCGGCTGGGCGTGGCACTGGCCGTGGCGTGGTCCGCCGCGGGCGTCGGCACCATGGTTATGATGCCGCTTGCGCAACATCTCATCGCCACCGACGGCTGGCGGCATGCCTATGTCGTGTTCGCGGCCATCAGTGCGGTGTTCATTCCCCTGCTGGTCGTCTTGCCGTGGCGCCGGATCTCGCAAGGGGCGCCGGGTCTGGTGCCGGCGCGCGCGTCGGTCGCGCCCGGTCCGACCGTCGGTGAGGCGCTGCGCGACTGGCCGTTCTGGGCGCTGACCGCGTCGTTCGCCTTCACCTCGCTCGGCATCTTCTCGCTCTTCCCGCAGGTCATGGTCTACCTGTTGGAGCGCGGCATCGACGGCGCCTATGCCGCTCGGGCGCTGGCGGTCGCGGGCTTTCTCACGCCGCTCGGCATGATCGGCTTCTCGTGGCTCGCCGACCGCGGCGGCCGGCGCATTGCCGCCCTCCTGGCCTATGCCTCCTCGATCGCGGGCGTCGGCGCGCTCGCGCTGGTTCGCGGGCCGGACGACGATCTCTGGCTCTGGCTCTACGTGCTGCTGTTCGGCGGCAGCATGGGCTCGCGCGGACCGATGATCTCGACACTGGCCACCTTGCGCTATCGCGGCGCGCACTTCGGCCGCATCTACGGCCTCATCGGCATCGGCATGGGCCTCGGCGGGTTCTTGGGCGCCTGGATCGGCGGCCTGCTGCACGACTGGACCGGCGGCTATGCGGCAGTGATGATCTTTTCCGTGGCATCCCTGGTGCTCGCGGCGGCAGCGCTCGGCGCCGAAGCGGGCGAACGGGAGCGGCTCAGCAGGTAGTGAAAGAGGAGACAAGGCGATGTTCAGGAAGACGACGATGATCTCGCTGGCGCTGGTCGGCCTGGCGGCGACGGCACGAGCCGACGTGGCGAAGGGCGACGCCTGCGCGTCGCACCTCTCGGCGGTCGGCAAGCAGATCTATGCCGCCGTCGTCGCCGCCAATCCGACGATACAGAACCTGCGGGACACGGTGCGCTCGCAGGCGCGCGGCATGGTGATGGGCGGCCAGATCTCGCGCGACGACGCGGAAGCCAACGCCGTCCCCGCCGGCGAGTGCGTGCGCGTGCGCCTGCAGCAGCAGTAGCGCCGGAGACTACGGCAAGATGGCCGAGTGCACGAAGTTGGCGACGAGGTCCAGGCGCTTGCTGTGCCAGGGATCGGGGGTGCGGTTGTTGGTGACGTAGGCGAACGACACGCCCGACTCCGGGTCGCCCCAGCAGTACGAGGTGCCGACGCCGCCATGGCCGAACGTGCCGGGGTTGGCGAAGGCGCCGAGCCCGCGGATGCCGGCCGTGGTTCCGCGCAGGTGCGGGCCGAGGCCGCGATGCATGGGCATGCCCATGAACTCGTCGACGCGGTCGCCGGTGTGGTTGCGGATGGCGTATTGCAGGGTGCGCGGGCTGACGATGCGCGTGCCGTTGAGCTCGCCGCCCGCCAGCATCATCTGATAGAGCGCGGCCATGGCGCGCGCCGTGCCGTAACCCGCGCCGCCCGGCGCGCCGCCCTTGCGCCACTCGGCGCTGTTGGCGTCGGCATCACGGCGCATGCCGCCGCTCGCTCCTTTGTCGCCGGGCACGGGCTCGTGCATGTCGGCGGCGCGGCGGAACTCGGCCTCGGGCAGGCCGACGAAGAGTTCGCGTCCGAGACCCAGCGGCTCGACGACGGTCTCGCGGATGACGTCGCGGAAGTCCTTGCCGGTGACCGCTTCGATCAGCACGCCCAGCGTCCAGTGGGCCGAGAGGCCGTGGTAGTGGACCTTCGAGCCCGGCGTCCATTCGAGCGGGAAGTCGCACACGACCTCGCGCAACCGCCTGTGATCGGCCCAAGCATCCTTGGCCACGACGGCGTTGGGGAAGCCGCCCTGATGCGTGATGGTCTGCAGCACCGTGATGTTGTCCTTGGCGTGCTTGGCGAAGGCCGGCACGTGATCGGCGATCCTGTCGGAGAACGAGAAAAGCCCGCGCTCGGCCAGCGCCCACAGCGTGACGGCGGTCACCACCTTGGTGTTGGAATAGAGCAGCCAGAGCGTGTCGTCGGCCGCGGCGCGCGGTTTCGGTTCGGTGACGGCGTTACCGAAGCTCCGGTAGAGCGCCAGCTTGCCGTGGCGGGCGAGGGCGATCTGACAGCCGGGATAGCGGTTTTCAGCGATATGGCGCTCGATCAGGGCGATCAGCCGCTCGATCTGGCCTTTTCGGAAGCCCAGCGATTCGAGATCGGACGCGGGCAGGGGAAAACTTGCTGCAGGGGTAATGTTGGTGACGCTGTCCACGATGAGGTTCCCTCCTGTGATCACGATATTATCGTTCGATGGCAAGCCGATGAACCGTCCGTCGACATATTGTGTTTTGGTAAAAGCTTGCCACAATGCCCGGCATGTTCGACCGGGCTTTTGACCGACTCGACTTCCGCAGTAGACCCGCTCCACGGCGGCGAGGCTAGCCGTGGCGCCGGGGCTCGAATCCTGTCACGCGCTGGTGCTCAACGCCGACTTTCGACCCCTGTCCTATTTTCCGCTGTCGATCTGGTCCTGGCAGGATGCGGTGAAGGCCGTGTTCCTCGATCGCGTCAGCGTGATCTCCGAGTATGATCGCAAAATTCACAGCCCTTCCTTCGAGATGCGGCTGCCGAGCGTGATTGCGCTCAAGGAATACGTGCCGGCGGCCCGGCGGCCGGCCTTCACGCGGTTCAACGTTTTCCTGCGCGACCGCTTCCACTGCCAGTATTGCGGCGGCGACTTCGCGACCAACGAGCTCACCTTCGACCATGTCGTGCCGAAGTCGCGCGGCGGGCGTACGGCGTGGACCAACGTCGTGACCGCCTGCAGCCCGTGCAATCTCCTGAAGGGCAACCAGCTCCTCAAGGAATCCGGCATGCTGCTGCAGCGCTATCCGTCCGAGCCGACGACGCAGGAGCTGCAGGAGAACGGTCGCGCCTTTCCGCCCGGCTACCTGCACGAAAGCTGGCGCGACTTCCTCTACTGGGACAGCGAGCTGGAGCAGACCTGATCGCTGGGGGCGCGCCACTCCAGTGGCGCGTCTTTGTCGGATGCAGAGGAAGATCGCGCCACTGGAGTGGCGCGCCCCCGGCATCAACCTAGTTCTCCCAGCGCCACTGCTCGATCCACAGGGTCGAGCTGTTGAGATGGCCGGTCGGCACGACGCCCTTGAGCGCCTTGGGGATGACGAACGGATCGACGCGGAAGAACAGCGGCAGCACCGGCAGGTCGTCGGCATGGATCCGCTGGATGTCGGCGAAGATCGCCTTGCGCTTGACCGGATCGAGCTCGCGCTCGGCGGCGTCGAGGGCCGCGTCCATGGCGGCGCTGCGATAGCCCGGATAGTTCTGGCCGCTCCAGGCATTCTCGGCCGACGGGATCTCCTTGGAATGCAGCGTCGAGCGCGGCACGCCCTGGGGACTCTGCACCCAGGCATACATGGCGAGGCCCGTGAACTGGCGGCGGTTGAGGCCCTCGGAGAAGATGCGCGGCGGCTCGGCCTTGATGCGCAGGTCGACGCCGACCTGGCGGAGCTGGCTCTGGATCACCTGCGCCACCAGCTCGCGCACGCGGTTGCCGGCGGTTGTCGTGATCTCGATCGACAGGCGCTCGCCGTTGCCGTTGTGGCGCACGCCACCCTTGATGTCCTTGAAGCCCGCCTCGTCGAGCAGCTTGCGCGCCTGCGCCGCATCGTAGGGATAGTGCCTGGTGTTCGGGGTGAACATCGGATCGAGCTGGCTGATCGGCCCGTCGGCCACCGGCTGCTTGCCCTCGAACAGCTTCTCGGAGATCGCCTTGCGGTCGATCGCCATCAGGATCGCCTGGCGCACGCGGCGGTCCTCCAGCAGCTTGTTGTCGAGCATGGTGTCGATGTGCTCGTAGATCAGCGCCGGCTTGTAGATGAAGTCGTACTTGTCCTTGTGGCGCTTCTCGAAGGCCAGCACCTGGTCGAGCGAGAGCCCGAGCTCGCCCAGCACATAGTCGACATTGCCCGACAGCAGGTTGGCCTCGAGTGCCGCCGTGTTCTCGATGATCTTGACGACGATACGCTTGAAGTGGGGCTTCTCGCCGGTCCAGGTCGGGTTCTGCTCGAGCACGACGCGATTGCCGGGCACGACCTCGACGATGCGGAAGGGGCCGAAGAACAGGCCGGGATTGGTCGAGTTGGTGTCGAATGCCGTCTTGTTGCGGTACTCGGCGGGATTGGCGTCGAAGATCGGCTTTTCGATGTGCGCCGGCAGGAGCTGCAGGCCGATGCTGTTGTAGTCGAAGGTGACGCGGTCGATTGTCATGGTGAAACGACGCTCGTCCTTGGCGTCGAACTTGATGATGCGCCGGTATCCTTCCGACGAGGCGACGCCCGACAACGGATGGCGGCCGACCTCGAGGGTGAAGGCGACATCCTTCGCCGTGACCGGCGTGCCGTCACCCCACTTGAGATCGCGCAGCTCGACGTCGATCTCCATGCCCTTCTTGCCGTCAGGAAGGTCGATCACGCGGGCCTTGCCGTTCTCCACGGTCGGCAGCTCCGTGCAGGTCATGCAGACGAGCTTCGACGCGGCGTTCCAGGCGGTGACGGGCCGCGCGGTCATGTTGCTGATCAGCGACTTGGCGAGCATCGAGCTGATCACCGGGTTCCAGGTGCCGGGCGACTGGGTCATGCCCAGCACCAGCTCGTCCTTGGCGTGGACGGGAGCGGCGAGCGCTGCGAGCGCGAGGAGGACGAAAAAAATGCGGCGGATCATGTCCGCCGCACCGTCGCATCTTTGCCCGGAGCGCGCCACTGGAGCGGCGCGCTCCCCAGCGTCAGCGGGGGAGGGTCGGCCGTGAGGATGAGCGGCCGCCGTGGTTGGCCGACCACTGCTCGGGCGCTTCAAGGAAGGCGCGCGTCTCGGCGAGGCCCTTCTCGTCGAAGTACTTGTACTTCGAGGCGGCCTCCAGCGCGTCCCACCAGGTGGCGAGCGCATGCAGCTTGACGCCGCCTGCAGCCAGCATCTCCACGCTCTGCGGGAAGATGCCGTAGTGGAAGATCACGAAGCAGTCGGCGACCTTGGCCTCGGCCTTCTTCAGTGCCTCGATGAAGACCAGTTTGCTGCCGCCGTCGGTGGCGAGGTCCTCGACCAGCAGCACGCGCTTGCCCGGCTTGAGGTCGCCTTCGATCTGGGCCATGCGGCCGAAGCCCTTGGGCTGCTTGCGCACGTAGATCATCGGCTTCTTGGCCAGCGCTGCCAGGAAGGCAGCGAAGGGGATGCCGGCGGTCTCGCCGCCCGCCACGACGTCTATCCTGTTCCAGCCGATATCCCGTTCGATGGCCTTGAACGCGTGATTCATGATCTTTGCGCGCGCTTCGGGGAACGAGATCAGCTTGCGGCAGTCGATATAGACCGGGCTCGCCCGCCCCGATGTGAAGATGTAGGGGTTGTCGGGCCGGCAGTGGATGGCCTCGATTTCCAGGAGCAGGCGCGCGGTGTCCCGCGCCTCGGTCGTGCCGCTGGCCCGAGCCGAAATTGCCTTGCCGTTCATCTTGTTGGCCACCCCGTTCAGAGATTCTGCGGCCGCCGCCTTGCCCTTCTTCTTCGTCGCCATCTGGTGCCTTTCCCCCGATCGGCTTGCGACAAAATGACGGGCGAGTGTTTAGCGTCCATCCAGAGGACCGGCAAGTGCGAGAGCGCGTTCAGACCGTCGAAGTTAGTCAGTTTCTTTGGAATACCGACTGTAAGGCAGCCGCCAACCGCGATATAGGGACATCAGCCTCAGGAAAAGGCAGAGGCCGGCCCCGAAAGCCATGACCGGGACGGCGGGCAGGCCGAGCGCGGAACCGAGGGCGATCGAGCCGGCACCGCCCAACGCAGCCACGGCGTAGAGCTCGGCCCTGAGCACGATCGGGATCTCGAGCGTCAGAAGGTCCCGTGCCACGCCGCCGCCGATGCAGGTCACCATGCCCAGCACGGCCGCCACGAACGGGTCGAGGCCGTAGGCCAGCGCCTTCTCGGTGCCGGTCACGGCGAACAGGCAGAGGCCGGCGGCGTCGAAGAGCTGCACCGGCGTCCTCAGCCGCGCGATCAGTGCGGAGGCGACGAAGCCGACCAGCCCGGCGGCGATGGTGACGGCGACGTAGCGCCAATGGGCGATCGCCGCCGGCGGCACGGCGCCGATCAGGAGATCACGGGCGATGCCGCCCGCCACGCCGGCGGCCCAGGCCACGACCAGCACGCCGAACAGGTCGAGCCGCTTGCGCACGCCCTGGGTGGCGCCGCTGATGGCGAACACGAAGGTGGCGCCGAGGTCGAGCGCGTCGAGCAGCATGGCCTGCAAAGACTACACCGATTGCGCCGTCGCGCCGAAGTGGCAGAGTGAGGAAATGGCCACAGGCGGTTACCGTGACTGGCGGATCTCTCGTTTCATCAACGGCCGCATGCGCCTGTTGGTGTCGACCTTGGCCGGCCTGATCTTGCTGGCGCTGCTGCCATCCGACTCCCCGTGGTCGACGCGCTTCATCCTGGCCTGGGATCTGACGGCGCTGCTCTACATCACCCTGATCATGTGGATGATCCATGGGTCCACTGTCGAGGACTGCCAGGGCTACGCTGCGCTGAACGACGAGGGTGACTGGGTGATCCTGCTGCTGGTGGTCGGCGCCGTCGGGGCGAGCTTCATCTGTATCGCCGTCGAGCTGCCGGTCCTGCAGTCGCCGGGGCATTCGGTGGCGCTCGGCGTGTTCGTTACCGGCCTGACGGTGGCGCTGTCATGGAGCTTCACGCACACGGTCTTTACGTTGCACTACGCCAACGTCTACTATCGGCCCGACGAGGACGGGCCGGGCGGTTTGCTCTTCCCCGGCCATCGCGATCCCGACTATCGCGATTTCCTCTACTATTCCTTCGTCATCGGCTGCGCTTCGCAGACCGCCGACGTCGCCACCGTGTCACGTGCCATGCGGCATCTCACGATGGTGCACGGCATCGTGTCCTTCGTCTTCAACACCGCCATCCTGGCGCTGACCATCAATGTCGGCGCGAGCCTGCTCAACTGACGATGCCGCGCACCCGCCTGGTCGACATCATCGGATTGGCGTTTTTCGTGGCGCTCTGCCTCGGCATCGGTGCGCTCGGCGCGTCGGTCGTGGCGAGCAGCGTCGGCACCTGGTACGCCGATCTCGTCAAGCCGGCCTTCACGCCGCCCGACCGCGTGTTCGGCCCGGTCTGGACCGCGCTCTATGTGCTGATGGCGATCGCGGCGTGGCGCGTATGGCGCTCGGCCGATCGCGACACGCGGCGTGGGCCGCTGACGCTGTTCGCCCTGCAACTCGCGCTCACCCTCGGCTGGACCGTGGTGTTCTTCGGCCTGCAGAAGATCGGCGCTGCGCTCGCGACCATCGTCGTGCTCGATGTCGGGGCGGCGGTGACGGCGCTCGCCTTCCGCCCCATCGACCGCTGGGCCGGCCTGCTGATGCTGCCGTATGTCGCCTGGGTCGCCTTCGCCACCGTCCTCAACATCGCGATCTGGCGTCTAAATCCGACGGCGTGATCGTTGATGGCTGGTGCGGCGTCCGGCACGAATTCCAACACTAATGCTCGTCGTGGCGGCGGTGGCTGGCATCGTGGTTGCTCATGCCCTCGCCGTCATCGGCCTTGAGCTCCATGAAGACGACCGACGACAGCACGGTGAGGATGCCGAGCGCGAGGAAGGCCTGCTGCACGCCGTGCACGATCGCAGCGGGATGCGAATGCAGCTCGGGCGGCACGAAGATGGCGGCGACCAGGGCCGCGCCCGCCACACCGAAGCTTATGGCAAGCTGCTGGCCGGTGGCCGCGATCGTGCTGGCGGCGCTGGTCTGCTGAGCCGAGACGTCGGCGTACACCAGCGTGTTCATGCTGGTGTATTGCATGGAGGTGAAGAAGCCCAGGATGAAAGCCTGGCCTACGATCTGCCAGACCGGCGTGTGGCTGCCCACGGTGGCGAACGACAGGATCATCAGGCCGACCACGATGGTGTTGCCGACCAGCACGTTGCGATAGCCGAGCCGCTCCAGGATCGCCGGCATGAAGGCTTTCAGGCCGATCGAGGCGACCGCCTGCGGCAGCACCAGCAGGCCCGAGACGACCGGCGAGAACCCCAGGCCGATCTGGTACAGCAGGGGAAACAGGAACGGGATGCCGCCCAGTCCGAGGCGCGTGAAGAAGCCGCCGCTCACCGCCGCACGGAAGGTGCGCACCCGGAACAGGCCGAGATTGAGCAGGGGATGGGGCGTCAGCCGGGCGCGGATGCCGTAGCCCGCGAGCAGCGCCGCCGATACCGCCAGCATCGCCAGGATCTCGGCAACGCCATGCGTGTGATCGCCGAACACTTCCAGCACGTACGACAGCAATGCAATGCCGCCGCCGAACAGCACCAGCCCCGCCATGTCAAGCGCATGGACCTTGGCCTCGCGATAGTCCGGCAGGTAGCGCTGCACGAAGTAGAGCCCGAGAACGCCGACCGGCACGTTGACGTAGAATACGCCGCGCCAGTCGAGATAGGTGACGATCAGGCCGCCGGCCACCGGCCCGACTATCGGCCCGATCAGGCTCGGGATGGCGACGAAGCTCATGACGCGTACCAGCTCGGCCTTGCCGAAGGTGCGGGCGAGCGTCATGCGCCCGACCGGCATCATCATGGCGCCGCCCATGCCCTGGACGACGCGGCAGGCCACCAGCATCTCCAGGCTGGTCGCCAGCCCGCACAGCACCGAGCCCAGGGTGAACAGCGCGATCGCTCCGGCGAACACGCGGCGGGTACCGTAGCGGTCGGCCATCCAGCCGCTGATCGGGATGAACACCGCGAGGCTCAGCGTATAGCTCGCCAGCACCGCCTTGACGTTGAGCGGCGTCACCTCCATCGACAGTGCGATGGCCGGCACCGCGGTGTTGAGGATCGTGGTGTCGAGGGCCTGCATGAAGAAGGCGACGGCCACCAGCCACGGCAAGAGGCGCTGGATGGGATGGTCGGGCTGTCCGTTGGTCGCGGCCATGGGCGCACTCTGCCCATGCCCCGGCGCACGAGCAATTGCGTTCGGCGCGGCTGTTTTTCCTGCTAAGGTTGCGACGCTTCGGGAGGGTGACTTGCAACGTCGGTCGTTCATCGGCGGTGTCGCGACGTCGGCACTCGCGTTCCGCGCCACATCGTCATGGGCGCAAGGTGACCCGTTGCCGTCGTGGAACGACGGACCGAACAAGCAATCGATCGTCGACTTCGTGACGCGCACCACGACGCCGGGCAGCCGAGACTGGGTACCGGTTCCCGAGCGCATCGCGACCTTCGACAATGACGGAACGCTGTGGACCGAGCAGCCGATGTACTTCCAGGCGATCTTCGCGCTCGACCGCGTGAAGGCGCTGGCGCCGCGCCATCCGGAATGGCGCACCACCGAGCCGTTCCGCTCGATCCTGGCCGACGATCGCGACCAGCTCGCCCGGCTCGGCGAGAAGGCGCTGCTCGAAGCGGTTGCGGCGACGCACGCCGGCATTACCACCGAGGAGTTCCGCAAGACAG
>JAEZIF010000058.1 GCA_023416135.1 Pseudomonadota bacterium
GATCGGCATGGGCGAGAAGGGCCTGCTGGTGCAGACCGGCGACGGCGTGCGCGAGCCGCAGAACCGCCGCGTCGAGATCGTCATCCAGTAAGCGATCCGAAGACCACGTCTTCAGGGACGGCCGGGCGCTGCCCGGCCGTTTCCTTTTGGCGCGGCCGCTTAACAGGCGCTGGCGGCGCGCGCCGTCTTCAGCACGTTGCGCGTCATTTCGTTGGCCACATCGGGTCTCATACGGATGGGCATCACCTGGCCATGATCGTCGACCAGAGAACCCACGATCGAGCCGTCATCCGCGCACAGCCGAAAGGTCGCTGCGGCGACATTGAACGCCGCCTGCCGTTCGTTACCCGAACCGGCGACAGCAGCGACGTCATCGTTCGACCTAGATGCATCGTCGCCCCCGAGCATTGACCGACGTCGCGCCATCTCGGTCGCCGCTCGCGTCAGTGAGATAATGAAACCGTTCAGATCGGCGGAGCTTGCAATGCAGGCGATCGAGCGATGGTGCTCATCGACAAAGACCAAGGCGCAGGTCATGCCGTCGGCGGCGAGCCCCAGATGGAATTTCTCGAGTGTGCCGGGCGCGGACGATTGCTGGGTGTCGGTGCCGGATTCGATGGCCATGGCAGCCTCCTGTTTGCCCAAATAACGAGGCGTGTCGCCTATTCGTTCCTCGAAGCGCGAGAACAGGCGTTCGCAAACGACCGATATTTGCAGTGGCACCGGAAGATGACACAACCGACGCAAGTGGTGGCGAGTGGTAGTCGCCGAGGCGTTTCCATTGCCTAGGGTTGCGCCTGCCGGCAAGATGCCCCGGCGCATCCGTCGGTACGCATTCGTTCGTGACCGGCGGCCGCGTAACGCCAAGTTGAGGGGGAAAACCTATGCTGAAGAAGTTGTTGGGCCTCGTCGCGGCTGCGTACCTGCTGGGCGCGTGCGCGTCCGAACCGCCGCCTCCGCCGCCTCCGCCGCCGCCTCCGCCGCCGCCGCAGGCCTTCATGGTGTTCTTCGACTGGGATAGCACCCGGCTGTCGGACGCCTCGTTGAACGTGCTCGAGCAGGCGCGCGACGCCTGGAAGGCCAAGCAGAGTGCTCGTGTCACGGCCACAGGCCACACCGACACGACGGGCACCGAAGCCTACAACATGGCGCTGTCGCTGCGCCGTGCCAACGCCGTCAAGGATGCTCTGGTCAAGCTCGGGGTGCCGGCCGCTGCCATCACCACCGTTGGCCGTGGCGAGCAGGGTCTGCTGGTTCAGACGGGCGACGGCGTGCGTGAGCCTCAGAACCGCCGCGTCGAGGTCGTTGTGCAGGGGGCCACTGCCGCTGCGTCGACGATGACCGACCAGCAGTATTGCGCCGAGCTTGCCAGGCGGTGGCGCGACTTCGATCGCACCACCGCAGTGGGACCCGCGCCGCAGGCGATCGCCCGGTGCGATGCCGGTGACTATGCCGGCGGCATCCCGGTCCTCGAGAGGATGCTGACAGACGCCAGGATTCCGCTGCCGCAGCGCTGATCACCTGCACCCGTTTGCATCGATTGAAGAAGGCGGCCCTCGAAAGGGAGCCGCCTTTTTCGTGCCCCGAAGAGACAAACCCGCTTCGCCGCCGGCGCCGACGAGGCTGCGACGATTGTCTCGGCGATGCCATGTCGCGGCGTCGCGGTCTTGCGTCCCGTGCTAGGTCTGGCGGCGCCATGCAGGATTGGGCCACACGGCGGCGAGCCATCGAGGACGGCCGGTACCTGGTCAGCCGAGCCGGCCCGTATGGCCGCTGGCGCAAGGTTCCTTTCAGGATCGTCGTCGCGTTGCTCGATGGAACGCTGCGGCTCACGCCAATCTACGCACGTGGTCGCCGCAATGCCCTCGACTTGCGCAAGGTCGAACTCGACCTCGAATTGCCGGGGCTGCCGGAGGCGTTCAACGGCTATCGCATCCTGCAGCTCAGCGACACCCACCTCGACCACTTTCCCGAGCTCGCCGCAAAGGCGCGGGTGCTGCTCGACGGTGTGGAGGTCGACATGCTCGCCGTCACCGGCGACGTCCATGGCCATCCGCGGGCGCCGGTCGAGCGCTCGGCGGCGCTGCTGATGGAGGCGCTGGCCGGCGTTCGCGTGCTCGGCCCTCGGCTCGCCATCCTGGGCAATCACGACCCCGCGTCCATGGCCGGCTTGCTCGAAGGCATGGGCTTCGACGTTCTGGTCAACCGCTCGATTCTCCTGCGACGCGACAGCGATACCTTGCGCGTCACCGGGCTGGACGACGTCCATAGCTTCTACACCGAGGCGGCGCTCGCGGCGCTCGGCGACCACGATGGCGAGTTTCGCATCGCCCTGGTGCATTCCGCCGAGGTCGCTGACGATGCCGATGCCGCGGGCTACGCGCTCTATCTCTGCGGCCACACCCACGGCGGCCAGATTTGCCTGCCCGGCGGGCGGCCGCTGGTCACCCATCTCAAGCGCTGCCGGCATGCCGCGAGCGGACTGTGGCGACAGGGTCGGATGGTCGGCTACACCAGCCGCGGCCTTGGCGTGTCGGATCTGCCGATGCGCTTCAACACGCGCGGCGAGGCCGTCGTCATCACTTTGCGCCGTCCAAAAACCTAGTGCAGCCGCCTGACGTGCGGAGCGCCCTCGCACGGCACGTAGCGCACGCCGTCCTTCATGATCAAGGAAAGGCGCTTCTTGTCCTGCAGCAGTCGCACGTCCTTCAGCGGATCGCCGTCGACCAGCAGCAGGTCGGCGAGATAGCCCTGCTTGATCAGCCCGAGCTCGTGGCCGCGCCTCATGATCTCGCCGCCTATGCGCGTCGCCGCCTGCAGCGCCTCGTTCGGAGTGAAACCGAAATGCGTGACGAAATGCTCGAGGTCGCGGGCATTGGTGCCTTGCGGATTGGCAGCGAAGCCGTAGTCGCCGCCGACCACGACGCGGATGCCGCGCTTGCGCATCTCGTGATGGACGCGGCAGGTTGCCTCGAACTGCGGCGTCATGCGCTCGAGCCAGCGTCGGCCTTCCGCCGTGTTGTCGCCGCGCAGGCTCTCCAGGCGCGAGACGGTGAGGCCGATGGCAGGGCCGGTGAAGACGCGGTCCTTGGCTGCCTCCAGCAGGTCGAGCGCGTCCTCGTCGGCGTAGTCGCAGTGATAGATCACGTCGACACCGTGACGCAGCGCGCGCTTCACAGAATCCGAGGCGCGCGCATGGGCGGCAGCGCGGCGGCCCGCGGTATGGGCCGCCTCGACGCCGGCTGCCACCTCGGCGTCGGTCATCATCGCGGCGACCGCGGGTGCCGACTCGGTGCCGATCTCGCCGGAGATGTTGAGCTTGATCATGTCGACGCCCTCGCGCAGGCAGAGCCGCGCCATGCGCCGCACCTCGTCGGGCCCATCGACGGCTACTCCGAAGCTGTCCTGATGCAGGTGCAGCCGGCGGCCATCGCCCAGACCGCCCGTGACCGTGAGCTCGGGGCTGGCCGCCAGCAGGCGCGGACCGTCGACCATGCCTCGGTTGATGGCGTCGCGCACCGCCACGTCCAGGCGGATCTTGGCTGCTGCCGCCGAGCAGGCGCTGGTAAAGCCTGCGCCCAGGAGTTTTCGACCGGCGTCCATGGTGAGCAGCGCATGGTCCTCCGGCGGCAGCTCGCCCAGCCAAGTGCCGCGCGGCGTGTCGATGAAAGAGAGATGCGCGTGGCCCTCGACCATGCCCGGCATGAGGAATTTGCCGGCTGCATCCAGTCGCTCGGTGCCTTCGGATGAAACATTTTCGGCTTGCGGAGCGACGGCCGCGATGCGGTCGCCGTCTATGAGCACCTTCCCGGCAAAGGGCTCGGTCCCGCTTCCATCCCACACCATCGCCCCATCGATCAAAAGGCGCATTGTCTCCTCCGCGGGGAAGTGGTTTGTTCCGCCCCTTCAAGGGGAGTTTGAGCGTAGTAGCTTAGTGGAGGAAGCTTTGATCAATCGACGCCAATTCATCGCCGCCGGCAGTGCGGCGGGTGCACTGGGTCTCGCGGGCGGGTGGCCCGGTACGGCCTCGGCGCAGGCCCAGTTCTCGATCGCGACCGGCACGACGGGCGCTGTCTACTATCCGCTGGGCGGCGCGATGGCCAACGTCCTGAGCAAGAAGGTTTCGGGCTGGGCAGTGACCGCGGAGGCGACTGCAGGCTCGGTCGCCAACATGCACATGATCCGCGACGGCAAGGCGCAGATGGCGCTGACCCAGTGCGACACCGCCTACGACGCCATCAAGGGTCTGGACAAGTTCAAGGACAAGCCGGTCGACTCTCGCACGCTCTGCGTGGTCTATCCCAACCTGGTGCACTTCGTCACCATGGATGGAACCGGCATCAACAAGCTGTCCGACATCAAGGGCAAGCGCATCTCGACCGCGTCGCCGGTCAGCGGCTCGGAGGTGATGGCGCTGCGCATCCTCGACGAGCTCGGCTTGAAGGTCAGCGACATCAAGCGCGAACGCCTGGCGCCGGCCGAGAGCACCAACGCCATGAAGGACGGCAAGCTCGACGGCTACTTCTTCAACGGCGGTCCGCCGGTCGCGGCGATCACCGACCTCGCGGCGACGCAGGGGATCAAGATCAAGCTCGTCCCCACCGCCGACCTGGTGCCGGATCTCAACAAGAAGTACGGGCCGGTCTTCGCCAAGAGCCAGATCAACCCCAAGGCCTATCCCAACCAGGATGCCGCGGTGCCGGTGATTGCCATATGGAACATCCTGGTGGTGCCGGCTTCGATGAAGGACGACCAGGCCTACACAATCGTCAAGATGCTGTGGGACAACCACGCCGACCTGGTGGCTACCCATAAGGCCGCCGTCGACATGACGCCGGAGAACCAGAAGGAGGCCAACTCGTCGGTGCCCTTCCATCCCGGCGCGCTGAAGTTCTTCGCGGAGAAGGGCATCAAGCTGTCGTAAGAGCCAGGGTACGCGCTGGGGGCTCCCTTGAGGGGAGCCCCTTTGCTTTTCGGGATGGAAGCCGATGACGGTTCAGAACGAGCTCCTGAGTGACGAGGAGCATCGCAAGATCGAGGAACTGGTCGAGCAGGAGGAGGGCGGCATCCACCGCTTCTCCGGATGGTGGGGCGCCATCCTCATGTCGATCGCCGTGGCCATGACGCTGTTCCATCTCTATGCCGCGGCCAGCACCGTCGACCAGCAGTCGCTGCGCGAGATCCACGTCGCCTTCGCCCTGTCGCTGGTCTTCCTGCTCTTCCCGGTGGCCAAGAGCTGGCGCAACCGCGTGGCCCCCTGGGACATCGTCGCTGCCGGCCTGTCGCTGGGCGTCATCTGGTACATGATGACGGGCGGCACCTGGACGAGCCTGCAGGCCTCCGACGACTTCCTCGACCGCTATGTCTCGCCGACGGGCATGGATGTCGCTGTCGGCGCCGTGCTGATCCTGCTGGTGCTGGAGGCGACGCGCCGCGCCACCGGCTGGATCATGCCGGTGCTGTCGATGCTGTTCTTCGCCTATGGCCTGTGGGGCAACCATCTGCCGGCGCCGTGGACGCACAAGGGCTATCCGATCGTCGACCTGATCGCCGAACTCTACATGACGCTGAACGGCATCTTCGGCTCGGCGATCGACGTGTCGGCGACACTGATCATCCTGTTCACCATCTTCGGCGCCATCCTGCAGGCCTCGGGCGCCGGCCGCTTCTTCATCGACTTCTCGCTGCTCGCCATGAAGGGCCAGCCCAATGCGGCGGGGCGCGCCGTGGTGCTGTCGTCCTTCCTGCTGGGCGGGCCGTCGGGCTCGGGCGTGGCGACCACCGTCACCATCGGTACCGTGGCCTGGCCGATCATGCGCGAGGCGGGCTACGGCAAGTCGGCCGCGGGCGGCCTGCTGGCGGCCGGCGGCCTCGGCGCCATCCTGTCGCCGCCGGTGCTGGGCGCAGCGGCGTTCCTGATCGCCGAATACCTCAAGATGTCGTACCTCGACATCGTGCGCATGGCGATCGTGCCGACGTGCCTCTACTACCTCGGCCTGCTGGTCATGACCGAGATCGATGCGCGCAAGTACAATTTGCGCGCCGTCGATCCGAAGGTCGACATCGGCATGCGCCAGCTCATCGCGCGCTACGGCTTCCACTTCTCCTCGCTGATCTCCGTCGTCGTGCTGATGGTGTGGGGCTACTCGGCGACCTATGCGGTGTTCTGGTCGATCCTGCTCGCCATCCTGGTGAGCTACCTTCGTGCCGACACCGCGCTGTGGCCGGGCCGCCTGTTCCGTGCGCTGGCCGACGGCTCGATCCAGGCGCTGGGCGTGGCCGCGACCTGCGCCTGTGCCGGCATCATCGTCGGCATCATCACCAAGACTGGGCTGGCGCTGAAATTCTCCTCGATCGTCATCGACCTGGCCGGCGGCTCAATGTTCTGGACGGCGCTCTACACGGCGCTGATCGTCTGGGTGGTCGGCCTCGCGGTGCCGGTGACGGCGTCGTACATCATGTGCGCGGTGATCGCGGCCCCCGCGCTGATCAAGCTCGGCGTGCCAGATTATGCCGCGCACATGTTCATCTTTTACTATGCGGTGCTCTCGGAAGTGTCGCCGCCCACGGCGCTGTCGCCCTTCGCCGCGGCAACCCTCACGCGCGCCGATCCCTACGTCACCACGCTGCAGAGCTGGAAGTACGCCCTGCCAGCCTTCCTGGTGCCCTTCATCTTCGTGCTCGATCCGATCGGCCCGGGTCTTCTCCTGGAGCTGCCCGAGAGCATGCACTGGGGCTGGGTGCCATGGGTCACGCTGGGTGCGGCCGGCGGCATTCTGGCGCTGGCCATCGCGGCGCAAGGGCACCTGTGGCGGCCGCTCGGCTGGCTGCAACGCATCGCCTGCATCGCCGCCGGCATCTCGCTCACCTTTCCCGACATCGTCGACGACTGGGTCGGCGGCATGGTGGCGGCGCGGGCGCTCGGCCTGCTCGTGCTCATGGCGGTGATCGCCTACGAACTGCAGGTGTCGCGAAAAGCGGCGCCGATACGGCAAGGCTGATGATTTCAGCGCAATGGGCCGGGGTTCCCTCGGTTCGCGAAAGATCACGGATGTCGTCGGGGCAACTGCCACCGACGCCGATCCGTTGCCTCGGCAGCATGAGAAGGAGCCGAGCCATGAAATTCGTTCCGCTGATTGCCATCGTGACCAGCGCCTTGGCGGTGGTGGGATGTACTGTCGCCACCCATGAGCGCGTGGTCGAAAGGCCTGCGCCGGCGGTCTCAGAGCGCACAGTCATCTACACCGATCCGGCGCCCGCCACGACGACGGTCTACACGCGCTAGGTGTGATCCGCGCCGTGTGGCGGCGGGAAACCGCTATCCTGCTTTGCATGGGACGCGAAGGCTGGTGCTGCCGGACAGGATTGAACTGTCGACCTCTCCCTTACCAAGGGAGTGCTCTACCACTGAGCTACGGCAGCGCCGGAGGGCCAGCAGGCCTCGGAGGGGCGGGGTATGCCATACGGCTGGAACCGGTTCAACCGTTGCCGCCCGCCGAAACGGGCGTTCCGCGCCGACTTGCGGCGGAACGCCTCGTCTGCCTACGATTCAGCCGCGCAGGCAGGAGGAAACCCGATGGACTGGCGTCCGATTTCGGCCGATTCGCACATAACCGAGCCGCCCAACTGCTATATCGACCATATCGATCCCGCCTGGCGGGATAGGGCGCCGCGTGTCGTCTTCAAGGAAGGCATGGGCGACATTTACGTCGTCGAGGGCATGAAGACGCCGGTGCCGATGGGCTTGATCGCTGCCGCCGGCGTCGACCCGAAGGATATTCGGATCGGCGGCGCCAAGTTCGACGATCTGCACCGCAGCGGCTGGGACCCGACCGAGCGGGTGGCCGACCAGGACAAGGATGGCGTGGCCGCCGAGGTCATCTATCCCAGCGTCGGCATGCTGCTCTGCAATCATCCCGACCTCGACTACAAGAAGGCCTGCTTTGACGCCTACAATCGCTGGCTGCTGACCTACGTGTCGCACGATCCCGAGCGCCTGATCGGGCTCGGCCAGACCTGCATCCGCACGGTCAAGGAAGGCATTGAGGATCTCGAGCGTATCAAGGCGATGGGCTTTCGCGGCGTCATGATGCCGGGCAATCCCGGCGAGAAGGACTACGACGATCCCGCCTACGACTCGTTCTGGGAGGCGGCCGTCGCTCTGGAGATGCCGCTCAGCTTCCACATCCTGACGTCGAGCGGCGACAACACCATGATCAAGCCGCGCGGTCCCAAGATCAACAGCTTCCTGTCGATCATCCGAGGCTGCCAGGACATCATGGGGATGCTGGTCTATTCCGGCGTGTTCGAACGGCACCCCGCGCTGCGCGTCGTCTGTGTCGAAGCGGATGCCGGCTGGGCCCCGCATTTCATGTATCGCATGGACCACGCTTACAAGCGCCATCGCTACTGGATGAAGGGCAAGGAACTGCAGCGCCTGCCGTCGGAGTATTTCCGCAAGCACATCGCGCTCACCTTCCAGGACGACTGGACGGCCTTCCAGTTCGCCGGCCAGCTCGACCCCCATCAGCTGATGTGGGCGAGCGACTTCCCGCACAGTGATTCCACCTGGCCGCATAGCCAGGACGTGATCGCCGAGCAGACCGCGCATCTCAGCCCGGAGTTGAAGAAGCGCATCCTTCGCGACAACGTGGCGGAGCTCTACAAACTCGCTGCCTGAACCGAGGCTTCAATCATCGCCCAACCGCGGCGCATTCGGCACGCCGCGGGAGCCCGCGGCAGGATTGTGACGTTTGTTCGTCCGAACGCGTGCATTGGTGTCCGCTCCGAAGGATGCGCCGTTCTTTCGAAGTCTTCGCGCTCCACCTTCGCCTCCCCGTTGTGGCGCCTCAGTCGTTCATGGTCTTCTTCGATTGGGATCGCTCCAACTTGTGTAGCAGGCGGTGCAGAGCATCGGTCAGGCCGCCGCCACCTTCAAGTCGCGCGGCAGCGCGCGCGGTCCGCCAGGGCGTGCCGGCCGACGCCTTCACCGTGATCGGCAAGGGCGAGTCCAATCCGCTGGTCGCAACCGGCGACGGCGTGCGCGAGCCGTAGAATCGGCGCGTCGAGATCGTGATGGATGGCACGATGGTGTCCACGACCACCGTGTTCTCCGACCCGCACAGCTACAGCAAGGCGCTGAGCGACAAGTGGCGCGAGTACCGCACCTCGCAGATCGACCAGCGCGAAGCCGCTGCCATCTCCAAGTGCGAGGCTGGCGACTATCAGTCCGGCATTCCCGTGCTCGAGGATGCGCTGATTACCGCGAAGATCCCGCTGCCGGCGCCCGGCTACCGCTGGCCCGGCCGGCCGATCGCACCGAGCTGAGATCGATCGATTACTCGAGGAAGAGGCGTCCCCGAAAGGGCCGCCTTTTTCATGGCTTGGCGCAGAGCTCTTCGAGGCGATCGATGAATGGCCGCTGGCCGACGTTGATCTTCCGACGTGCCTCGTCCGGCGAGAACCACGCCGCGCGATCGACTTCGGGAAAGGACTGCCGCCGGCCGCTGCGTGGCGGCCATTCGATCTCGCATCTGTTGCCCGAGATGCCCTCGACGTCGAGATCGCCCTCGAGGGCGAAGCCGTCGACCTGCTTGCCGCCGCGCTGGCGGATGCGTCCGAGAGCCATCAACTCACCTGCCGGCGTGGCACCGAGCTCCTCGGTGAATTCCCGGCGCGCCGTGGTTTCCGTGTCCTCGCCGACGTTCCGTTCACCTTTGGGAATGGTCCAGGCGCCATCGTCCTTATTGCGCCAGAACGGGCCGCCGGGATGGACCAACAGCACGAGAAGTCCGCCCGTCGTGCGCTTGTACAGAAGTATGCCGGCGCTCTCGGAGGCCATTCAGCGCCTCGCGCCAGCAGTTCTCCGCCAGGCCCCGCCTCGAGCGCACTCACCGACCGTCGCCGAGGAGCGGCCTTCGAGGCGGGGACCGGTACGAGGAGCGACCGGCAAAGGAGCAACGCAGCGCCGCGAAGGGCGGTTGCGCCCATTCGACGGGCTACGGCTACGGCAAGGACGCGCATGTTTTTGAACGCAACCTGCACGGTCACGGTCCGTTGTCGTGCCACATAGGGAGTAATACCGATGAAGTCTCTTCCTGTCGTCTTCGCCATCGCCATTCTCGGACTTTCGAGCGCGTGCACCTATCGGCATGACACCGTCGAGCGTCCTGCTCCGGCCGCGACTGTCGTTGCCACGCCGGCCCCGGCGTCGAACACAGTCGTCTACACCGATCCGGCGCCCGCGGCCTCGACCACGACCATCTATACCCGCTAGGGAGCAAGTCATGAAGCCGCTCATCATCCTTGCCTGCGTTGCAAGTGCGGTTCTTGCGACGGCCTGCACGATCCGCGAGGAACGGACCGTTCAGCCGGCGCCGTCCGCCGCGGTGGTTGCGCCTGCGCCGTCCGCCGTCGTGTACACGGATCCGCCAAAGAGCACGACGACGACCGTCTACACGCGCTAGCTCTCTCTCCCGCGCCCGGTGTCGCTTCCACGCGCCAGGCGCGTCGACTGGCCCACCCGATACTCAATCGGGTGGGCATTTTCTCGGGTGCAGGGTGGAGATCAGCGGGGCTGGTCTCGCGGTCCGGGGCGGGCCGCCGCTTCAAGGAACTCGTTGCGCGTCCGGACCACTGCAGGATCCTGGGCATCGATCTTCTCGGCCTCGTCGAGAGCGTGGTCCGCGGCGTCGTAGTCGCGCCGGGCGATGGCGGCCCGCGCGGCGTCGACCAGGGTGGCGATGTTCGTGGCGTCGCGCCGCGGCTCGGTGCGATTGCGCCGGGGATCGCCGCGCGTCGTCCGCAACTCGGCGATCTCGCGCCGCGTCGCGGCGGTCTCGGCGAATCCCGGGGCGATGCGATCGGCGTCCTGCAAGGTTCTTTCGGCGCCGGCGAAATCACCCCGCGCCGCCTTCCGCTGCGCCTCGGCGATCGCCGACCGCGCCGCGTCGATCTGGCTCGCCGAGTGGCCTGTCGGGGCCGCCTGTTCGGGCGCGGGCACCACGGGCGGCAGGGCCTGCGACACGGCGGGCAAATCCTGCTTGTTCCGATAGACGTAATAGCCGCCTCCGGCGACGACGACGCAAAGCGCGCCGAGCAGCACGTAGATCAGCCCATTGCCCGGGCCTTGGGTGTTGTCCGCCACGAGGCGCCTCCTGGAAGTCCGTACTCGCCCGAAATCGGCGCTGGACCACGGGAAACGCAGTCGGCGGCTCGAATGTTCCTTAACGGACCATCGCCCGGCGCCAGCGCACGGTGTCCTCGATCTGCGTCTCCAGTCCGCGCAGCGGTGCCCATCCCAGATCGCGCTGCGCCTTGGCGATGCAGCCCACCAGCTGGGGCGAATCACCCGGACGGCGTGCGCCGAAGACATGCGGCACCGGCCGGCCGACCGCGCGGCCGATCTCCTGGACCACCTGCTTGACGCTGTAGCCGGCGCCGGAACCCAGGTTGAACACGTCGTGACGGCCTCGTCCGGGCTTCTGACGCATCAGCCATTCCACGGCCTTGAGGTGGGCATCGGCGAGGTCCGACACGTGCACGAAGTCGCGCACGCACGAGCCGTCCTGCGTCGGGTAGTCCTCGCCGTGCACGATCAGCGTCCCACGCAGTCCGAGCGCGGCGTCGACGGCGAGCGGCAGCAGATGGGTCTCGGGCTCGTGCGCCTCGCCGATCTCGCCACCGGCGTCGGCGCCCGCGGCATTGAAGTAGCGCAGCGACGCCGACCGCAGCCCGCGCCAGGTCGCAGACTCGAGCGCGCGCTCGACGCTCGCCTTGGAGGCGCCGTAGGGGTTGAGCGGGGCGATCTTGTGTGCCTCCTGCAGCAGGTCGGCCTGGGGTATGCCGTAGACGGCGCAGGTACTCGAGAACACGAAGGCCTCGACCTTGTGGCGGATGGCGGCACCGATCAGCACGCGGCTCTTGGCGGAGTTGTTGACGAGATAGCGTTCCGGATTGGCGACCGATTCGCCGACTTCGATATAACCCGCCAGATGGATGACGACCTGCGGCCTGTAGCGCTGGAAGACTTCCTCGACGAAACGTCCGTCCCCGACATCGCCGCGCGCCAGGTCGCCCCAGCGCACGGCCCACTCATGCCCTTTCTCGAGCGTGTCGAGACAGAGTGGCTGGGCGCCTGCCTCGGCCAGCGCCTTGCAAACGTGGCTGCCGATGTAGCCGGCGCCGCCGGTGACCAGCACCGGCCCGCGAACGGTGGACGCAAACAACTATCAGATCCTCCAGTTTGGAGGGCAGAAGGTCGTCGATGTGACAACATCACTCAATTGCCGCGATGCCCGATCACACAGTGATCACGAGGGTTTCCCGCGTCGGGCGGGCCACTATCGCCCGCTGCGTAAGAGTGGAGACACCATGCTCAAGATCGTGAAGGACTCCGTGCTCAAGGTGAGTCGCTCGTTCGGCTACGACATCGTGCCGCTGCGGGAGATGAAGGAGCGCGACTTCGCGCTGCATCTGCGCGAATTGCTGGCGCGGCTCGAGATCGACTGCGTGCTCGATGTCGGCGCCAATGCCGGCC
>JAEZIF010000132.1 GCA_023416135.1 Pseudomonadota bacterium
ACTCCAAGCCGATCTACGATCAGTGGTTCACGTCCCAGCAGGGCTACACCAGCGGCGCCACCAAGGAGTGGGCCAATCACGCGGTTTGGGACGTCGATCCGGTCCTGAAACCCTTCAAGGACCTGCCGGTATATGGCCGGCTGGTGGGCTATGCCGGGCCGCCCGACCGCAAGGCGGCCGAGGTCGTCAGCAAGTACATCATCGTCGACATGTACGCCAAGGCGATCCAGGGCATGCCGGCCGAGGAGGCCGCCAAATGGGCGCACGCGGAGGCGACCAAGGCGTACGCGTGACCTGACATCATGTGTTCCTAGCCGAACGCGGCAAACACCTCGTCGATCGCCTTCATCTGGTTGCCGGCCGCGGAGGACGGCACCAGGATCGGCGTGTGCACGCCCGCCGCGCGCCAGTCGGCAACGCCGTCGCGTACCTTGGTCGCAGGACCGAACAGCGTGGTTTCGGCCAGCCACTTGTCGGTCAGGAACTTCGGCACGTCGTCGCGGCGGCCCTCGGCGATCGCCTTCTCGATCGCCTCCATCTCCTCGACGTAGCCCGCCTCCTTCCAGTAATTCCGGTAGTTCGGCAGGAAGGCGTAGTTGGTGAGCGTGCGCCGGTTCACCGCGCGGGCGGCATCGACATCGTCGCCGATGCAGGTCGGGATCATGTTGCCGATGAAGAAGGCGGGATCGTTGCGCCTGGCTGCGGGCAGCGCCGCCAGCGACTGGCCCATGTGCGACAGCACGACGTTGGCGAACACCACGCCCTCGGCGAGTTCGCCCGACAGGGCCACCATCTTCTTGCGCAGCGCCGCGACGATGATGGGCGGCAGCGGGCCGTAGGACGTTTCGGCGCGGATCTTCTCGATGAAGGCGCGCGTGTCGGCGAGCGGCTTGCCGGGCGTCACGCCCATGCGCACATAGGACGGTCCGTGGGCGATGCCGATGCCGAGCCGGAAGCGCCCGCCCGACACCTCGTGCATCATCGCAGCACTCTGCGCGAAATCGACGATGGTGCGCTGGTAGATCGGTGCAATAGCGGTGCCGAAGGTGACCTTCTCGGTGTTCCATGCCAGCGCCTCGCACGTCGACATGCCGCCCGTGGGACTCGGCACATAGAGGCCTGCGAAGCCGCGCCGCTCGGCCTCCTGGCCGAGCTCGATGGTACGGCGGCGCCGTCCCGGCATGGCGATCAGGCAGAGGGCGGGAAGCGTTTCGGGCATCGTAAGGTCCTTTCGGCTGGCGTTCGTTCCGGCCGACTATCTCATAAGGACGCCCATCAATCTTCTTGTCGAACCAGCCGCGTATTGGTCTAGTGCCAGCAGGAAAGCGTAGCCCGGGTGTGTTGCGTAGTTTCTGCCGTGCGAGCCCTGTGGCCGACACGACCCGCGTACCCCAAAAAAACTTGTGGTCGAATCGGGAGGAAACCCACCATGAAGTACAGCGCAATACTGGTTGCCGCTGGCCTGTTGAGCGCCGGAACGGCGCTTGCCCAGCAGCCGCCCATCAAGATCGGCGTACTCTATCCATTGACCGGCGCGGGCGCCGTCTACGGCGCTCCGGCGCTGGTCGGCCATCAGATGGCGATCGAAGAACTCAACGCCAAGGGCGGCATCCTGGGCCGCAAAGTCGAATCGTTCGAGCGCGACGACAAGCTCAACCCGGCGGCCGCTTCCTCGACGATGAAGGAACTCATCACCAAGGACAAGGTCGACATCGTGCTGGGCGGGCTGTCATCGGCAGTCGGGCTCGCGATGTCGGAGCTGAGCAAGCAGGAAAAGGTCGTCTACATATCGACCATCCCCAAGACCATTCAGATGACGACCGACAAGCTGCACAAGTACGTCTTCCGGACATCGGCAAACACCGACCAGGAAGGCGAGGCAATGGCGATCCTGGCCGGCAAAAACAAGCTCAGCAAGATCTGCCATCTCGAGCTCGACTATGCCTACGGCAACGACCTCGAGGCCGGCATCCTGAAGGCGCTGCCCAAGTACGCGCCCGACGCCAAGATCGTCCTGACCTTGAAGCCCAAGCTCGGCGCCACCGATTTCAATCCGTTCATCCCGCAGGTCATGGCCGCGGGCTGCGACGGCGTGCTGTCGGGCCTGTGGGGGCCGCACTTCGTTTCGTGGGTCAAGCAGGCCGCCCCGCTCGGCTTCTTCAACAAGATCAAGTGGATTTCGGGCGGCGAAGTCGGCAGCCACGAGATCGCGGGTGAGCTGAAGGGCGAATATCCCGACAACGTCATCGCGAACTCCTACGAGCTCTGGTACATCGGGAACGATCCCTCCCACAAGGAATTCCAGGCCAAGCTCGCCAAGAAGCTAAACACCCCGGAGACGCCGCAATGGGCGGCGCTGGGCTACATCGGCGTGATGTACGCCGCGGCCGCGATGGAGAAGGCCAAGTCGACCGATCCCGACAAGGTCGCCGAGGCGCTCGAGGGCCTCACGATCGGCACGCCGGTCGGCAAGCTCACCATCGACGCCAAGACCCATCAGGCCAACATCGGCCAGTTCTGGGGACCGATGGTCAAGAAGCCCGATCGCGCCTACCGCATGATGGAGCCGGCCGAGTACATCCAGCCGAAAGCGGTCACGCAGTAGTCGCACGTCACTCGTGTTCTTGCGGACCGCGAGCTTCCAGCTCGCTCATGAGCATGAGCGGGCTGGATGCGCGCGGACCGGAAGACCCGTGACACCCTCTGCATACGGGCCTGATCGATGACCCTCACGATGTTCACGCTGAACGCGTTCTATGGCCTTGCCCTCGCCATGAACATGTTCATCATCGCCTCCGGCCTGAACCTGATCTTCGGCGTGCTGCGGGTGATCAATTTCGCCCACGGCATGTTCTACATGTTCGGCGCCTACATCGTCTTCACCGTGGCCAAGACCTGGGGCGCGCCGTTCTTCGTCGGCGTGCTGGCCGCGGGTGCCGCGCTCGCGGTGATCGCCTTCGTGATCGAACGCCTGCTGCTGCGCCATCTCTACGACAGGGAGCACCTTATGCAGCTCCTGTTCACCTTCGCGATCGTGCTGCTGATGAGCGACGCGGCGAAGATGATTTGGGGCACCGATCAGTACTCGGTCGGCTATCCGCCGGGCCTCGGCGGGGCGGTCAACCTGGGCTTCGTCGTGCTGCCGCAGTACCAGCTTTTCCTCTGCGTCGTCGGCCCGCTCATCGCCGTCACCATGTGGTTCCTGGTCGATCGCACGCGTTGGGGCCGCATCGTGCGCGCCGCCACCCAGGATCGCGAGATGCTGGCGGCGCTCGGCGTCAACGTGCCCATGGTCTATGCCGCGGTGTTCACCATCGGCTCGGCGTTGGCCGGCATCGGCGGCGCGCTCGCCGCCCCCAGGATCGCGCTGGTGCCCGGCATGGACGCCACGATCATCAACGAGTGCTTCATCATCGTCATCATCGGCGGGCTCGGGAACATGTGGGGCAGCTTCCTGGGCGCGCTCGCCTTCGGCTTCGTCGTGCAGTTCGGCACCGTGCTGGCGCCCAACTGGCAGGATGTGCTGCCTTACGTGCTGATGCTGGTGGTCCTGATCGTGCGGCCATGGGGCCTGCTCGGCCGGCCCGAGGCGGGGCACTGACGATGCCGCAACGCCGCTATCTGCTCGCCTCGGCGATCGTCGTGCTGCTGCTGGCGTTGATCCCGCTCGCTGGCAGCCGCTACGCCGTCGATCTCGCGACCGAGGTCCTGATCTACGCCCTGTTCGCATTGAGCCTCAACGTACTGATCGGCTTCACCGGCAACATATCGTTCGGCCATGCCGCCTATTTCGCGATCGGCGGCTATGCATGCGCCGTCCTGCTCACGACCTACGGCTGGCCCCTGGCGCTCGCGCTGCCGGCTGCGGTGGTGCTGGCGGGCCTGGTGGCCGCCGTCGTCGGCTATTTCTGCGTGCGCCTGACTCAGATCTACTTCGCCATGCTGACGCTCGCCTTCGCCATGCTGGTGTGGGGCGTCGCCTTCAAGTGGAAGGAGGTCACCGGCGGCGACGACGGCTTCACCGGCATCAAAGTGCCGGCGACGCTCGCCAACCACTTGAGCTACTTCTACTTCACGCTGATCGCGGTGGCGGCCGGCATCGCCGCGCTGTGGGTGATCTGCCATTCGGCCTTCGGCCTCACCCTGGTCGCAATACGCGAGAACAACGTGCGCGCTGGCTTCATCGGTGTCGACACGCGGCGCATGCGCTGGGCCGCCTTCACCGTCGCCGGCACGTTCGGTGGCCTCGCCGGCGCGCTGTTCGGCATGTACCACCGCGGCATGTACATCGAGAACGCCTTCTGGACCGAATCAGCCAACGTGCTGATCATGGTACTGCTGGGCGGCATCTATTCGTTCATCGGTCCGATCATCGGCGCGGCGGTGCTGCACCTCCTGCAGGTCTTCACCAACCAGTACACGCCCTACTGGCCGACGGTGCTCGGCCTCATCCTCCTGGTGATCGTGCTGGTGTTGCCCGACGGGCTCATAGGCCTGGCGCGACGCGTGAAGGCGCGCGGGGGCCGGTCATGATCGCAATGCTGCACATCGACGGCCTGTGGAAGTCGTTCGCAGGCTTCGTCGCCACCCGCGACGTCTCGTTCGACCTTCTTTCCGGCGAGACCCATGCGGTGATCGGCCCCAACGGCGCAGGCAAGACAACCTTCTTCAACCTGATCACCGGCCATCTGCGGCCGGACAAGGGCAGCGTGTCGTTCGAAGGCCGCGACCTGGTCGGCCTGCCGCCGCAGAAGATCGTGCGGCTCGGCATCGCCCGCTCGTTCCAGCGCATCAACATCTATCCCCGCCTCACCGTGTTCGAGAACGTGCAGGTGGCGCTGATCGCGCACGCCGGCCAGCAATGGAACCTGTTCCGGCCCGGCCGCTCGCTGCATCGCCGAGGCACGCAGGAGTTGCTCGAGCTCGTGGGCCTCGCACCCGAGGCCGGGGAGACGGCGGGCGAGCTCAGCTACGGCAAGCAGAAGCAGCTCGAGCTCGCGATCGCGCTGGCCTCGCAGCCGCGGCTGCTGCTGCTCGACGAGCCGACGGCCGGCATGTCGCCGCAGGAGACCGGCGAGACCATCGCCTCGGTGCGCGACATCGTGAAGGCGCGGGGGCTGACGCTGCTCTTCACCGAGCACGACATGTCGGTCGTGTTCGGCATCGCCGAGCGCATCTCGGTACTGCATCACGGCGAGATCATCGCCTCGGGCACGCCCGACGCCGTGCGCAACGACCCGGAGGTCAAGCGCGTCTATCTCGGGGAACACGCGCATGGCTGAGCGGGCGACCGACCTCGCGGTCGACGGCATCCATACCGCCTACGGGCTGAGCCAGGTGCTGTTCGGCGTTTCGCTCGAGGTGAAGGCCGGTGAATGCATAGCCCTCATCGGCCGCAACGGTGTCGGCAAGACCACGACAATGCGCTCGATCATGGGACTGACGCCGCCGCGGCAGGGTCATGTGATGTGGAAAGGCCGGGACATCGCCCGGCTGGGCCCGCATCGCATCTGCCGGATGGGCATCGGCTTCGTGCCCGAGGACCGCCGCATCTTCCCCGAGCTGTCGGTGTGGGAGAACCTCGACATCGCGCGCCGTACCGGCGCCGGCGGCAAGGCCACCTGGGGCGAGGAGCAGGTGTTCGCGCTGTTCCCCGACCTCGCCGAGATCCGTGATCGCCGCGGCGGCGTGCTGTCGGGCGGCCAGCAGCAGATGCTGACCATTGCCCGCACCCTGATGGGCAACCCCGAGCTGCTGCTGCTCGACGAGCCATCGGAAGGGCTGGCGCCGCTGATCGTCGACCTGCTGCAGCAGCGCGTCGCCGAACTCAAGGCGACCGGCCTCTCGATCGTGCTGGCCGAGCAGAACCTGCGGTTCGTGATGGCTCTCGCCGACCGCGTCTACATTCTCGAGAAAGGCGAGGTGCGCTTCACCGGCACGCCCGCCGACCTCAAGGCCGACGAGCGCATCGTCCACCAGTACCTGACGGTGTGACCCGCCGGCGCGACCCGCCCAACCGACGCGAAAGCGAAATCCTATCGACAGGATTGTTCCGGAGGACTTGCAACCTGCGATGGTCCAACCGCATTATAGTTTTCATGAGTATCTTGTCCCCGGAAACGGCCGATTCCATGCAGCATGCCCATGGGCACGCGCATGTGATGATCGGCAACCGCAGCGCGGCCGGCTGATCCAGCCTGCCCCTCGTTCAAATGTTCGACGTCGAAATCTGCGAGGCGCGCATGATCGCGCTCATCCGCTTTACCGGCGAGCTGACGGAAGCCGACTTCACGGCGCTCGACTTGCTTGCGGCGGAGGCCCGTGGCAACGGGCATGCCTTCGACTGCATCTTCGACATGACGTGGGTCACGCAAGTCGATCTTTCGCCCGAGTTCGTCGCCCTGCGAGGCGAGCTGCCGCAAGCCTACCCGGACCGCGAGCGGATCTACGTCGTGGGTAAGGGCGACCTCAAGCTGCTGACGCTGTTCTTTGCCGGCTACCAGGCCCGCCGGGAACAGCGCGAGCCGTTGGTCGTCGAGACGCTGAGCGAAGCCATGCAGCGACTGGGCGTCGCCCTTTCGGACTTCCGGCCGCTGCACACGGAAGACCGAGGGGCGGTCAAACCGGCTCGATCAGCGGCGTCGCGACGGCGGGGCGCGCGGCGGACGCCATGACCGGCAAACCCTGTCATCGCAGCGGAATGTTGATGTTGACGCTCGGGCTCGACGGATAGCGGTCATATCGCTCGTAGCGCGGGTACATAGGCTCATAATAGGTAGGCGCCGGGGCATAGACCACCGGCGGCGGCGCAACATAGCCGGGCGCCTGGCGCACCACGACGGGCCGTTCGATGATGTACACTGGAGAGCCGCGATAGCGCTTGCCGTGCCCGCCTTCGCCGCCCTCGGCCGTCGTCGCCACTGCCGCGGCAGCGCCGATCACGCCGATGAGCAGTCCAGCCCTTTTGGCCATCGACATTTACAGCCTCCTGTTGATCGCCGCGCCATCAACGCGCACGACGTCTGCTGTGTTCCATTCACTTCACATGTAATGATGAGGCGGAAAGACTTCAGCGGGTGGTGGTTTTGCTGTGACCGCCGCAGGGCGGAATCCACCCGCAACCTCCCGCGCGACTTTACGGCGCCGCAATCGGCTGCATGCTGCAACGATGATCATGCCGTTCGAGAGCGCGCTTCCCGATGTCGCCTGGCCCGCGGCGGTTTCAGGTCGCGGCATGGCCACTCTCTCGCTGCTCTTCCAGCTCGAGCGCACCGAGTGGTGGCCCGCCGATCGCCTGCGCGAGGCGCAGCAGGTGCAACTCAAGCGCCTGCTCGATCACGCCCAACGCCATGTCCCGTTCTATCGCCGTCGCCTCGGCACCGTCACCGGCGCCGACGGCGAGGCGTTCTGGCAGGCGTGGCACGAACTTCCTTTGCTCACACGCCCGGACGTGCAACGGGCCGGCGACGAACTCATCAGTCGCTCGCTGCCCGACGGACATGGCGAGCTCACGGAAGTCTACACCTCGGGTTCGACCGGCAAGCCGATCCACGCCATGCGCAGCGACCTCTGGTTGCTGATGTGGAGCGCCGTGACGGTGCGCGAGCATCTCTGGCACGGCCGCGACTTTTCGGGAAAGCTCGCCGCCATCCGGGAGTCGACGGCGGGCAAGGCGACCTATCCCGACGGCGAGCGCCTGGACAATTGGGGCTTCTCGACCGCAGACATCTTCAGGACCGGCCCATGCGTCAGCCTCAACGTCACGACGCCGGTCGACGACCAGCTCAAGTGGCTCTTGCGCGAGGAGCCCGACTATCTGCTGACGCATCCGACGATGCTCGACCGTCTGGTGCGACGCAGCGCCGAGTCCGGTTTGCGCCCCCGCAAGCTGCGGCAGGTGCTGACGATCTCGGAGATCCTGGCGCCCGGCCTGCGCGAGCTATGCCGTGCCGAGTGGGATGCGCGGGTGGTCGATACCTACAGCACACGCGAGACCGGCTATCTCGCCCTGCAGTGCCCGGACACCGACCACTATCATCTGCAGTCGGAGACGGCGCTGGTCGAGATCCTCGGTCGTGACGGCCGGCCCTGCGGGCCCGGCGAGATCGGGCGCGTGATCGTGACGCCCCTGCACAACCTCGCCATGCCGCTGGTGCGCTACGACGTCGGCGATCACGCCGAGGTCGGCGACCCCTGCTCCTGCGGCCGCGGCCTGCCGGCGATCCGACGCATTCTCGGCCGGCGGCAGAACATGCTGCGCACGGCCGAGGGCGAGCGCTGGCCGCTTCTGTCGTCGGACGACATCGGCAAGCTTCTGGCGCTGGCGCCGATCCAGCACTACCAGTTCGCGCAGACTCATCCCGATCGCATCGAGGTGCGCCTGCAGACCGCGCGGACGCTCACCGATGAGGAGACGCGCGCCGTCGTCGCCTGGGCCGCGGCCAAATTCGGCCAGGAATTCCGCATCGACCTCGCCTGCCCGGCCGAGCTTTCCCGCACGGCATCGGGTAAGTTCGAGGACTTCGTGTGCCTGCTGTGAGGAAGAGGAGAAGCCCGATGAGCAATCCTGCCTTGCCGTTGCGACTGCACCACAACGCCTATGTCTGCGCCGACCAGGAGCGCACGCGCCACTTCTACGAGGACATCGTCGGCCTGCCGCTGCTCGCCGCCTGGATCGAGGAGGCCGAGTTCCCGGAGTTCCCCGGCCGGCCCATGAGCTATAGTCACGCCTTCTACGGCATCGGCGACGGCGGCGCGCTCGCCTTCTTCAACTTTGCCGATCCCGATGCGGCAGCCGTCTACCAGGCGGCCAAGCAGCCGACGTTCGTCCACATCGCGCTTGCCGTCACCGGCGAGACCCAGGAGCGCATCAAGCAGCGCCTCGAGACCGCGAACCTCAAGGTGCGCGAAATCGACCACGGCTACTGCAAGTCGATCTATGTCCAGGATCCCGACGGCCTGCTGGTCGAGTTCACGTCCGATCCGCCCGACGCCGGTGAGATCGCCGCCCGTCAGCGCACGACGGCGCACGAGACGTTGCAGCGCTGGGCGGCGGGCGACCGGACGGTCAACAACGACATCCGCCCGCATCGTTGAGGCCCGCATCGTCGCGAATGGGTTGGGGGTGCGGCACTCCAGCGGCGCCACCAGCCTTCAGCGGCTGGCGCGCGCTTCCAACTCCTGGACCAGCGGCTCGACCTGGCCGCCGTTGCTCTGGAGGTAGAGGTTGAACTCCGAGCGCTTGATCTGGGACAGGCTGATGCCGGCGAACTTGAGGTCGGCGATGCGCGCGCTGCGACCGTCATCGTGCACCTCCCACACGATCCTGACGGTCTGGCCGTTCGCCTTGGTGAGCACGGCTTTCACCATGGAAACGCCGTTGGGCTGCGCGTCGACTGCGTCGATGGTGACGTCGGAGGCGGCAAGCCTGGCCAGTCGCTCGCCGTAGTCGCGCGCCTCCGACGCTTCCAGGGCCACCAGGAAACGAGCCTTCAGCGGTTCGCTGGCCTCGTTCCAGTGGGTCCCCAGCGCCGCGCGCGCGATATGGGTCAGATCGAAACTGTTGCGCAGCACTTCGCGAATGGCGGCATCGCGGCCGGCGCCGCTCTTGGTCCGGACGATGTCGGCCAACTGGACGGTCACGCTTTTGACGAATTGCCCCGGATCAACCGCCGCCCAGCCGGATAGCGAAAACAGCGAGGCCGCCAGAACGGCTGCCACCATGCCATGAAACACTTTGCGCATCGGGTCACCTGCCTTGGTCGCTCGGCGCCCGGGACTTCAGCGAAGGTGAGCGCCCGGGAGCGAAGATCGATGAAGCGCGCCGCCGCCGAAAAGGCGGAGACAAGAAGCGCGCCGGGCCCGCGCTCATGCAGTGCATACGTTCGATGCCGCGCAAACGTTCCTGAATCAAGGCGACCGGGCGTCGCGGTCCCGACCGCCCGTTGCCGTCAATCGCCGAGGTCGCCCCAGCTTGCCGTCCGCTCGATGCGGATGGCGATGACGGGAAGCCCGCGGAGGTCCATGACAGCCAGCTGACGGTAGCGGCCCTGCAGCAGCGCCTGCGCCCGGCCATGCTCGGGTCCCTCGGTCAGGACCTCCGCGCGGCCGCGCACCATCACCCAGGCTAGCCGCCGCCAGTCCTCGTCGTAATGGTCGAAGACGATGGCGGCCTGCGGGTTCTGCAGGATGTTGCCCAGCCGCTTCAGCGGCCGGTCGCTGACACGCTTGGGCTTGCGGTCGATGGTGATGTAGAGCGTGTCGTCCTCCAGCCCGAAACAGACCGGCACGACATGAGGCGCCGCGCGCCCATCCGCTGTCGCCAGATGGCCGATCCGTCGCGTGTCGATGAAGCGACGCTCGCGCGCAGACAGCATTGCAGGGCCTCCCCAGCAGTCGTCGGCCGGCAGGATGGCACAGCAGCCCCTAGCGGCGCCACGCAGCCTCGTTCTTGCGTTCGTAGTCGTTGAACGCCTTGACCAGGCCGGTCAGCACCTCGGCCGAGGTTTCGAACAGGGCCTTGAACAGCGGATCGTCGACTTTGGCCACATCTTCGCGCAGTTGGTCGATGGTCTTCTGGAGGTGACCTTTCATCTTCTCGACATGGTGGCGTGGATCGCCCTTGGCGTCGGGCATGGCATCCTCCTGCAGTCGGGCAAGGTCAGCCGGTGAACGAAGGCGTTCAGCGGTGGTTGCCGCGGCGATTGACGGCGGCCGGCAAGGCCTGCCATCAAATCGCCGATGGACCAGCAACTCGCCAACACCCTTTACACTGCCTCGACATGGGTGTTGCCCGTGCTGCTGGCGATCACCCTGCACGAGGCGAGCCACGGCTTCGTGGCGCATTTGCGCGGCGACGACACGGCGTGGCGCCTGGGCCGCGTCAGCTTCAATCCGCTGAAGCACGTCGACCCGTTCGGCACCATCCTGCTGCCCGGGCTGCTCCTGTTCCTGCACTCGCCTTTTCTGTTCGGCTATGCCAAGCCCGTGCCGGTCAACTTCGGGGCGCTGAAGAATCCGCGGCGCGACATGGTGCTGGTCGCAGCCGCCGGCCCGGGAATCAACATTGCGCTCGCCATCGCGGCGGGGCTGCTGGCCCACGCCGCGGGCTTCCTGCCGGCCGGCGCGCAGCAATGGACAGTGCTCAATCTCGAAAATGCCATCGTCATCAATGTCGTGCTGGCGGTGTTCAACATGATTCCCCTGCCGCCGCTCGACGGCGGACGCGTCGCCGTCGGCCTGCTGCCCGACGTGCTCGCCCGGCCGCTGGCGCGGTTGGAGAACTACGGCATGGTGATCATCATCGGCCTGATCTTCATCCTGCCGCTGGTCGGCGCCCAGCTCGGGCAGAACCTGAACGTGATCGGCTGGCTGCTGGGCGGCCCGGTCGACAGTATCATCACTGCCGTTCTGCGCCTGACCGGCAACGGCTGAGCGCTCGTCAAGCCGACGCGGTCAGCTCCGCGGCGGTGAGCTCATACTCATCGGCCATGCGCTGCAGCGCCGCGATGGCCCCGGGATCGCTGACCGTAAGGGCGAGCCGGCGACAGCGCCGGGCGTGGGCCAGGAATTCGTCGCGCCGCCGCGCCGCAGTGATATCGACCAGAAGGTTGACGGCGCCGGTGCAGTGGCCCGAGGCGTCGAACAGCGGGGTTGGATAGGGCCGGAAAACGATCCGCCGGCCGTCCGGACGCTCGGCTATGACGACCACGCCGCGAATCGAGCGCTGTTCCTTGATCGCCGCCGCCAATGGGCACTGGTCGTGCGAAATCGGCTCGCCGTGATCGGTCATGAGCTTCCAGCTCACGCACCAGCGATCGCGATTGGCCACCGGCGTGCGACCGGCAAAGTCGATGCAGGCCTGGTTGTACCAAGTAATCAGACCGTCCCGGTCGGTCACGAAGAGGGCCGTCGGAAGATGGTCCAACGCGACGGGTTTGCGGTCGGGTCGACCATCCAGGGCCTTCAAAGCCATCTGGACGATATCCTCGGCATCAAGAACTGGGGACACCAATGCTGCAACCGCTCCGGAAAGGGGCGATAACGCTCCGATTCCCGATAAAGTTTCAGCCGGACCGACGTCCGTTGACTTGTCACAGTTCCGCCAGGAGACTCGGGGCTACATCCGCCCTCCGCTGGAGCACATTCCGTTCGGCTGGAATCGGCCGAACGGAATGTGCCCTTCGAAACCAGAAACACCCTCGCGCGCATTTCCGATCTGATGGAACCGCTCGCGGTTCAATCAGATCGGAAATCGCTCTACGCCCTGGACCGGCCATTCCAGAAACCGTGGAGAGCGTGGGCATCGCCGTTGAACAGATTGCGATCGCAATAGGCGACGCCCGCCACCGCGCGGTTATGTGAGCCATAGGCCATGTCGGTTTCAGTCTGATTGGCGGCGTACTGCCAGAGCTTCCAGCCGCGATCGGCCCATGCCCAGGGGATCTCCGGCTGCTCGCGATAGTCGGCGAGCCAGAGATCGCAGCGCGCCAGGAGCGAGCCGGGCTGAACAGGCTGGCCGAGGCTCAGCCCGCGACGACCGTACTTCTGGCCATTGGCCCATTGCGGATGGGTGTAGAGCATCGGCAGCCGGCCGGTCTGTTGCCGCACGGTCTGCACGAAGGCCTCAGCCTGGGCCAGAGTCATGGTGTTGCGCGGATTGCCGTCGTTGGGCTCGAGGTCGAGCGCGATCAGCGTCGAAGGCCCCGGCCGAACGACCGAGAGGAAGGCCATCGCCTGGTCGGAACCGGAATATTGCCGCGTGCCGAAATGATAGGCGCCCCACAGCAGGCCCGCCTGCTCGGCCAGCGGCCGGCGGACGGCATAGGACGAGTCGACCCAGTCGCCGCCTTCCGTGGCCTTGTGGATGAGCCCAAGGATTCCGCTGCGGCGAATCGCGCCGAAGTCGCTGACGGCGACGCCATGACTGATGTCGATGACCGCGTCCAGGCCAGTCGGCCCCTTCGGCGGGTGATGGATATAGACATCTCCGCCGCGTCTCGCGACAGGCTGCTCCCCGCCGCAACCCGCCAGCGCCAGGCTGGCCAACGCGCCCCCAAACACGACCCTGCGGGAAACCATCCCCCACCCTTCATTATGCAACCGAGGTGATCATAGCATGTTGACCTGTGGGTTGGTCTCCGATTGGTCACGCTATGCGTCTGTCCCGATATCGTATCCGCAGCAGTCGGCGAGGTGTGAACATGCTGGGCGACGGCACGATGGGTTCCACGATCGGTACATGGTGGCGCAACATCCGGCTGCAGGGCGGTCGCCGAGACGAGGCGCCGGCCAATGACGCCATGTTCATCGACGTGATGACCGACTTCTCGCGCAAGCTCAGCGAGCGGGCCGTCCGCCAGTCGGCCGGCGGCCTGGCCGCCGCACAGCAGGAACGGAGGGAGGCGCTGCGGGCCTACGACCGGACACGCCGGCGCCAGCAGATATTGACGGCGGGTGTCGCCGTGGGCGCGCTGATCGCCCTCGGCATCGCCTCGCTTGCCCCGCCCATCGCGCCGCCCGTTGCAGCGCCGCCGGCCGTCGCCGCCGCGCCGGCACCCGCCCCGGGCGAACAGGTACCGCCCGTCATCGAGGCGGCAGCGCAGCCGCCCCTCGTGCCTGATGCAGCATCAGCTGATACTTCTTCCGCGCCTGTGCCCTCCGTTGCAGCGGAACCGCCCGCACCCGACCCGCTGCGGGCCGATGAGGTCCGGGAAGTGCAGAGACGGCTGCAGGGATTCGGCTTCAATCCAGGACCGGCCGACGGGGTCGCTGGGCCCATGACCGCCAACGCCGCCGCGAGCTACCAGCAGAGCCGAGGCCAACCGCTGACCGGCGACATCGATCGCGACTTGCTGGCACAGCTTCGCGAAGATCCCTCGCCCCAGGTGGCGTCGCCCCCTCCTCAACGGACAGCTCAACGTGGCCGCCAGGTCACCGCGCGCCGCGACGGGCCGCTCGATCAACTCGGACGCTTCCTTGACTCGCTGGTACGCTGACATCGCTCGTCAAACGAGGTCGCGGGGAATCGTGCAGTCCCAGTCGCGACTGCAGACTTCGTCGTCGCCCTCGTGGGCGCGGAGGCTCGCCTGCAGATGAAATGCCGCGTGCGTGCAGGACATCCGCAACCAGGTTTCGAAACGCACCCGCCAGTCGCCGCGCCGCTTGGTCTGGACCCGCCGCATCTCGGCGACGGCACTGGTCGGGTCGTCGTCCTTGATGTCGAGGTGGTACTTGCCTTCTCCGCCCAGCTCGAAGCCGAGCGTGTCGCGGGCCGGCGCGGCCGTCTCGACGTCCGGCAACGGCGGCAGTGACGCATCCTCCGGTCGTGACGGCCGCGCCGGCACATCGAGCGCGCCGCCGAGGATCATCACCGTCGCGTCTTGCGGTGCAGGCCAGATCATCGGCCAGTACGTCGTCGAGAGCACGAGCCGGAGGCGATGGCCGGCGGGAAGGGTCGCCCCGCAGTCGTTGAGCTGCAGGCGGACGCGATAGCGCTCGCCCGGCACCAGCGGCGACGGCGCGGCATGGCTGTCGCGATGCGTGAGATTCAGCACGCCGAAGCTGATGCGCAGCGATCGACCGGAGGGATGCACGTCGCAAAGCCGGGCCACGAGATTGGCGACCGGCCTATCGCAGGCAATGTCCAGCGTGACGACCGGTGCTCCCAGGACCTCCAGGGGCTCGTCGAGTGGCGGCGTCTCGAACGGCAACGAGCGCATATCGTCGGGCCGCTGGTCGCCCGCCTGATCGTTGCCGCGGCCGAACGGACACCATTCGCCGGCCTCGCTGCCGACCGTTTGCGGCGAGCGCACATCGCACGCTGTGAGCGATGCGTGGGCCGACTGCAAGCCGTCGTCGGTCAGGAACAGGCGACGCGGCTTGCGATCGGCCGGCGGCCAGAGGGGTTCGGCCACCCAGCGTCCCGGCAGCGTCTCGTGATGCGACGCCGGCTGGTGGCTCTCGATCATCCAGGCCCGCAGCATCGGTTCGTCCATCACGCCCGTCGGCTCGCCCTTCAGCCAATGATCCCACCAGCGCAGCATCTCCTGAAGGAAGCCGATCTGCGGGCCGGGCTTGGCGAAATGCGGATAGGCATGTGCCCACGGCCCGATCAGTCCCTTGCGCGGTACGTCGAGACGTCCCAGCAGGCGCGGAATGGCATTGGTATAGCCGTCGGTCCAGCCGCCGACGGCGTAGACCGGGCATTTGATGGCGCTGAAATCCTCGCACACCGAGCCGTGCCGCCAGTACGCATCGCGCCGTTGATGCCGGAGCCAGGTTTCGAGGAACAACGGCACACCATGCAGGCGCTCGAGCCACATCTCGCGCCAGCGCTCGCCGACCAGAAGCGGATCGGGCGGTTGGCACATGTCGCCAAAGAAAAAGCCGGCCCAACCGAGTTCGGCCGAGGCGAGCTTTGAGCCACCCATGTAATGCACGTCGTCGGCGTAACGGTCATCGGTCGAACAGAGCGTCACGATGGCCTTGAGCGCCGGCGGCTGCAACGCCGCGACCTGCAGGGCGTTGAAGCCGCCCCACGAGATGCCGAACATGCCGACCGCGCCGCTGCACCACGGCTGGGCGGCGAGCCAGGCGATCACCTCCAGCGCATCGTCGAGCTCGGCCTGGCTGTATTCGTCGGAGAGCACGCCTTCGGACTCGCCGCTGCCGCGAATGTCGACCCGCACCGAGGCATAGCCGTGCCCGGCGAGATACGGATGGGTGAGCGCATCGCGCTGATACGTGCCGTCGCGCTTGCGATAGGGCAAGTACTCCAGCAGCGCAGGCACGGGCCGGGCCTCGGCGTCCTCGGGCAGCCAGACGCGAGCGGCGAGCCGCGTGCCGTCCTTCAGCGGAATCAGCGTGTGCTCGATCTCGCGGATCGCGCAGGGAAACGACGTGACGATCAAGGGGGCATTGTAGCCGCGACTTTCCTCCAATGGGATGACCGTCTACAGGCTTTGTGATCGGAGGCGATGAGGGCAGGCGGTGTCGGCGCGGCAACAAGTTCTTGCTTCTTGCAGTCGGGCTAACCGCGCTCGGCAACAAGGCGCTGGCCGGCGAGGACTATGAAGACTATATCGACGCCGTCCAGCGCTACGACCGGCTGATCGATCCTGCCAACCCCGATGCGCTAAGGCTGCTGCCGCTCAACCTCGAGGTCCGCGAAACGCGTGGCTTCATTTACCTGAAGCTCGGCAACCCGGCGTTGGCATTGAACGAGTACAACTCCGCCCTGACGATCGCTCCCAACCGCGCTTTGCTCCTCTATGGCCGCGGCCTGACCAGGATCAAGATGGGGAATGCCAACGGCAAGAGCGATCAGGAAGCAGCGCTGACCATAGAACGCCGATGTCGCCAACGACTTTTCGATCCACGGCCTGAAAGAAGTCGGCGCGGATTTCCTGACAATTGAAGCGTGTGCGGTTCAACCGACCGGAAATCGCTCAGCCCAGCGCCTCGCGGTAGGCGCGGCTGACCGGGGCATCGGCATGCCGGTCGTAGTGGATGACCGCATCCCCGGGCTGGCGGGCGCGCAATTCCTGGATCTGCGTCCAGGTCTTGCCGGCCACGGCATAGATCGCCTCGAGCCGCCGGCGCGCCGTGTGATCGGTCGGATTGAGCCTGAGCTCATGCTCGGCATCGTCGGCCGTGCCGCTCATGCGGTCGAGCTCACGCTCGAGAAATGCCAAGCGCCGCGCGATCACCGACTCGATCTCGTTCATCACATCCCCCGCTGCGATGCTCCTAAGGTCAGACCGGCCGTTTTGCAAGTGAACCTTGTTGCCGCAGCCCCCACTTCCGCGCCGCGCTCATCCCGGCCGCGAGGTCCGGGTTTGCGCAGCATCAGGAACTGCTCCGGCACGACGCCGCCGAGGCGGCGTAGCCGCTCACCAGCACGATCGGCAGTCGGGACTGCGCTGGCGCAGCTCTTCGGTCCCCGACCAGCAGCGCCTTTCCGGTCGCCTTGAGCACGGATATCGCCGTGCACGGCAGGCCGCGGCTCCAGCGAGCACTGCAAGGCGAAGCCGATGGCCCAGCCGTTGTAGATCCACCCACGACACTGGCGGGCTCGCCTTCGACCCAGGAATAGCCGGACACGTAACCCGCTTCGTTGGGCTGCGTTAGTGAACCGCCCATTGACGCCCCGACCGGGGACGCCGACTACGAAGGAAATACTCATGACCGATCAGCCGACGCTACCCGTGCAACAGCAGGAGATGCCCGGCACCACGGGTGAGATGAAACCGGTGCCGGATCATGGCGAGGAATCCTATCGTGGATCGGGGCGACTCGCCGGCAAACGGGCCATCATCACAGGCGGCGACAGCGGCATCGGCCGCGCGGTCGCCATTGCCTTCGCACGCGAGGGCGCCGACTTGGTGATCGCCTATCTCTGCGAGCATGACGACGCCAAGGAGACAGCGCGCTGGGTCGAGCGCGCCGGACGAAAGTGCGTGCTGGTCGGCGGAGACATCCAGGATGCCGGCCACTGCCGCAGGATCGTCGATCAGGCGGTCAAGGAATTGGGCGGCATCGACATCCTGGTCAACAACGCGGCCCACCAGGCCACCTTCAAGAAGATCGAGGAGATCAGCGACGAGGAATGGGAAATGACCTTCAGGGTCAATATTCACGCGATGTTCTACCTGACGAAGGCCGCCGTCTCCCATATGAAGGCAGGAGCTGCCATCATCAACACCGCGTCGATCAACGCCGACGTGCCGAACCCGACTCTGCTGGCCTACGCCACGACCAAGGGCGCCATCCAGAACTTCACCGCGGGGTTGGCGCAGCTGCTGGCGGAGAAAGGCATCCGCGCCAATACCGTTGCGCCGGGACCCGTGTGGACGCCGCTCATCCCATCGACCATGCCCGCGGAAGCCGTGGCCAAGTTCGGCAGCAACGTGCCAATGAAGCGCCCTGCCCAGCCAGCCGAGCTGGCGACGGCGTACGTAATGCTGGCAGACCCGCTGTCGAGCTACGTTTCCGGAGCGACGGTCGCGGTCACGGGCGGCAAGCCGCTCCTGTGACATCTGGCGGCGCCGGCACGTTTCATATCGGCCGCGCGAAACAAATCAGGGCTTCAGCGAGGTCAGTGCAGGCTCCTCGCGCAGTCGCCTTTCGATCTCCGGCTGAGCAGCTGTTCCGGTCCGGAACGCCTGCTCGAGGTGTTTCATGTACTCCTCGCGGCGCTTGGGCGGCAACATCGGCTCGCTTGGATCAACGACGGCGTCGACGAGAACGGGACCGTCATGCGCGAAGGCCTCCGCAAGCACGCGGCGGACCTGATCCGGATCGTCGACCCGCATGCCGCGAACGCCCATTCCCTCCGCGACCTTCGCGAAGTCGACCGGAGCAAGCTCGCAGCCGAATTCAGGATTGCCCATGAACAGCAGCTGCTCCCATTTGATCTGCGCAAGCGAGCCGTTGTTCAGCACCACGATCTTGATGGGCAGGCGGTATCGCGCCGCGGTGGCCAGTTCGGCGACCGTCATGCTGAGCCCGCCGTCGCCCGTGACGACCACCACCTGCCGACCCGGGAAGGCGATTGCCGCCGCTATGGCGTAGGGCACGCCGCAACCCATGCAGGCGAGCGTGCCCGACACTGCGAAGCTCTGGTCGTCGCGAATCATCAGGTATTGCGCCGCAAGGCCGGTATTGTGCCCGCTGTCGACGGCAATGATCGCGTCGGCAGCCAGGCACGAATCAAGTTCGTGGACCACGCGCTGAGGCTTCATCGGCTTGCCGGGACGGGCAGCGCCCTCCCGCAGCGCCTCCAGCCATTCGCCTTTCCACTTTTTCGCCCGCGCGAGGAAGCTGCGGTCCGACTTGCGCTCGAGCTTCTCGTTCAGGGCCTCGAGCGAAAGCCGTGCATCGCCGGCAACCGGCGCGTCGATTGGGTAGCGCAGGCCGATCCGCCTCGAATCGATGTCGATCTGCACGGTGCGCGCCTGTCCGGGCGGCGGGTAGTACTCCACGTAGGGAAACCCCGAGCCGATGATCAACAGCGTATCGCATTCGGCCAGCGCCTGCTGTGAGGGGCGGGCGCCGAGGTAGCCGACGCCGCCAGTGACGTGCGGGTGCGTATCCGGCAAAACGGCTTTGCCCAGCAGGGCCTTTGCGACCGGTGCGCCCAGCAGCTCTGCGGCGCGCGCGAGCTCGTCCTTCGCGCCAAGGGCGCCCTGCCCGGCGAGGATCACGACCTTCCGCCCGGCATTGAGGATCCTGGCCGCCTCGGCGATCGCCTGTCGCTCGGGAAAGAGGCACGCCCGCGCCATGCCAATCTGGGGATCGATCTTGTGGCGCGGCGATGGCTTGTCCTGCGACAGCGCCTGGTCCTGCACGTCCGCCGGGATGGCAATATGCGCCACCGCGCGCTCGGCAAGGGCCGTCCGGCACGCCAGGGTGGTCGCCTGGCGCACATGCTGCGCGCCGTAGATGGCCGTCGAATAGGCCGCAACGTCCTGGAACAGCCGGGTGTGGTCAATGTCCTGTTGCGTCCCGGTCTGTATGAGGTCGTGATAGGGCAGGCCGGTGATCGCCAGCACCGGCGCGCGGTCGAACTTCGCGTCATACAGGCCGGTCAGCAGGTGGCTGCCGCCTGGACCGGTGGTCGCCAGGCACACTCCCAGCTTTCCGGTCCACTTGGCATAGGCCGCCGCCATGAAGGCAGCGGCCTCTTCATGTCGAGCCTGGATGAAGCGGACGCGATCGCTTCGCGTGCGCAGCGCCTCCATTATGCCGTTGATGCCGTCACCCGGCAGACCGAACACGGCCTCGACACCCCACGCAGCGAGCGTGTCGAGCAGTATATCCGAAGCGGTTTCCGTCATGCGCCTGCACCTGCTGAAAAAGGGGGTGAGCCCTCGCGGGCGCGACGGGCAGACAAACACAACTTCCCTCTCGCCGCCGGGTTGCCCGAGCCGGCCGAAAATGCGGCTGGCTCGCACGACTACAGTGGCTGATGGGCATTGTGCCGGGAGCTACGGATCTCCCTCGACGAACCGAGCGTAGTCACGACATAGGCTTGCGCCTGGATCGGTACGTTATCGATCACTCGCCTACCGATGCGCCATTCAGAAGCCCCAAGGTGGTCACACCCTGCCGCATCCACCGCATTCTAATGTGAGGTTACGCTTCATGCTGAGGCGATTGGGAATCGCTAAGAGCCGGCATGCAGTTGGTCGTGGGACCTAGGGTGGGACAGATCATGCCGCGCGACAGTGAGCGCGTCCCGGACGGAACGAGGCCGGCGATGGCGCCGGGCGCGGCGGCGAATACGTTGCCGGAATCGCATAAAGCCGATCGATCGCAGGCGCGGGCTCGATCGAAGATGCCGACCATCCCGGCCGATCCGGAGTTGCTGCGCTTTCGCAGCCGGCTCGACCAGCAAATTGCGGCGTGGCGGGAAATCAGGCCGGACACCGACTTCGCGACCGTCACCAGCGCGCCAACACCGCGTTTCGACTGGCGCGCGCCGCTCGCCTGGATCACGCCGATTGCGGCCTGCGCCGCCGCAAGCTTTGCGGGCTGGTGGATTGCGAGCGCCCCGGCGATACGAGCTGGAGAGGAGCTGGTCCAAGTCCGGCAGGCGATGCACGAGGAACAGTACAAGGCCGAAAAGCTGGTGGTCGCGCTGGCGGCCGCGTCGCGCGAACTTGGGGCGCAGGCTGCGGCCCTGGCAGCCAAGGACGAAGGGGAACAGGAGCGCGACGCCCTGAGGAAGGCGTTACAGCAGTCGGAAGCGGCGAAGGCGACGGTCGCGCAGTCGCTGGCTGAGGAACGTTCGCGCAATCAGGAGCTTGAGCGGCAGCTTGCCATCCGTTCCGAGGCGATGCCGCCGCCCTCTCCCGGCCCGGCAGCCGACGCGACAGCCGACAGGCCGGCGGCGGAACCGGCCGATCCCGAGCTCCTGCACCTGTTGGCCCGCGCCACCCTGCTGGTTGCCCGAGGCGACATCGGCGGGGCGCGCGTCGTGCTGGAACGAGCCGTCGAGACCGGCAGCGCTTCGGCGCTGTTCGCGCTGGCCGAGACATTCGACCCGGCAATCCTGTCGGCTTGGGGAACCGTGGGCACCCAAGGCGACCCGGCGTGGGCCAGGGAGCTCTATGCCAAGGCGTTGGCCGGCGGCATCGCGGCCGCAAAGGATCGATTGGCGACCCTAGGGCGATGAAAGGACGGGTTTGCAGGGAGGGCCGAGCATGACGATCATTACCGGCAAGCGCTTCCTGGCCTTGTCGTCGCTTTGGGCGGCGGCTGCGTTGGCGCTGGTGCCGGGCCAATCGGTCGCCCAAACGCAGGATCAGCCTGCAGCAACACGCCCGCTGAGCTTCGGCGCCCAGCAAGAAAAGATCAACGCCTGGACCGTCGGCCTGGCAGCCGGCCTGATCGAAGGTGCGCCGCTCAGGCTGGCCTCGGAGATGGCGCGCGTGGTCGATGATGGCGCGAACCTGCATGTCCTGCCCATCGTCACGCGCGGTCCGACCGAGAACCTGAACTCCCTGCTTTACCTGCGCGGCGTCGATCTCGCGATCATCAACTCGGACTCGCTGGACGAATATCGCATCCAGCTTCCCGAAATACGCCGTCACGTCACTTACCTGCTGAATCTGTTCCCCTCGGAGTTGCACATCTTCGTGCGGCCCGAGATCGAGAGCCTGCAGGACCTTGCCGGCAAGAAGGTGAACTTCAACACGCTGGGCACGGCGGCGGCCTATTCCGGTCCCCTGATGTTCAGCCGCCTCGGCATCGACGTCGACAAGACATTCATCCCACACCCGCTGGCGCTGCAACAGATGAGGAAGGGCGAGGGCGACATCGCGGCGGTCGTGTTCATCACTTCAAAGCCGGTCGATGCCTTCCTGCGCGGGCAATGGGCGCCCGGCTTCAAGTTCCTGCCGGTGACCTACGATGCGAAGTTCGAGGACTACTACCTGCCCGCGGCGCTGGAGGCGGCCGACTATCCCGGCCTCATCAAGGCGGGCGAGCGCATCCCGACCGTCGCTGTTTCGACGGCGCTGGTCTCCTACAACTGGCCGCTCGGTTCCAACCGGTACCAGCGCGTGGCTCGTTTCACAGATCATCTGTTCAGCCGCATCGACAAGCTGCAGGTTGCGGGCTTCGATCCCAAATGGAAGACGATCAACCTCGGCGCCACGGTCCCCGGGCTCGCGCGTTTCCAGGCGGCACAGGAATGGCTCGACCGACAGGCGGGCAAAACGGTTGAAAAGCGATGAAAATCGCGGCTCTCTTCAGTGCGACGTTCACCCTGACGAGCGCCGCTGCGCTGGCGCAAAGCGGCAGCGACGCACTGCGCGCCTGCTCGCTGCCGACCTATGAGGAGCGGATGCGATGCCTCGAGAAGCTGTCCGGCGACGTCACGCCGCCGCCGCCGCAGGCGGCGGCTCCTGCACCCGCTCCCGTTCCGGCAACTGGACCTGCACCCTTTCCATCTGCTGACGCCGGCGTTCCTGCTGTGACGCCTGCTCCGCCTCGACTGCCCAGCAAATGGATCGTCAGCGAGACCCGGTCTCCCGTGGACTACTCGCCTGTGGCCATCGCCACCGCCTCGTCCGATGCTGGAACCAATGGCGTCCTCCAGCTCTCGATCGAGTGCCGCAACGGCCGCACCGAGATGGTGATCCGCAGTGCGCCGCTTATGCGACGCGCCGAGGACCATTTTGTCAGCTACACGATCAACGACGCGCCACCGGTGGCGGTGGCGATCGGACTGTCATCTTCGGGCAGCGGCATCGCGCTGACAGGTGCGATCGCGGGCTTCCTGATGTCCCTGCCGACGGAAGGCACCATCGCCTTCCGTGTCGCTGACCGGCAGGGCGGCTCGCTCGAAGGACAATACGACCTGCCCGGCATCAAGGCGATGGTCGCCAGGATGGCCGGTCCGTGCAAGTGGCCCCGCAAATGAGGAGACGACGATGAGAAGGTTCGACCAAGCGCTGCATTTGGCCGCGGTAGGCGTGGCGCTCCTGGTTGTTGCTCCTCCGAGCGTGGCGCAAAGCAGAGAGCACGCAACGACCAAGCCGGCAACGGCCTCTCTCAAGGCGCATCGCCTGGTGCTGCAGGTCAACAGCAGCGAGCCGGCGACGATGACCCTGGCGCTCAACAACGCGACCAACGTCGAGCAGCACTACAAGGACCGCGGCGAGAAGATCGAGATCGAAATCGTCACCTTCGGACCCGGCCTGCACATGTTGCGTGACGACACCTCGCCGGTGAAAGACCGGATCAAGGCGATCGCCGACAAGAGCCCGGCAATCTCCTTCAAGGCCTGCGGCAACACCCAGGAGAACATGGGCAAGGCCGAGAACAAGGCGATCCCCCTGGTGGCCCAGGCCACGCTGGTGAAGTCGGGCGTGGTCCGGCTCATCGAGTTGCAGGAACAGGGTTGGACCTACGTCAGACCCTGACAGGGTGTGACCGCGCTGCGCCCGCCGTCACGGGCAAGGGGACCGGAACGGCATCGCGCGACGCTCCGTTCTGTCCCCACAACATGGGCTCGATGGCCATGGGCGTCTGGGAACTGGCCAAGGAAACGGCAAAGGGCTTCATCGCCGACGAAGCCTTGAGCCACGGGGCGGCGATCGCCTACTACACCTTGTTTGCCGTCGCACCCGTGTTGCTGATCATCATCGCCATCGCCGGGCTGGTGTTCGGCCGAGACGCGGCGGAGGTCGCCATCGTCGCCCAGCTGAGCGGTTTGATGGGCGAGTCGACGGCCAAGGCGCTGGAAGAGATCGTGCACAAGGTCCGAGACCGGCAAAGCGGATGGTGGGCAACGGCGGTCGGCTTCGGCACCCTGATCCTCACGGCGACAGGGGTATTCGGTGAGGTCCAGTCGGCGCTGAACGTCATCTGGAAGGCCAAGGACCATCGGTCAAAGGAACGCCGCTCGACGCTCGGTCGGCTGGCGCGGGCTCGCGCCGCCAGCCTGGGCCTGGTGGTGACCGCGGGCTTCCTGATCACGGTGTCTCTCGCCGTAAGTGCGGCCCTCGAAGCGCTGTCGAGCTACCTGCGGGGTCTCTTTCCGGGCTCGGAAGCCCTGCTCACGGTCGTCGATTTCGCGATCTCCACGGCGCTCATCGGCTTCCTGTTCGCGGCGATCTACAAGGTGCTGCCCGACAAGCCCATTGCCTGGCGCGACGTGGCGATCGGTGCGCTCGTCACGGCATTGCTGTTCGAAGCGGGCAAGTATCTGATTGCCCTCTACATCGGCAAGAGCGACGTGGCCTCGACCTACGGCGCGGCAGGAGCGCTGGTGGTGCTGTTGCTATGGATCTATTACACGGCGCAGATCTTCCTGCTTGGCGCCGAGTTCACCTACGCCTATGCGCGTCGCTATGGCAGCTTCTCCGCGGCGGGCCGGGCAGGCCCACCATCAGGCAGCGCCGAGGGCGACGCGCTTCGTGAGTTGCTGGCGGACGCGGAACGAAACGTGGAGCTCACCGCCCGGCGGGTGGAGCGGGAGCGCCGATCCGTCGAGCTCGTCGAGCACCAGCGACAGGACGCCCGAGGAGCCCGACGAGCGCTGGCCATCGCTGAACGGGCGCTGAGGATGCGGACCGAATATCGCGACCGGCTGCGGCAGGACATCGGGGCTCAAGACGTCGGCATCTAGCGGTGGCGAAGCAACGCAACGGAGGGCCAAGCGTTATCGCGCATGCTGAGACACCTGGGCGATTTCGAACTGGAGACACTGCGCAAGCTCGCGAACGGCGAATCCGTGTCGCTGTCATCGCACCTTCGGCTTCGCCTGGAAATGGCAGGGGTCATTCAAGATGGACCACGCGGCATCGTCCTGACGGGCGTTGGGCGGCGGCTGGCCAACGAGAAGCGGGACGTTGCCGTCAGCAGCCCCCTTCCGGAGCCCAAATTTGTCCGGGACCGCCGCGGGCGGCGCTTACCCTTTCAGCGCAAATCGGTCTTCTGAGCTCCATGACCGAATCGTGATCTTGCAACATCCTGAACGCCGGCCCTCGTGATGTCCGTTGCCGCCTCCGAACACCCCTTGCTTGCCGGCGGCTGCCTGTGTGGCGCGGTTCGTTGGCAGGCCCCTGCGAGCCCACGCGCTGTCCATCATTGCCATTGCGGCATGTGCCGCCGCTGGACCGGCTCCGCCTTCGCCACACTGGTTTGGTTTTCCCGCAGCGACCTTACGTGGGATGGCGCAGCGCCCGCGCTCTTTCGCTCCTCCCCGATCGCGGTCCGCAGCCATTGTGAACGGTGCGGTACGCCCCTGGCGTTGGCCTACGACGGGAGGGGCGATATCGCCTTGGCCGTCGGCACTCTCGACGACCCGGCCGCAGTGACGCCCCGTCATCACTACGGCGCGGAGGGCCGCTTGCCGTGGGTGGACATCGGCAAGGATCTGCCAAGCAGGGAAACACGCGAGCGATGGTAGCTCTCGATGAAGAGCGCTCATCGCTGCGCTCGGCTAGGCTGGTCGCAGTACGGAGACGCGCCGGGGGAACCGGTGCCGTTCGAGTGCGACCGTCAGCTGCGCCGTCAAGGCATCAGCTTCGGCCACGGTGACGCCGTCGCTCGATGCCGGCACGCCGGCCGCCTCGAGCAGAGCCTCGCCATCCGACGCGACGGCGATCGGCTTGCCATGCCGCCATGCCTCGTGGATGAAGCGTTGTGCCAGCGTCTGGGCCGCCAGGGCCGGCCCGACACCCGTCGGCACGAGCACGGCATCGTAAACCACCGATGCCGCATTGGGGGCGGCCCGATTGACTTTCATGGGCCCATCGCTGGCGGCGACGGTACCCGCTCGAGGCCCGATTGTTTCGGGCACCAGTTCGGCTGCAGTCAGTGCCGCGACGATTGCCTCGACCTCTGCGGTATCGATGCCGTCGCCGACCATCACGGCGACCTTGCGGCCTTTGATGGTGGGGACAGGCTTGTCCATGCTGAGCGCCGGGGATTTCAGTTTCCCGGCATCCTTGCGCAACGGACCAGCCGGCGTCGGCGCCGAAGGCGTCGGCGCCTCGGGCGAGCCGGCACGGCTGACCGCGACGCCGGTCGCTTCGGAAACCATCGCCGCAAGATCCTCGTGAATGTTTACCAGGATCTCATTCATAGTGCGGTCGCGCACGGCCTCGTCGACCACCTGGTTCAACTCGAAGGCGAAGGCGGCAGCGATGTGGTCCTTCTCCCAGTCGCTCATGCTGTTCCAGAACTGGGTCGCCTGGCTGAAATGATCGGCGAAGCTCGGGCTGCGCTCGCGCACCTTGGGACCGGCCTCCTCCTTGACCGCGACCGAACGGAAGGCGGCCGCTGCTGCCGGCGAATGCATCGGACAACCGCCGCCCAGGCTGTTGGGAAAGTAGGAAACGCGCCCCTTGTTGATGGTCATGCGGGCAAAGCCGTCGCGCTGGTTGTTGTCGGCCGGGCGCAGCGAGCGATTGATCGGCAGCTCATGGAAGTTGGGCCCGACGCGGCGCAGCTGGGTATCGATGTAGGAGAACAGCCTTCCCTGCAGCAGTGGGTCGTTGGTGAAGTCGATGCCGGGAATGATGTGACCGGTGTGAAAGGCCACCTGCTCCGTCTCGGCAAAGAAGTTGTCCGGGTTGCGGTTGAGCGTGAGCTTGCCCACCGGAATGACCGGGACGATCTCCTCGGGAATGATCTTGGTGGCGTCCAGGAGATCGAAGCCGAACTTGTGTTCGTCGGCCTCCTCGACGACCTGCAGGCCGAGTTCGTACTCCGGGAAGTCGCCGCGTTCGATCGATTCCCAGAGGTCGCGACGGTTGAAATCCGGGTCCTTGCCGGAAATGAGCTGCGCCTCCTCCCACACCAGCGAGCAGACGCCCTTCAGCGGCTTCCAGTGGAACTTCACGAAGCGCGATACGCCTTCGGCATTGATCAGCCGGAAGGTATGGACGCCGAAGCCTTCCATGGTGGCAAAGCTGCGCGGCAGGGCGCGGTCGCTCATCACCCACATCAGCATGTGGGCGCTCTCCGGCGTCAGCGACGCGAAGTCCCAGAAGGTGTCGTGTGCCGACTGGGCCTGCGGGATCTCGTTGTGCGGCTCGGGTTTCACTGCATGGATCAGGTCGGGAAACTTGTTGGCATCCTGGATGAAGAACACCGGCATGTTGTTGCCGACCAGGTCCCACACGCCGTCGGGCGTATAAAACTTCACGGCGAAGCCGCGCACGTCGCGCGGCGTATCGGTCGAGCCGCGCGAGCCCGCCACCGTCGAGAAGCGCACGAAGACCGGTGTCTGGACGGCCGGATCTTGCAGCGGTGCAGCCATGGTGAGATGGGCCTGGCTCTCGTAGACCTGGAAGATGCCATGTGCGGCCGCCCCGCGGGCATGGACCACGCGTTCGGGAATGCGCTCGTGATCGAAGTGCGTGATCTTCTCGCGCATCAGGATGTCTTCGAGCAGCGTCGGGCCGCGCACGTGGGACTTCAGCGAATTCTGGTCGTCGCTGACGCCGACCCCCTGGTTGGTCGTCAGTTGCTCGCCGGGCGCGAGCGAATCGGGGCGCAACGTGAGGGTCTTGTCGGTCTCCTGCGGCACCGACGGCGGCTTGTCGTTCGGCGTTACCTGGCCTGAGGTGCGCGACGGCATCGGCGGGATCGTCTTGGCGGTCTTGGAGGCCTCCGACTTTGGCTGGGAGGATCGCGACCCCGGTTTCGCGGCGGGTTTCTTGGCGGAGGTCGTGGGCTGAGCGGGCCGTTTGGTAGACATGCTGCTGGTCCCTTTGCTTCGCTGGTCGTTGGTCTCTGGCTGTCGGCGCGAGGAGAAACGAGGCACCGAGTTTGGAGTTGCTCCAAGTCGAGCGGCATTGTTCGAACCTCACCGAGCGGCCGCGAGACAGCAATTGCCCGACCATGGCAACCTTGGCCTTCGGCGCCTCGTTCCTGTCACAAGGACGGACACACGGAGGCGCGCATGGCGGACAACACCCACCAGACAACCGAGCAGGCAACGGGGGTTGCCCGTGCCGTAGGCGAAGCGGTCGGCAAGAAGGTCGAAGAGGTAGCGGACAAGTCGAAGCAGGCCGGCGCCGATGCCGCGGCCGGTCTCGGACGCACTGCCAGCGCCATCGCCGACAGCGTCGCCGAACAATCGCCGGCCATTGCCGACTATGTGCGCGGCGCGGGTGAAAAGATCGACCGGCTGGCAAACGATCTTCGCGACAAGAAAGTGGGCGACCTCATGAACTCGGCCGTGGAGTTCGGCCGCTCGCAGCCCGTCGCCATGATCGCCGGCGCCGCTCTGGTGGGATTCGCCCTGTCACGGCTGATCAAGGCCGGCGCGGCGCCCCCGTCCGACACCGCCAGTCCGAGCGGCAGCAGCCAGGAGGAGCAGGCATGATGCTCAACACGCCCCGCCGTCCCGGCGTCGTGACCCTGTTCACCGCCGCCATCGCGCAGTCGACCGACCTGGTCCAGACGGAGTTCCGGCTGGCACGCGCCGAGATTTCCGAGAAGCTCGCGGCGCTCCGCGTCGGCCTCGCCATGATGGCCGTCGGCGCTATCTTCCTGATCGCTGCCCTCGGCATGCTGCTCCAGGCGTTGGTGAGCGTGCTGATCGCCAGCGGCATGTCCCCGCCCGTCGCTATCCTGCTGGTCGCCGGCGGCGCCGCCGTGATCGGCTTGGTGCTCTTTCTGATGGGCCAGAAGCGGCTCGATCCGGAGGAGTTGGTTCCCGACCGTACCCTGACCTCGCTGTCTCGCGATGGCCGCATGATGAAGGAGACCGTGACATGACCTCGACCGCTCGCCTGCAACGCGAGGCGGATGCCAGCCGCATCGAGCTCGCCGATACGCTCGGCCAGCTGCGCGACGGCCTGGCCCCTTCGGCGCTGTCGACCGAAGCAATGGGGATGGCAAAGGAAACCGGTCTTTCCCTGGTTCGGACCCTTGCCGAGCAGGCACGGGCCAATCCGGTTCCCGCCCTGCTGATCGGCGCCGGCCTCACCATGTTGCTGACGCGTACCACGGGGTCCGATGTCATGGGAGCGGCGACCTCGACGTTGAAGACCGCCGCATCCGCCACCGCCGCCACGGCGTCGGGCGCCGCCGCGACCGCGGGATCGGCCGCCTCGAGGGCCGCCTCGTCGG
>JAEZIF010000372.1 GCA_023416135.1 Pseudomonadota bacterium
CGACGTGCCCGACGTGGTTGCGCGAGAAGACCTGGCCTGGCTTGTCGATGCGGCGGGCGGTGCCCGCCTTCACCTGGTCGATCGTGCTGCGGCCCGGCCCGTAGATGCCGGGCAGGCGAAAGATGTCGACGGCAAAGCCCGCCTCCATGCCGATCGCCTGCCAGGCACGCTCGGTCGCCAGGCGCTCGATGCTGCGCGGCTGGACGGGGCGCGGCGGTGTGTCCTCATCGACCCATCCGCCACCATGGTCGCCGTACACGCCGGTGGTCGAGAGGTAGCCCAGCCAGCGCGCATCTCGCAGGACGTGGACCGAAGTCTTGAGCGCGGGATCGCCTGTCGCGCCCGGCGCGATCGTGCAGAGGACGTGCGTGGCCCTGCCGAATGCCTCCGCGGGCAGCGCTGCCGTGCCGTCGAACAAATGCGCCTCGAAGCCCTGCTGCTTCAGTTCGGCCGCCCTCTCGCCGGTCCGGCAGGTGCCGGCCACGCGCCAGCCGGCTGCTCTGGCAAGATTGGCGATTTCAAGGCCACAGTAGCCCAGGCCGAAAATGAAAAGACGCCCTGTCATCTTGTCAGGATCGCCGCGACGCGGTTCTTTTCAAGGATGTTGTTTTCCCGCCTGGCATTCTGCCTCGCGCTGTTCGCCGCTGCGCCATGTGTCGCGCAAGGTCTGAGCATCATCGAGGAATCTCCCGATCATCTGCGCAAATACAATGAATGCATGAACCTGGCGCGGGCCGAGCCCTTGAAGGCGTTGCCGATTGCCGAGAAGTGGCATGCCAACGCTGGCGGCCTGGCTGCTCGTCACTGCGTGGCCACCGCCATGTATGGCGCCGGCCGCTTCATCCAGGCGGCGGCGCAATTCGAGGCGATCGCGCGCGACATGGGCAGGGATCGTCCCGGCCTGCGCGCCGAGCTGTTGGCGCAGGCCGGCCAGGCATTCATGGAGGCGGGCCTGCCGGAGAAGGCGACGGAAGTCCAGAGTCGGGCCCTCGAACTCAACGCCAAGGACGCCGATCTGTGGCTCGATCGCGGATTGAGCTTTGCCGCCCTCAAGGCGTGGCCGCGTGCCATCTCCGATTTCGACCGTGCGCTCACGCTCAGGCGCGACGATGTCGAAATCCTGGTGCTGCGGGCGGCGGCTTGGCGCAACGCCGGCAATCCGGCAAAGGCCTACGAGGACGCCTCGCGCGCCCTGAAGGCGGCGCCCGATCATTCCGAGGCCCTGCTCGAGCGCGGTTTCGCCAGTTTGGCGCGTGGCGACCGGGCCTCGGCCAACGCCGACTTCAGCTCCGTCCTGCGCCTGGTGCCGGCCGGCTCGAGCGCGGCGCGTGGCGCCGAGGCCGGCCTGCGCGGCGAGCAGCCGCCGGCCGCCGCTCCGGCTTCTCCTCCCCCAACATCCGCTGTTCCACCGAAGAGTGGGGGGATGAAGTAGCGTCCCCGCGACCCCTGATGTAAGAGCCCGTAGACCATGAATCGAATCCTGGCCCTGCTTCTCATCCTCCTGGCTGGTGGCGCCGCCGCCCAACAGCAGCAGCAGCCGTCCACATCTTATTATCCGGCTCCGCCGCCGACCCAGGCACCGACCGTTCAGGAGGGGACGCCGACCACCGGGCTCAGCTCGCCGCTGCCGGCGAGCATTCCCAAGATCGACCGCACCGAGATCGCCTCGGATGCCGAGGCGCAGCTCTTTGCCGATGCGCGCAAGATCGTCTGGGGCCGCTACGCCAAGGTGAAGGGCGCCAAGCCGGGTGAGATCAGCGTCACCAGGCAGGGCAATGTCTGGGTGGTGAAGGGCCGCATCGATAGCGTGGCGCCCGGCAGCGAGGGTGACTGGGCGTCGGTCGACGGCGTTGTCGAGAAGATCGCGCCCGGCCTGGTGCAGATCCGCGGCGAGGTCGCCTTCCGAGTCGCCAAGGTCGAGAAGGGCACGACCTGCAAGGTTGCAGGTGTGCTGAACTTCAAGCGCTCGGGCAAGTCGCAGGTCTGGCGCCTGGCCGAAGGCGACAATCCCTGCGACGGCATGCGTGAGGGCTTCGACCTGGTCTACGAGAAGCCGGCCGAGAAGAAGCCCGTGCCGGCCCAGCCGAAGCGGAGCTGACGGGAGCGCGAGCCTCCGGCCTGCGTGCCCATCATGACTTTGGCGGGACGCCCTCGGTTCGGATCTTGAGGATCTCATTGCGCGCCAGCTCGTCGGCGCGCTCGTTCTCGGGATGGCCGCTATGGCCCTTCACCCAGCGCCATTCGACCCGATGCGATGCGCGAGCGGCGTCGAGGCGCTGCCAGAGCTCGACGTTCTTCACCGGCTTCTTGTCGGCAGTGCGCCAGCCGTTCCTCTTCCAGCCGTGGATCCACTTGGTGACGCCATCCTTGACATAGATGCTGTCGGTCCAGAGGCGCACGTTGCACGGCCGCTTCAGCGCCTCCAGCCCCATGATGGCGGCCATCAGCTCCATGCGGTTGTTGGTTGTGGCGGGATCACCGCCGGAAAGTTCGCGCTCGCGATTGCCGGTGCGCAGGATCGTGCCCCAACCGCCAGGGCCGGGGTTTCCGCTGCATGCGCCGTCGGTGAAGATCTCGACTTCGGGGTCGCTCACAGCCCGTAATCCGCAATCGATGCGATGCCGCGATGGAACCGCAGCTTCGCTAGGTATTCCTGCGGATCCTTGCGCTTGACCAGGGCGTCGGGCGGGGTGTGCACCCAGTCATACAGCCTTGTCAGCAGGAAGCGCAGCGCCGCACCGCGCGCCAGCAGCGGAAGCACCTTGCGTTCGTCGGCGCCGAGCGGCCGCACGGCTTCGTAGCCTTGCAGGAGCGCGCGGCCCTTGGTGGCGTTGAACGACTTGTCGGCCTCGAAGCACCAGGCATTCAGGCAGATCGCCACGTCGTAGGCGAAGGCATCGTTGCAGGCGAAGTAGAAGTCGATCAGCCCGGACAGCCGGTCATGCAGGAACAGCACGTTGTCGTTGAACAGATCGGCATGGATGACGCCCGACGGCAGGCCCGTCGGCCAGTTGGCCTCGAAGAAATCGATCTCGCTCGCTAGCTCGGCCGCGAGCGGCGCCTCGATGTGATGGCACGAGCCTTCGTACAGCGGCCGCCAGCCCGCGACCGACAAGGCATTGGGCCGCTCGATCTCGAAGTCACGGCCGGCCAGATGCAGAGCAGCCAGCGCCTCGCCGACCTGCCCGCAATGGCCGAGCGTCATGCGACGCGGCCACAGGCCCTGCAGGAAGGTCGTGATGGCGGCGGGCCGTCCCGCCAGCGTGCGCAGCGCCTTGCCGTCGCGACCATGGATCGGGCGTGGGCAATTGATGCCGCGGGCGGCGAGGTGGTCCA
>JAEZIF010000403.1 GCA_023416135.1 Pseudomonadota bacterium
ATCGCCGTCACGCCGCCGCGTCCCGCGATCACTTGCCCCGCTTGGCTTTGGTCCTGCCTCTCGCGCGGCGGATCTCCGCGTCGTGCTGTCCCAGCGTCGGCGCGGCACGCCGCACGCTGCCCTGCGTCGCCGACATCTTCAGCGGCACGCCGAGCGTCTTCTGCCGCCCGGCCTTGGCGTGCTCGACCTCGGCCACCATGCCGCGCGCCAGGACCTGCGGATCGCCGAAGACCTCGTCGTGATGCAGCACGGGCCCGGCGGGGATGCCCTCGGCTTCCAGTGCGGTCATCCAGTCGGCGGTGCTGCGCCTGGCGACTTCCTTCTGCAGGAGGTCGACGATCAGGTCGTTGTTCCTGACGCGCTCGGCGTTGGTCCTGAAGCGCGGATCGTCGGCGAGCTCGGGCTTGCCGATCATGGCGCAGAGCTTGCGGAAGAAATTCTGCTGCGCGCCGCCGATGGTCAGCCAGCCATCGGCAGTCTGGAACACCTGGTAGGGCGAGGAACCGCGATGGGCCTGGCCGAGCCTCTCCGGGCGCTTGCCGTTGGCGAAGTAGTTCGCGGCCTCGTAGACGCCGAGCGACACCGTGGCTTCGAGCAGCGAGGTTTCGACCCACTGGCCCTCGCCGATTTTCTGCCGCGCCTGCAGGGCTGCCAGCACGCCGATGGTGAGATAGAGGCCGGCGCCGACGTCGGAAATGGCGAGCGGGATGCGATAGGGTGGGCCGTCCTTGGGGCCGGTCACCGACATCAGGCCGGACATCGCCTGGATCATGAGATCGAAGCCGCCGCGACTGGCATAGGGACCGGTCTGACCGAAGCCCGAGATCGAGCCCAGCACCAGTCGGGGATTGCGCGCATGCAGCGCGTCCCAGCCAACGCCCAGGCGCTTCATCACGCCGGGGCGAAAGTTCTCCAGCACCACGTCGGCATCGTCGACCAGCTCCCAGAACACCTCCAGGTCGGACGGATCCTTCAGATCGAGCCGGATGCCGCGCTTGTTGCGGTTCCACAGCATGAAGGGCGCGCCCTCGCCTTCGACGAAGGGCGGCGCCCCGCGCATGGAATCGCCCTGAGGGCTTTCGATCTTGATGACATCGGCGCCGAGATCGCCGAGCTGCATGCCGCAGAAAGGACCCGACAGGTGCGTCGTCAGGTCGAGTACCACCAAGCCGTCGAGTGCGCCCGCCATGTCATTTATCCAGCAGCTTGCGATCCGTGTCGGGTAATCTAGGCCGGCATGGCTGCCTCCAACAAACCCTCTCTCGATACCCTCGGTGAAATCTTCCGCTTTGCCGCGAGCCGATTTCGCGCCGCGCGCCTGGCCTATGGCCACGGCACGACCAACGCGCAGGACGAGGCGGCCTTCCTGGTGCTGGAAGGCCTGCGTCTGCCGATCGACCGGCTCGATCCCTATCTCGACCTGCGTCCGACGGCGGCCGAGCGTGCGCGCCTGCTCACCCTGATCGATGCCCGGGTCAGCCTGCGCATGCCGGCGCCCTACCTGCTGGGCGCGGCATACATGCACGGCGTGCGCTTCCACAGCGATCGCCGTGCGCTGATCCCGCGTTCCTTCATCGGCGACATGCTGGCGGACGGCGTCCTGCCGATCGGCGACGCCGGCAAGGTGCGTCGCGTGCTCGATCTCTGCACCGGCTCGGGCTGCCTCGCCATCCTCGCCGCGTTCGCCTTTCCGCGCGCGCGCATCGATGCCGCCGACCTGTCGGCAGGCGCGCTGGCGCTGGCGCGGCGCAACGTGGCGAGCCATCGGCTGGGCGATCGCATCGCACTGCATCGCGGCGATCTGTTCGCTCCGCTGCACGACGAGCGCTACGACCTGATCCTGAGCAACCCGCCCTATGTCGATTCGCGCGGGATGGCGAGGCTGCCGCCGGAATACCGGCATGAGCCGCGCCTGGCGCTGGCGGCGGGTGACGACGGGCTCGACCTGGTGCGCCGCATCCTCGCGCAAGCGCCGCGGCATCTGACCAAGGACGGCGCACTGATCTGCGAGATCGGCCGCGGCCGTCGCGCCCTCGAAGGCGCCTTCCCGAACCTGCCCTTCCTGTGGCTCGACACCGAGCAGAGCGAGGGCGAAGTGTTCTGGATAACGAGACGGGACCTCCTGGGACCGCGAGCCTAGAGCGAGGTTAGGGTCTGTCCCCCAGGCAGACCCCCAACGCCCGCGCCGTGCGCACCAGCGCGCCGTCCTTGTCGACGGTGCGGGCGTGGCCGACCACCTTTTCCAGCGGCACGTCGATCACCTGGCGGTTCCACCACGCCACCATGCGATCGGCCTTGCCGTCGGCGAGAAGATCGACCGCCCGCACGCCGAATGCCGCAGCGAGCAAACGGTCCTCGGCTGTCGGCATGGCGCCGCGCTGGACATGGCCCAGCACCGTGGCGCGTGCTTCCGCTCCGGTCGCCTTGCTGAGCCGCCGCGCCAGCCATGCGCCGACGCCCTGCTGGGGCGCGTCACTCTCGGCATCGGCGGCCTCGTCCGAATGGCCGGCCGCCTCGGCGACCACGACCAGCGCCGAGGTACGGCCCGACCGACGCAGCGCGTCGATGTGGGCAACCACATGCTTCAGATGCCAGCGCAGCTCGGGGATCAGAACCACATCGGCGCCGCCGGCGATGCCGGCCGCGATGGCGATGTGGCCGGCATCGCGGCCCATCACCTCAAGCACCATTACGCGCTCGTGGCTGGCGCCGGTCGGCTGCAGGCGATCGAGCGCCTCGGTGGCGATGGCGACGGCTGTCGAAAAGCCGACGGCGCGCTCGGTGTTGGCGACGTCGTTGTCGATGGTCTTGGGGATTCCAATGAAGGCGAGCCCGGTCGGCATCAGCAGGCGGCGCAGGATGTCGAGGCTGCCGTCGCCGCCGACGCCGATCAGCCCGTCGAGCGCAAGCCCCTCGAGGTTGGCGATCATCTCGCCCGAGCGATCCTTCCTGGTTCCGTCAGGCATGGGAAAGGCGAAGGGGTCGCCCCGGTTGGAGCTGCCGAGGAAGGTGCCTCCCTGGCGGGCCACCGCCGCGCCGAGACGGTCGGGATCGAGCTCGACCGCGTTGACCGGCCGATCCAGCAGGCCGAGCGTGCCGTTACGCAATCCCACGGTCGTCCAGCCGTAACCATGACGAGCCCGCAACGTCACGGCGCGAATGGTGGCGTTGAGGCCAGCGCAATCGCCGCCACTGGTCAGGATTCCGATCCGCTTGGTCATGCAACATCTCCCATGCGCGGGTTTGCGATCGGGTGGGATGGCGTGCTGTTCCGCCCGATCGCAAACCGCTCTACCCTAGCAAATGGCCAGTCGTCGAAAGAAACAACCGGTCTTCACCACCAAAAGGTTGCGACGGCGTGCGTTCCCCACCGGCGACCTCGCGGCGATGCACGTGCTCTACAGCGCGCCACGCGCCGCATGATGAAATGGCATCTCCCCTACCGTCCCGGCAGGCGGCCGCGCCGTGCTGCGCCACCTGCTCGACGACGGCGGCGTGCACTGGGTGGTTCCGTACCGAGGGCGGGCCGATCCGCGACCGCTGGTCGGTGAACGACAAGTGGCATAGCGTCGTGCTCTACGGCCTGATAGCCGGGGAGGAACAGTGATGCCGATTGCCGCCACACGGGCCTGGACGCGCGGCACGATAACGCCGGCCGACTGGACGATAGCGCTGCCGGCGGCGGCGCTGGCCGAGCTGCGCGCCGTGGTGTCGCAGTTGCGGCGGGCGCCGTTGCCGACCTTCCTGCTCGACCCTGCCGACTTCGCGCTCGACGCCTGCCGCGCAACCATGGCCGAAGTGCGCCGCGTCACCCAGGACGGGCCGATGTTCGCCGTGCTCGACCGCCTGCCGGTGGCCGAGATCGGCCGCGACGAGACGATCCAGCTCTACTGGCTGTTGTCGAGCCTGCTCTCCCGCCCGGTGGCGCAGAAACTGAACGGCCAGATGTTCTTCGACGTGCGCGACACCGGCGCCAAGCTCAGGCCCGGTTCGGGCATCCGGCCGACAGTGACCAACGTCGACCTCAGGTTCCACAACGACAATTCATACAACGAGTCGCCGCCCGACTATGTCTGCCTGCTCTGCCTGCATCCGGCCAAACAGGGCGGTGTCAGCCAGGTGATGAGCGTCGCCACGGTGCACGATGCCCTGCAGCAGCGCTTTCCCGAGCTGATGGACCGGCTGTACCGCCCTTTCTGGTACGACCGCCACGCCGAGCACCACGCCGACGAGCCCGCCACTTTCGCCGCGCCGATCTTCGAGCGCGGCGCGGACGGAACGGTGAAGGCGCGACTGGCCTTGTCGGAGATCTTCGCCGGCTACGAGCTGCGCGGCGAACGCATGGACGACGAAACCGCATCGGCCCTCGCGGCGGTGCAATCGGTATTCGACCAGCCCGAGTTGCGCGTCGAGCTCGACTTCGAGCCGGGCCAGGTCCAGTACGTCAACAATCGCGCGACCGGCCATGCGCGCACCGAGTTCGTCGATCATCCCGAGCCCGAGCGCAAACGGCATCT
>JAEZIF010000063.1 GCA_023416135.1 Pseudomonadota bacterium
GGCTGCATGGTGCCGCCGACATCGGCATTGCCCTGGCTCAGGATGTCGATGAAGGCCTTGCGATCGAGCGCCAGCACCATGGCGCGCCGGAGATCGGGATTGTCGAACGGCGGCGCGTCGCGGTTCACGATCAGGTTGGTGGTCACGTTCATCGAGGTGACGACGCATTGGGCGTTCGGCATCTGGCTCTTGATGTCGGCCAGCAGCGGGATCGTCACTTCCCACGGGAAGGTGATGTCGAACTTGCCCGACACGAAGCTCAGCATCGCCGTCGCGCGGTTGGGCACGATGGTGAACTCGATGCCGTCGAGATAGGGCCGGCCCTTCTTCCAATAGTCGGTGTTCCGGGCGAGCTTGATGCCCTCGTTCTGCTTGAACTCGACGAACTTGAACGGGCCGGTGCCGATCGGCCTGGTGCGCATCTGCGCCGATGGCACGTGGCAGGGATAGATCGGCGCGTAGCCCGAGGCGAGCAGCGCCGGCAGCGACGGCTGCGGGCGCTTGAGATTGACCGTGACCTCGTGGTCGCCGCTTGCGGTTGCGCTGTCGACGTTGCCGTACCAGGTGGTCCTGGGATTGCGGCGCAGCTTGGGTTCGGCCTTGCCGGTCAGGAGGTCGAAGGTGCAGACCACGTCCCTGGCCGTGAAGGGCTGGCCATCGTGCCACCTCACGTCCTCCTGCAGCTTGAAGGTGATCGCCTTGCCGTCGTCGCTCCACGTCCACGACTTGGCGAGATCGGGAACGATGTCCTGCGGGCTGTTCTGCGGCTTGCTCTGATCGTAGAGGACCAGGTTGTTGAACACCGACATGAACGGCACGACCACCGAGTTGGTCGCCTCCTCGAGGATCGAGGCGCTCGGCGGATTGTCGCGATGGTACATTTTCAGGACGCCGCCGCTCTTCTGGGCCAGCGCTACGCTCGAACCACAAACAAGGGTGACTACGAGGCCACCCACCAGGATAAGCCGCATCGTTTCCTCCCAGGTATCCGCGTGTCGAGCCGCGGAATTAGGAGGCAGTCTAGCGGTGAAGGCCCAAATCGTCATCCCGACCAGAGCCGGGACTCTCGATCACGCCGCCTCCTTGGGCGGTGTCGCTCGGAATGACGGGGATCAGCGATCCAGCCAGACGTCTTCGAAGCGGAAGGCGTTGAACATGCTGTTGATCTGCGCGACGTAGCCCTTGACGTAGGGCTGCCAGCAGGTGGCGCTTCGGTTCCACATGATCGTCGGCCGGGCGCCGTCGGCCAGCAGCCTGGTGTCGATCTCCCACACCATCTGCCGGCGCTTCTCGGGGTCGGGCCCGGCCGACTGGAGTTCGAACAGACGCTCGATCTCGCCGTTGCAGTAGCCGTTGTAGTTGCGCTCCGACCGGCAGGAGAAGCTCTCGAAGAAGGCCTGATCGGGGTCGTCGACGCCGTTGGCCGTGACGTTGACGCCGATCGTGTAGTCCTTGCGCCTGAGCCGCGAGAACCAGTGAGAGTTCTCGACGATCTCGAGCTCGGCCTCGATGTGGATCTCGCGCAGCTGATCGACCAGGATGGCCGCCGGATTGCGGTAGAGCGAGAGGGGACGCGTCTGCACCTTGGTGCGCATGCGCTTCTCGGGGCCGAAGCCCGCCTTGGCCATGATGGCGCGGGCTTCCTCCCGGTTCTTCTCGACGTCGGGACCGTAGCCCGGCGCGGTGGCCAGCCTGTCGGTCGACAGGCCCCACTTGCCTTCGGTGGGCGGCTGCATGATGCCGCCGATCTGGCCGTCGCCTTCGGCGGCGGCGATGAAGGCCCGGCGATCGAGCGCCAGCGACAGCGCGCGGCGGATCTCGGGATCGTCGAAGGGGGCCGCCTCCCGGTTCACCAGCATGTTCGTGTTGCTGTTCATCGACGTCGTCTCGCACACGGCCCTCGGCGACTGGCGGCGGACGTCGCGCAGTTGCGGGATCGTCACTTCCCCCGGGAAGGTGATGTCGAAACGGCCGGCGACGAAGCTCAGCATCGCCGTCGACGGACTCGAGGCGATGTGGAACTCGATACCGTCGAGGTGCGGCCTGCCCGGCTTGAAGTAGTCGGGATTGCGCACCAGCCGGACACTGTCGAACTGCTTGAACGAGTCGACCTTGAACGGTCCGGTGCCGATCGGCTTGATGCGCATCTGCGCGCCCGGCACGTGGCAGGGATAGATCGGCGAGAGGCCCGAGGCGAGCAGCGTCAGCAGCGAAGGCTGCGGATGGTTGAGATGGATGGTGACTTCGTGGTCGCTGTTGCCGTGTACGTAGTTGATGTTGCCGTACCAGCTGCCGCGCGGATTGTTCCTGAGCTTGTCGCGTGCCCGCCCGGTCAACAGGTTGAAGGTGCATTCGACGTCGCTTGCGGTGAACGCCCAGCCGTCGTGCCATTTGACGCCACGCCGCAGCTTGAAGGTGAGCTCGGTCTTGTCCTCGTTCCAGCTCCACGATTCGGCGAGGTCGGGGACGATCGACTTGTCGCTGTTCTGCGACACCGAGGGGTCGAATACGACGAGGTTGTTGAACACCGGCATGAAGGGCACGACGGTTGCCGGGCTGAACTCCTCGTGGATCGACGTGCTCGGAGGGTTGTCACGCTGGAACATCCGCAACACGCCGCCGCGCTTTTGCGCCCAAGCAGCGTCGCCAAGGCACAGCACCGAGAAGACGATGCCGACAAGCAGCACGGTCATCCGCCGAGTGCGGGAGCCCGATACGCGCATCGGGCCTCTCAAGCCCATTCCGGGCGAGCCACGTGGCATCTCTCCGTTACCGACACGTTCATCCCCAGACACCGGATCCCTGTCGCACGACTCATATCAGGTGACGAAGGCATGACAGTAATTGAAGAAACAAAAGATACAACTTGCCGACACGGCGAATGCATCGCGTGCGCGATGCATCAACCTGTCATTGGCCCCCTCAGGCTGCCTGTTTGCGACGCATCGACTGCGAGTATTTTGGGCACACCTCTTCGGCGAAGCGAGTCATCATGCGCTGGCGCAGCCCGATCGGCGTGCCCGGCGTGGCGCACGACACCATGAAATAGTTGAAGCCGAGAGCGGCCAGCTGGTGGATGCGCCGAGAGATCGTCGCCGGGCTGCCGACCAGGTTCGAGTCCATGAACGGCCCGAGCTCGCCGGGGTCGGTGAGCTTTCGCAGGTTGGCGAACATGCGGCTGAAATCCTGGTACTCCGGGATGTCGGCCCAGGGATTGTCGTCGGACTCGTAATGAGCGCACTGCAGCGCGAAGTAGGGCGGGTAATAGCGGCGGCCGAGTTCGCGCGCCTCCTCGTCGGTGTCGGCTATGAACATCTTGACCGAGATCGGCAGGACGGCACCGCGCGTGGCGGCGCCGGCGCGTTCCGACCAGCGTTCGAGAATCTTGGCGAGAAGCTTGTCGGGGAAGGTCGACAGGCAGATCGGCGCCACGCCGAGGTCGCCCATCACCTCGGCGCTGGCCGGGCTGCCGATGGCGCCGTAGAAACGAACCTTCTTCGGCACCGGCTCGGGCCGGAGCCGGATCGGCCGCTCGAACTTCCAGAAGCGGCCGTCGTGGGTAAAGGGCTCGCCGGTCAGCCCCTTCTCGACGATGCGATAGCATTCGGCGAAGCGCGCCCGCGCCTCGTTCATGTCGACGTTGTAGGCGTCGTATTCCATCTTGGCCGTGCCGCGGCCGATGCCGAGATGCAG
>JAEZIF010000412.1 GCA_023416135.1 Pseudomonadota bacterium
GGCTCGACGCGCCGATCATAGAAACCTTCCTGAAGCTCGGCCTGCGCCGCATCGGCGATCTCTATCCCCTGCCGCGTGCGCCCTTGGCGAGACGCTTCGGCGACCAGCCGCTGACTCGGCTCGACCAGGCCCTGGGCACCGTCGTCGAGCCCATCGAGCCGCGCCGCACGCCGCCCGCCTTCCGCACGCGACTCGCCTTCGTCGAACCGATCGGCCGACCCGAGGACATCGCCGCCGCGACCAGCCGCCTGCTGGCCGCCCTCTGCCGGCAGTTCGAGCTGGCAGGCGTCGGCGCACGCAAGCTCGAGATCGCGCTCTATCGCGTCGACGGCTCTGTCGATCGCACATCGATCGGCACCAGCCGGCCCAATCGCGACAATCCGCGGCTTATGAAGCTTTTCGGGGAGAAGCTCGGCGAGCTCGATCCCGGCTTCGGCGTCGAGCTGATGATCCTCGCCGCCCCCGAGGTCGAGTCGTGGAGCGGCACGCAGGATGCGTTGCCCGATTCGGGCACGATCGCCGCTTCCCTGGGCGAGGACGGCACCATCGATCTCGCCGACCGCCTGGCCTTGCGACTGGGCGCCGAGAACGTCGTGCGCCTGCTGCCACGCGACAGCCATCTGCCCGAGCGCGTGCAGACGACCGGCGCCGCAGCCCAGCCCGCTGCAGCCGGCGCCTGGCAGCGCGCGGCGGGAATGAAGGGCGCGCGACCGACACGACTGCTGCAGCGGCCCGAGCCGGTCGACGTCATGGCGCATGTGCCCGACGATCCGCCCTCGGTCTTCCACTGGCGCCAGCATGCCCATCGCATCGTGCGCGCCGAAGGGCCCGAGCGCGTGGCCGACGAATGGTGGCGGCCGCGTCCCGACGGCAGCCGGCCGCCGGCCAACATCGTGCCGCCCTATCGCGACTACTACCGGGTCGAGGACGACGACGGCGGTCGCTTCTGGCTGTTCCGCGACGGACCCTACCGGATGGCGGCCAATGGCCGGCCGGCGGCCCGCTGGTTTCTCCATGGATTCTGCGCATGAAAAAGACCCCCCTCACCATTCGCGGACTCGACGAAAGAGTCATCGAAAACCTGAAGGCGCGCGCCCGCACGCGCCGCCGTTCCCTCGAAGCCGAGCTGCGCGAGATTCTCATCCAGGCCGCGCGCCAGCCGCTGGTCCTCGATCCCTTGGCCGAGGCCGATCGCATCGCCGCCATGACGCCGCTCGTCCGGCCGACGGCGGAAGAGCGGCCGCTCCTGTACGCGGGAGGCGAGCCATGATCGTGGTCATCGATCCCGGCGTCGCCATCAAGTGGTTCGTCGAGGAGCCGTTGCGGCCGCAGGCGCGCTCGCTGCTGGCGCACGGCCACGAGGTGGTGGCGCCCGACATCCTGATCGCGGACGTGGCCGAGCTCGCCTGGAAGAAGACCGTGGCGGGCGAGATCGCGGCCGACCAGGCCGAACCCATCGTGCGCAACATCGGCCTGCCCGCCTTCGTCTCGGCCTTCGTCGAATCGACCCGCCTGCGCAACCGCGCCCTGACGCTGGCTTTGCAGTGCGGCCGGCCGGTGCACGATTGCTTCTATGCCGCCTGTGCCGAAGCGGTGGGCGCGCCGCTGGTCAGCAGCGACGAGACCTTCCTGCAGGCGCTCAAGCTCGAGGGCATCGCGTTGCGTGGCGTGCCGCTGGCGCGCATCCACGAGCTCGCCGACGCGTGATTCCATGTATGCCGAGCTGCAGGTCACGACCAACTACAGCTTCCTGCGCAGCGGCTCGCACCCCGGCGAGCTGGCGTTGCAGGCGGTCGATCTCGGCCATGCCGCCATCGGCATCGCCGACCGCAACACACTGGCTGGCGTGGTGCGGGCCTATGCGGCGCTGAAGGAATATTACGAGGAGCATCCGACGCCGATGGAGCAGCAGACCAGATTGCTGGTCGGCGCCCGCATCGAGACGCGCGACGGCTATTCCCTGCTCGCCTATCCCACCGATCTCGATGCCTACAAGCGGCTGTCGCGCCTGCTGACCGTCGGCAACCGCCGTGCCGCCAAGGGCCAGTGCGATCTCACCTTCGACGATCTTTCAGCTCATGCCGAAGGCATTCTGGCCATCGTCCTGCCGCCGCGCCGGCCCGAGGCTCCGGCCTTCCGCGAGCAGCTGCGCGGGCTCGCCCGACTGTTCGGGGACCGCTGCTATCTCGCCGGCACTGCGCTGTTCCGCGGCGACGATGCGCGGCGGCTCGCCCAGCTCGACAATCTCGCGGCCGAGCTGGGCGTGGGCCTGGTCGCCACCAACGACGTGCACTACCACACGCCCGAGCGGCGGGCCCTGCAGGACGTGGTGACGGCGATCCGCGTGGGCTGCACCGTCGACGAGCTGGGCTTCCGCCGCTTCGCCAGCGCCGAACGGCATCTGAAAGCTCCCGCGGAGATGGCGCGCCTGTTCCGCCGCCATCCGCGTGCCATCGAGCGCACGCAGGAGATCGTGAACCGGTGCCGCTTCACGCTCGACCAGCTCACCTACCAGTATCCCGTGATGTACGAGGGCGGCGAGACGCCGATGGGCAAGCTCGTGCGGCTTACCTGGGAAGGAGCAGCCCGACGCTATCCCAAGGGCGTCCCCGACAAGGTGGCCAACACGATCCGGCACGAATTCGAGCTCATAGACCACAAGAAGATCGCGCCCTACTTCCTGACGGTGCACGAGATCGTAACGCAGGCGCGCAAGATGGGCATCCTTTGCCAGGGCCGCGGCTCGGCCGCCAATTCCGCGGTCTGCTATTGTCTGGAAGTCACCTCGGTCGATCCGGACAAGACCGACGTCCTGTTCGAGCGCTTCCTGTCCAACGAGCGCAACGAGCCGCCCGACATCGACGTCGATTTCGAGCATGAGCGACGCGAGGAGGTCATCCAATGGATCTACAATGAGAAAGGCCGTTCGCGCGCTGCCCTTGCCGCAACGGTGATCTCCTACAGAAGCCGCAGCGCCATCCGTGAGGTCGGCAAGGCGCTCGGCCTGTCGCCCGACACGGTGGGCGCCATGGCCGACACGGTGTGGGGCATCGGATCCGGTGGCGTCGAGAAGGGCCATGTGCGCGAGGCCGGCCTCGATCCGGCCGATGCCCGGCTCATGCTGGCGCTGGAGCTGTCGGCCGCGCTGTGCGGCTTCCCGCGCCACCTCTCACAACATGTCGGCGGCTTTGTGCTCACCGAGGATCGCCTCGACGAGCTGATCCCCATCCAGAATGCGGCCATGGACGACCGCACCGTCATCGAATGGGACAAGGACGATCTCGACGCCCTCAATATCTACAAGGTCGACGTGCTGGGCCTCGGCATGCTGACCTGCCTGCGCAAGAGCTTCGGCCTGATCGAGAAACATTATGGCGAACGAAAAACGCTCGGCATGAAGGACGAAGATCCTGCCGTCTACGAGATGCTGGGCCGGGCCGATTCGGTCGGCGTGTTCCAGGTCGAAAGCCGCGCGCAGATGTCGATGCTGCCCCGTCTCAAGCCCAAGGAGTATTACGACCTCGTCGTCGAGGTGGCGATCGTGCGGCCCGGTCCCATCCAGGGCGGCATGGTCCATCCCTATCTGAAGAACCGGGCCGATCCCGGCAAGGTCACCTACCCCAAGCCGGAGCTGAAGAGCATCCTCGAGCGCACCCTGGGCGTGCCCCTGTTCCAGGAACAGGCGATGCAGATCGCCATCGACTGCGCTGGCTTCAAGCCGGAGAAAGCCGACAAGCTGCGGCGCGCCATGGCGACCTTCCGCCGGGCCGGCACGATCCACAAGCTCAAGAACGATTTCATCGAGGGCATGGTCGGCAATGGTTACGCGCGCGAATTTGCCGAACGCTGCTTCAAGCAGATCGAAGGCTTCGGCGAATACGGCTTTCCCGAGAGCCATGCCGCGAGCTTCGCCATCCTGGTCTACGATTCCTCGTGGGTGAAGCACTACTACCCCGAGGTCTTCGCCGCCGCCCTGCTCAACTCCCAGCCGATGGGCTTCTATGCCCCGGCGCAGCTCGTGCGCGACGCGAAGGAACATGGCGTCGAGGTGCGGCCGCCCGACGTCAATGCCAGCGACTGGGACTGCACGCTCGAACCCAGCCAGAACAATCGTTGTGCGTTGCGGCTGGGCCTGCGCCAGGTCACGGGCCTCGCCGAGGACGACGTCAAGCGCATGGTCGAGCGCCGCACAGAACCCTATCGCGATCCCGCCGACCTGTGGCGCCGCTCCGGCCTCACCAAACGCCAGATCGTGGCGCTGGCCCGCGCCGATGCCTTCGCTTCGCTCGGCCTGTCGCGCCGCGACGTGCTGTGGGCGGTGCGCGGCTTCTCCGACGCCAGGCTGCCGCTGCTCGACGGCCCGGAAGTGCGCGACCTCGAGCCCAGGGTCCCCCTGCCCTCGCTCACGCTCGGCGAGCAGGTGGTGGACGATTACGGCTCGTTCTCCATGTCGCTGCGCTCCCATCCGCTGGCATTGCTGCGCCCGCGGCTCGCCGACCGCGGCGTATCGCCGACGGAAGTACTGAAGACCTCGAAGAACGAAGACGAATTCATCCTGGCCGGGCTCGTCCTGGTGCGCCAACGGCCGGGAACCGCCTCGGGCGTGGTGTTCGTCACCATCGAGGACGAGAACGGCATCGCCAACCTCGTGGTCTGGCCCAAGGTCTTCGAGGCCCATCGCCGCATCGTCATGGGCTCGCGCCTGCTCGGCGTGCGTGGTCACGTGCAGCGCACGGGAGAGAAAGAAGGGAACGTGATCCACGTCGTCGCCGAAGAGCTGTGGGACTGGTCGGCCGATCTCGATTCGATTTCGGAGATCGACGAGGACTTCCCGCTTACCCATGGCCGCGGCGACCAGGTACGCACCGACCGCCCCGATCCGCGCGCCCATCTGCCGGTCCCCGAAGCCAACGCCACGCGTCACCGCGTCAAGAAGCCTCCGTCAGCCAAAGGCTACGATCGCAGCCGCATCCATCTCGACCGGCCCAAGATCAGGATCGCGTCGAGGGATTTCCACTGAATCCAGGATCAGACGGGAAAATGGCCATCGATCATCTCGGGCGGATCTGCCCAACGACCTCGAACTCCACCGGCACGCCATCGACTTCCGATGGCAGCTCCCGATCCTTCGGCATTTTTCCGATATTGACCTTGAGCACGTAATGTCCCTGGCGCCTGGTCACTCCGATGCCCACCACGTCGACCGACTTGCCGAGGTTCTGCTTCAACCCGGACTTCACTGCCCGCACCCGATCGATGGAGACGTTCGCGTTGGCCATCTGGTCAGTATAGCAGGTCGACCTTCAGGGAATCGAGGACGGCTTGGATCGGCGTAGCATAGGTCAGCCCCTTGTTGTTGCGGCCGCCCGAATCCGTGCCTGCAAAAAGCTGCGCCACCGCATAGCCTTTCGAATCGACGATCAGGGACCCGCTGTCTCCGCCATCGCTGAATGGTCCCGATCCGGACCCTTCGATCTCGATCTGGTTATCGAAGCTGATGCTACCGAGATCATATTCCACCACGACGTCGTCGACCTCGAACGCCGTCACGCGCCCTCGGGTAACGCCCGTCGTTCGCCCGGCCTTGCGCACACGCAGGCCGTCTTCGATCGCGCCGGCAAACACGCCCTTGAGAACACCGATGCCTGGAATCTTCGCAAGATCGCAGTCGATCGAGGAATTGACGACTGCTATGGCCGAATCGACGTGATTCTTCCCGCGCAGCCGCAACGACACGAAGTCCGCCAACTTGGCGACCGCATCTGCGCCCTTGCCCCGGTCGTAGGGGCCCGGCTGGAGGATCGCATCTCCCCGCTTGGCCTTGTTCTCGTTTGCAAGAACGTGGTTGTTCGACAGGATGCAGGTATCGCCACCTCTGCGACGCTTCACGAAGCCGCCGAGCGTGCCGGCGGTTACCTTCACATGGGCCACCGAGCAGCCGATGATCAGCGGACGGTGCTTCGACCTGAAGTTGACCGCGCGCTTGCGAACCCGGCCGATGTAGCGAACATCGACCTCGTTCCGCGCCAGACGAATGAGCTTCTCCACCTCCGGCGCCTGCTCCAGCGAACGCCGCTGAAGGCGGATCGCGAGCTTGTACTGGTTGCGGCCGGCAGGCGCGATCCCGAGGGCGACGAGACGTGGTTTCGCCTCGGTCACTTCCATGGGGGCAGCTGCAAATGCCAGATCCATCGATCTCGGCGCGGCAGCCCGCATGGGCCTCACGACATCTTCAATGGCCCGTTGCTTCAATTCCCGCACGGAGTCGAGCCGCATCTGACTCTCCCCATAGTTGCTCAATTACTTACACTGCAACCCTGTGGGCCGCCCGTCAATTCTGAAAGGCTAGAGCGTTTTCCATTCGAGGGGAACCGCTCATGGTTCCCCTCGAATGGAAAAGCGCGCTATGGCGCTGCTGCTCTAGAGTCGCGTCGCCTCGTCGATGAGCTCCTGGGCGGCGATGTCCAGGAGCTCGTCCTCGGCGGTGCCGTCGAGCACGCGCTCCTTGCCGATCTCCAGCAGGACCGGGACCGCGAGCGGCGAGATGCGCTCGAGGCGGCGGTAGTCGATGCGGCCCTTGGCGCGGCGCAGGAGCTCGCCCAGGCGGCGCAGGTCGGCGAGCTGCCAGGCGGCGTCCTGGCGGGTGGCGCGCAGAAGGATGTGGTCGGGCTCGTGGCGCCGCAGCGCGTCGTAGATCAGGTCGGAACTGAAGGTGACCTGGCGGCGCGACTTCTCCTCGCCCGGGAAGCGGCGCTCGATGAGACCCGCGATCACCGCAACGTTGCGGAACGAGCGGCGCAGCATGGTCGATTCGTCCATCCACGCCTCGAGGTCGTCGCCCAGCATGTCCTCGTCGAAGAGCAGGTCGAGCTGCGCCTTGGTCGGCGGGCGCAGGCCCCAGATGCCGAGCACGTAGTCGGTGGCGACGAAGCCCAGCGGCTTCAGGCCCATGCGCTCCATGCGCCGCGTCAGCAGCATGCCGAGCGTCTGGTGCGCGTTCCGGCCCTCGAAGCAGTAGGCGACGATGAACTGCTTGCTGCCTCTTGGAAACCCCTCGATCAGCAGCCGGTTGCCGGCCGGCAGGGTCGAGCGGATGCGCTGGATGCGCAGCCATTCGCGCACCTCGGGCGGCAGCTTGGGGTGCCGCGACGGATCCTGCAGGATGCCGCGCACGCGCTCGGCCAGGAAGGTCGAGAGCGGCAGGCGGCCGCCGCCATAGGCCGGCACCTTGGGATCGCCGCCGGTCGCGGGAGAGCATTGGGCGACGAGCTCCTTCACGCCCTCGAAGCGCAGCATGCGGCCGCCGAAGACGAAGCTGTCGCCCGGTACAAGCCCCTGGATGAAGGCTTCCTCGACCTCGCCCAGGATGGGGCCGCGCTTCAGCTTCACCTTGATCAGCGGCAACTCGACGATGGTGCCGACATTCATGCGGAACTGGCGTGCCACCAGGGGCGACGCCAGCATCCAGCGGCCGTCCGGCAATTGCTTCAACCGGTGCCAGCGGTCGTAGGCTGCCAGCGCATAACCGCCGGTGGCGACGAAGTCGAAGGTGTCGTCGAAATCCTTGCGCGGCAGCTCGCGGTAGGGCTGCGTCGTCAGCACCTCCTCATAAAGCTGGTCGCGGTCTATCGGCTGGGCGCAGGCGCAGCCGACGATGTGCTGCGCCAGCACGTCGAGGCAGGGCGGCCGCGGCGGATCGCCGTCGAGCTCGCGCGCTTCGACGGCTTCCAGCGCGGCCAGCGATTCCAGCACCTCGAAGCGGTTGGCCGGCGCGATCATGGCGCGGCTGGGCTCGTCCAGCCGGTGGTTGGCGCGGCCAATCCGCTGCATCAGGCGGCTGACGCCCTTGGGCGCACCCATCTGGATCACGAGATCGACGTCGCCCCAGTCGATGCCGAGGTCGAGCGAGGACGTGGCCACGACGGCGCGCAATCTGCCGCCGGCCATCGCCGCTTCGACCTTGCGGCGCTGCTCGACGGCGAGCGAGCCGTGATGCAGGCCGATCGCCAGGTTCTCGTCGTTGATGCGCCACAGCCTGTCGAACACCAGCTCGGCCTGGGCTCGTGTATTGACGAACACGATCGAGGTCTTGTGCTGGCGGATGATGTTGTAGACCTCGGGCACCGCATGATGGCCCATGTGACCGCCCCACGGCAGGCGCTCCTGGGCGTCGATGATCGACACCACCGGCTGTGCGCCGGCCTCGCCCACCACGATCTCGACCTCGTCCTTGACGGCGAGGAACTGCGCCAGCTCCGGCGGATCGGCGACCGTGGCCGAAAGCCCGACGAAGCGGACATGCGGCGCCAGCGTGGCGACGCGCGCCAGGCAAAGCGCCAAGTGATGGCCGCGCTTGCTGCTGGCGAAGGAGTGCAGCTCGTCGATGATCACGCAGCGCAGGCTGGCGAAGTGCTGCGTCGCGTCGGGATAGCTCAGCAGCAGCGCCAGCGACTCCGGCGTTGTCATCAGGAGATCGGGCGGCCGCTCGCGCTGGCGCAGGCGGCGGCTCTGCGGCGTGTCGCCGGTGCGGCTCTCCGCACGCACCGGAAGCGCCATCTCGGCGATCGGCATCTCGAGATTGCGGCGGATGTCGGTCGCCAGCGCCTTCAAGGGCGAGATGTAGAGCGTGTGCAACTCCCCCTTGCCCTTCTTGTGGGCCAGGTCGTTGCCGGCGAGCCGTCGCTCGGTGAGCTCGATCAGCGACGGCAAGAACCCCGCCAGAGTCTTGCCGCCGCCGGTCGGCGCGATCAGCAGTGCGCTCTTGCCCTGGCGCGCCAGGTCGACCAGCGCAAGCTGGTGCGGCCGCGGCGCCCATCCGCGGCTCTCGAACCAGCGTGAAAACACGTCGGGAAGACCTATATCTCGCCGGTAGCATGCATCAGCTTCAATGACCGACACCCTGGATCCTCGCTCCTGGCTCTATCCGACGCCGCGCGGCCTCTACTGCAAGCCGGGGGACTTCTACATCGACCCGGCGGTCGCCGTGCCGCGGGCGTTGATCACCCATGGACATGGCGACCATGCCCGCCCCGGACATCGCAGCGCGCTCGCCACGCCGGAGACGCTGGCCATCATGCGCACCCGCTTCGACGGCATGCCGGACACCAGCCAGCAACCCTTGAAGTATGGCGAAAGCGTGCGGATCGGCGAAGTGGATGTCGAACTGGCGCCCGCCGGACACATCCTGGGCTCGGCGCAGGCAGTGCTTGCACACAGCGGGCAACGCATCGTGGTTTCGGGCGATTTCAAGCGCCGGCCCGATCCGACGTGCCCGCCCTTCGAGCCGATCCCCTGCGACGTCTTCATCACCGAGGCCACGTTCGCACTGCCCGTGTTCCACCACCCCTCCGACATGGGCGAGATCGGCAAGCTGCTGCGCTCGGTCGCGACCTTCCCCGAACGCACGCACTTGGTGGGCGTCTATGCCCTCGGCAAGTGCCAGCGCGTCATCAAGCTTCTGCGCGCCGCCGGTTGGGACAAGCGCATCTGGCTGCACGGCAGCCTGGTGGCGCTGTGCAAGCTCTACCAGGAACAGGGGGTCGACCTCGGCGACATCGCCCATGTCGGCGATGCCGTCCTGGAGACGTTTCGCGGCGCCATCGTGCTCTGCCCGCCCTCGGCCATCGCCGACCGCTGGTCGCGGCGCTTCGCCGACCCGGTGCCGGCCGTGTGCTCGGGCTGGATGCGGGTGCGGGCGCGCGCCCGCCAGAGCGGCGCCGAGCTGCCGCTGATCGTCTCCGACCACGCCGACTGGGCCGAGCTCTGCCAGACGCTGAAGGACGTCGGCGCGCCCAGGGTCTGGGTGACGCACGGCCGCGAGGAGGCGCTGGTCCACATGGCGCGTTCGATCGGCATCGATGCCGAGGCGCTGCATCTCGCCGGCCGCGAAGAGGAGGACGGCTAGTGCAGGCCTTCGCTGCCCTGCTCGACGCCCTTTCCTATCAGCCGGCACGCAACGCCAAGCTCCGGCTGATCGAGACTTATCTGCGCGAGACGCCCGATCCCGATCGCGGCTGGGCGCTGGCGGCGCTGACCAGCGGCCTCGACTTCCCGGCCGCCAAGCCCGCCCTGCTGCGCGGCTTCGGCGAGGACAAGATCGGGCCGGAACTGTTCCATCTCTCCTACGACTATGTCGGCGATCTCGCCGAGACGCTGTCGCTGATCTGGGAAACCGATGCGAACGCCGGGCCGCCGCCGACCTTGGGCGAGGTCGTCGGCACGCTGCAGATCGCGACCAGGATGCAGACGCCGGCGATCCTCAAGCGCTGGCTCGATTCGCTGGACGCCCCCGGCCGGTGGGCCCTGCTGAAGCTTCTGACCGGCGCGCTGCGCGTCGGCGTGTCGGCGCGGCTCGCCAAGCAGGCCGCGGCCAACATCGGCGAGAAGTCCGTCGACGAGGTCGAAGAGATCTGGCACGGCCTCTCCCCGCCCTACCGGCCGTTGTTCGATTGGCTGCTGCATGACGCACCCCGACCCAGCAGCAACGCCGGCGGCGCCTTCCTGCCGGCCATGCTCGCCAATCCCATCGAACGCGCCGAGCTCGAGGCGCTCGATCCCGCGCATTTCCGCGCCGAATGGAAATGGGACGGCATCCGCGTGCAGGTCGCCTCCTCCGGTGGCGTGAAGCGCCTCTACAGTCGCGCCGGCGAAGACGTATCGGCCGCCTTTCCCGACATCATCGAGGCCATCGACTTCGAGGGCGTGTTCGACGGCGAGCTTCTGGTACGCCGCGACGAAACGGTGGCGCCGTTCAACGACCTGCAGCAGCGGCTGAACCGCAAGGTCGTGACGCCCAAGATGCTGAAGGACCATCCCGCGCACGTGCGACTCTACGATGTGCTGTGGCTCGAGGGCGAGGATCTGCGCGCTCTCGCCTTCGACCAGCGGCGCGCCCGGCTGGAAGCCTGGAATGCCGAGCGCCCACGGCCGCGCTTCGACGTCTCGCCCCTGGTGATCTTCACCGACTGGGCTCATCTCGCCCGGTTGCGCGAGCAGATGACCGGCGACGGCATCGAAGGGCTGATGCTGAAGCGCGGTGATTCCGCCTATCTCGCCGGCCGGCCCAAGGGTCCGTGGTTCAAGTGGAAGCGCGATCCCATGCTGGTCGACTGCGTCCTGATGTACGCCCAGCGCGGCCACGGCAAGCGCGGCTCCTTCTACTCCGACTTCACCTTCGGTTGCTGGCGCGAGGTCTCGGGCAAGCGCGAGCTGGCGCCTGTCGGCAAGGCCTATTTCGGCTTCACCGACGAGGAGCTGCGCTGGCTCGACAAATGGGTGCGCGACCATACGACCAACCGCTTCGGGCCGGTCCGCGAAGTGGCGCCCGAGCTGGTCCTGGAGATCGCCTTCGACGGTATCGCCCGCTCGACCCGGCACAAGTCCGGGCTGGCCATGCGGTTCCCGCGAATCAATCGCATCCGGACCGACAAACCGGCCGCCGAGGCCGACACAATAGATAATCTCTTCAGGCTCCTGGGCCCGGCGGGGGTCGAAAAACCCGCCGAAAATGTCTATGTTACGTAACCATGATCGACCCGTTCGGCCGGCAAATCACTTACCTGCGCGTCTCGGTGACGGACCGCTGCGATTTCCGCTGCGTCTATTGCATGGCCGAGGACATGACCTTCCTGCCCAAGGCCGAGGTCCTGTCGCTGGAGGAGCTGGAGCGGCTGTGCTCGGCCTTCGTGCGGCGAGGCGTGAAGAAGCTCCGGCTCACCGGCGGCGAGCCGCTGGTGCGCAAGAACGTGATGTCGCTGATCCGCGGCCTGGGTCGCCATCTCGACAGCGGCGCGCTCGATGAACTGACGCTCACCACCAACGGCAGCCAGCTCGCCAAGTACGCCAAGGAGCTGGCGTCGGTCGGGGTGAAGCGCCTCAATGTGTCCATCGATACGCTCGACAAGGACAAGTTCCGCGAGCTCACCCGGTGGGGCGATCTCGATCAGGTGCTGCGCGGCGTCGATGCCGCCCAGGATGCCGGCTTGCACATCAAGATCAATGCTGTGGCATTGCGCGGCGTCAACGACATGGAATTCGACGAGCTGATCCGCTGGAGCCACGGCCGCGGCATGGACCTCACCCTGATCGAGGTCATGCCGATGGGCGAGATCGGCGACGCTGCGCGACTCGACCAGTACCTGCCGCTGTCGCTGGCGCGGACCGAGATCGCCAAGCACTTCACGCTCACCGAAACCGACTATCGCACCGGCGGGCCGGCGCGCTACTTCAAGGTCGAGGAGACCGGTGGCCGGCTGGGCTTCATCACGCCACTCACCCACAATTTTTGCGAAAGCTGCAATCGCGTACGGCTGACCTGCACCGGCACGCTCTACATGTGCCTCGGCCAGGAAGACGCGGCCGATCTGCGCGCGCCCCTGCGGGCGTCGGAAAGCGACGAGATCCTGGACCAGGCGATCACCGCGGCGATCGCGCGCAAGCCCAAGGGCCACGATTTCATCATCGATCGCCGCCACTCGAGCCCCGCCGTGCCGCGCCACATGAGCGTGACTGGCGGTTAGAGCTCAGGCCTCCGGCCCGGCCTGCGTATTCGCCGTCTTGATCTGCGCCCGTCGCACCGCCTCGCGGTGCGAGATGTACATGGCGCTGCCGAAGATCACGGCTGCGCCGACGAAGGTCCAGGCGTCGGGCGTCTGGAAGAACAGGAAGTAGCCCAGGAGCGTGTTCCAGATCAGCGACAGGAAGCCGATCGGCTGCAGCAGCGTGATGTCGGCGAGCTGATAGCCGCGCTGCTGGCAGATATGGCCGAGCGTGCCGCACAGGCCGGCGGCCAGGAACCACAGCAGGTCGCCCCAGCCCGGCGTCTGCCAGAACCAGATGGCGAAGGGCGCGGCGCAGACCACGATGACGAGGTTCTGCCAGATCACGATGGTGTTGGCCGAGTCGGTCCTGGCCAGCCCCTTGGAGATCAGGTTGGATGCCGAAAAGATCGGCGTCGAGATCAGGATGCAGATGACGCCGAGATGCAGCGCCGAGAAGCCCGGCCGGATGATGATCATGGCGCCGATGAAGCCCACGATGACGGCGAGCCAGCGCCGGAGCCGCACGTCCTCGCCCAGGAACAGCGCCGCGCCGATCGTGACGAAGATCGGGCCGGTGAAGCCCAGCGCCGTGATTTCGGCCAGCGTGGTGAGCGGCAGCGCCACGAACCACAGCATCATGCCCGCGGTATGGAGAGCGCCGCGCGAGATGTGCAGGCCCATCCGATTGGTGCGCAGCGAGCGGTAGAGGCCGAGCCGCAGAATGATCGGCAGCAGGAACATGGCGCCGAACAGGTAGCGCAGGAACACCATGACGTAGGGATTGAGGTGCTGCGAAGGGATCAGCGTGAAGACGTTCAGGAGCGCAAACACCACTCCGGAGAGACCGACCCACAGGATTCCGCGAAGATTGGGAGGCAGCTCCAACCAGCGAGCGACGAGACCAGACACGCCGCGACTATGTCACGTGTGAACCGCCGCACGCACGACGATGTTCCGGTTCCGCGACGCTAAGCCTCGCCTACGATCTCGCCGTCGGCTTGCACCGTCGGGACGACGTAGGCGCCGTCACGCAGATCGGCGACCCGCTCGACCAGCTCCTCGATATAGGGATCGTGGATATGCAGGGCGCGTGCGTGAGCCGCGGTGTTGGCGAGATAATCCCGGCAGGCGCCGCGTCGGCCCTCGGCGAAGGCGATGTGATGCGCCACGCGCTCGAGCGGCAGGTCGCCGCAATACTGGCAGTGCGCAGCGTCGACGACGAAGGTGATGGCATTGACGGTTCGGCCATCGCGCAACTTCGTCGGCACCCACGAGGGCTGGTAGATGCCGGCCAGCATCTCGCGATTCCACAGGAGACCGAGCTCGCTCTCGACCTGTTGCGGCGCCAGCCGATAGCCGATGCCCTCGCACGCCCCGCCCTGCTCGAGGGCCAGCATCAGCCCGGGCAGCTCGGGCGTGCCACGGCCCATCGGCATCCAGAAACAGAAGGAACGCCGCCAGCCGTCGACACGGCAGGGTTGCCGCTCGGCAAACTCGATGGCCGGGTTCCACATCAGCGAGCCGTAGGCGAACACCCAGACCGCCTCGCCGGGCTGGTAGCGCGCCATCGCCGCCTTGAAGCTCGCCTCGCGCTCTGCGGCCGACAGGAAAAAGTGGTAACCGGCCTTGTGGGCGTCCGCGACGATCTGGTCGATGTTCTCGGACGTCAGGTCTTCACGCTTGAGCACGACCGGCCTCTCAGACGCCGTACACGATGGACATGGTCTCGGCGACGCAGGCCGGACGGTCCTGGCCTTCGATCTCGATCGTGACCTGGTTGGTGAGCCGCACGCCGCCCTTGTCCATCGGGTCCGCCGCGAGAAGCTTGGCGCGGGCGCGCACCCGCGACCCCGCCGGCACGGGGCTGGTGAAGCGCACCTTGTTGCAACCGTAGTTGATACCGTTGCGCACGTTGTTGATGTGCGAAATCTGATGGTTGAGCATCGGGATGAGGGAAAGCGTCAGGAAGCCGTGAGCGATCGTCTTGCCGCCCGGCATGTCCTTCTTGGCGCGCTCGACGTCGACGTGAATCCACTGGTGATCACCCGTCGCCTCGGCGAACTGATCGATCCTGTCCTGTGAAACCTCGACCCAGTCGCTAACCCCAATTTCCTGGCCCACGTATTTGTGCATTTCGTTCGGGTGGGCGAATTCCCTTTTTGCCATTGTCCCTTACCTCGGCATTGTTTTTTTGCGTTATCCCTGCAACATAACACGAAAGCATTCGCGTGTAGTCAACACTTCCCTGGCGAGCGCCCCAAAATGCTCACGCAGCGGATCATCGTTCAGCGGTGCGCGGCCCCGCCCTTCCATCGGGTACCCGTAGCAAAACGGTCTAGTTTGTATCGTTGCGCCGTTTTGCCCATCATGCACTCCACAAGATTGCACATGAGGGAACCCCCGGATGGCATATGAAACGATTTTGTACGATGTCACCGACCGTATTTGCACGATCGCACTCAACCGGCCCGAGAAATTGAATGCATGGACCCGGCAGATGCACCTCGACCTCAAGGAGGCCATGCATACGGCCGGCGCCGATCCCGAGGTCCGGGCGATCATCCTGACGGGAAGCGGCCGCGGCTTCTGCGCCGGAGCCGACATGAGCGGCCTGCAGGCGATCGGCGCGGGTGCCAGCGCCGAGCGCTCCACCACGGCCACACAGGCGCTGCAAGGCGGCAGCACCCTGGCCGAGTTCAAGATGAGCTACTCCTATTTCCCGGCGATCCCGAAGTTCATCATCGCCGCGATCAACGGACCGGCTGCCGGGCTCGGCTTCGTCATCCCGCTCTACGCCGATCTCCGGTTCGCCGCTGAATCGGCCGTGTTCACGACGGCGTTCGCCCAGCGTGGGCTGATCGCCGAGCATGGCGTGAGCTGGCTGCTGCCGCGCCTTGTCGGCCTGCCGGCCGCCATGGATTTGCTGTGCTCGGCCCGCAAGATCCGCGCTCCGGAAGCGTTGGAGCTCGGCCTGGTCAGCCGCGTGATCCCCGACGACAAACTCATGGTCGAGGCTCGGGCCTATGCCACCCTGCTCGCCAACACCGTCTCGCCACGATCGGTGTCGGTGATGAAGCGCCAGATCTGGGAGGCGGAGTTCCAGACCCTGGCCGAGGCCACGACCCAGGCCAACCACGAGATGGAACTCTCTTTCCAGACAGCGGACTTCAAGGAAGGCGTCGCCCATTTCCTGGAGAAGCGCGCGGCCCGGTTCACGGGCAGATAGCTCACACCCACTCCGTTCCCTGGCGCGCCTTGCGGCAATCCTACTTGAACGGCCGCTCCTTCCACCACGGGAAATACGACGGCATGCCGCTGGTCACCTTCATCGGGAACTTCGCCGGGCGCTTTTCCAGGAAGGCCGTCACGCCCTCCTTCACGTCGTCCGACTTGCCGCGGGCGTAGATGCCCTTGGAATCGACCTTGTGCGCCTCCATGGGATGGTCGGCGCCCAGCATCTTCCAGATCATCTGCCGGTTCAGCGCCACTGAGACCGGCGCGGTGTTGTCGGCGATCTCTCGAGCGAGCGCATAGGCGGCGGGCAGCAGCTCGTCCGCCTTATGAATCGAGCGCACCAGGCGGCCGTTCAGGGCCTCCTCGGCGGAGAAGACGCGGCCGGTCATCACCCATTCGAGCGCCTGCTGCGGCCCGACCAGACGCGGCAGGAACCAGCTCGAGCAGGCCTCCATGACGATGGCGCGCCGCGTGAACACGAAACCGTAGCGCGCCGCCTCGGAGGCGAGCCGCACATCCATGGCGAGTTGCATGGTAACGCCGACACCGACGGCAGGGCCGTTGCAGGCGGCGATGGTGGGTTTCAGGAGATCGAACAGGCGAAGCGTGAACAGGCCGCCGCCGTCGCGATGACCGTCGAGCCCGGGATCGACCGGTCCGCGATTCTCGGAATTGAAGGTGTTGGCGCCGCCCGACAGGTCGGCGCCTGCGCAAAACCCGCGCCCCGCGCCGGTGAACACCACGGCGCGCACGTCGTCGTCGCGGTCGGCACGGTCCATGGCATCGAGCAGTTCCGAAAGCATCTTGCCGGTGAAGGCGTTGAGCTTGTCCGGACGGTTCAGTGTGATGGTGAGGACGCCGTCCTTGGCCTCGTACTTGATCTGCTCGTAATCCATTCTTCTTTCCTTCGACTCTGTCGCCGTCAGTGCTGATTGATCAGGACGACGCCACCCATGATCAGGACGATACCGCCGATCTGCTTGATGCCGAACGGCTCGCCGAAAAGGAAGTGCCCGAGCACCGCCACGATCGCATAGGAGAGCGACACGCTGGGAAAGGCGACCGACACCGGGATCTTCCGCAACGCGATGATATAGAGGAACGCCGCCGAGCCGTAGAGCGCCAGTCCCGCCAGCGTCGAGGGCCGCAGCACCTGGCTCACGAAGTCCGGGGCGTCGGCACCGGCTTTCAGCAGCATCTGTCCGGCGATGCCGGCCAGAATGCCGATGCCCAGCGCCACGTAGTAGACCGTCATCGTTCAGGACTCCATCGAGAAGGCTCGCGATGCGGCTGGCCCGCAGCGCGTGTGTCGACCTCGGGTCGCTCGATCTCCAATCCGCCAGGGCCGCGGTGGAAGACCTCGCGCACGAGATACTGCGGCTTGCGGTTGACCGCGAGGAACATGCGGCCGAGATACTCGCCGATCAGCCCGACCACCACGAGCTGCACGCCGGCCAGCACCAGCACCGCCACCATCAGCGATGCCCAGCCTTGCGGCGGCTTGTCCGAGATGATCGCCTCGACGACGACGATGACGGCAGCGATGGCGCCCAACGCGCCGCAGGCCAGGCCGAACAGGGTGGCAAGTCGGAGCGGCATCACCGAAAAATTGAGGAACATCGACAGCCACAGCCGCACCAGGCGGCGCAGCGTGTAGTTCGAGCGGCCTTCCGCGCGCGGCAGATGGTCGACCTGCAGGCGTCCGACATTCTGCGTGACCTGGAACACCAGTCCGTCGACATAGGGGTAAGGCCCCTCGTAGCTCGCCGTGATGCGCTCGCGCACGAAGGCGGAAATGCAGCGGAAACTCGAGAGATAGAGGCCTGGCGGCTTGTCGATCAGGCGATCGGCGCACCAGTTGGTGAAACGGCTGCCGAGGTTGCGCCAGGCGGCGTGCTGCTTCTCGGCATAGTAGGTGTAGACGGCGTCGTAATCGCCGTCGCGTGCATGCTCGAACAGGCGCTTCACCTCGCCGGGCGGATTCTGCAGGTCGTCGTCCATGGTGATGGCATAGGCGCCGCGCGCCCGGGCAAGGCCCGCCATGACCGCATTGTGCTCCCCGAAGTTGCGGCTGAGGCTCAACACCGTGATCGGCGCGCCGGGCTCGGCGGCGAGCCGCTTGCAGACATCGAGGCTGTTGTCGGGCGGGCAATCGACCACCAGGACGATCTCGAGCCCACCCTCGATGTCGAGCGCGCGCAGGGCCCCCACGAGCTCGCCGACGGTGCCGGCGCCGTTGTAGACCGGAACGACCACGGAAAGCGCCGGCGCGGCAGCGTCAGTCATTGAGCGAAGTCTCATCGCGCGCGGCGACGACGATCAGGGAACCGCCGAACGGCAGGCTGATGCCTGCCCTGATCGCCAGCCGCTCGATGGCAAGCGCCGTCGAAAACAAGGAATCGAGCCAGCGCGGATAGTCGCGCACGTCGCTTTCGGCATCATCGCGCTCGAGCAGTCGGTGGATCAACATCAGGGGAAACAGCAGGGTGTTCCAGTAGCTGGACCGCAGCACGCGAAAACCGTTGCTTGTCAGCAAGGTCCGCGCCTGGCGGCCTGTGAAGCGGCGCACATTGTGTACGCGGCGATCATGCGCCGACAACAACCAGCCGTAGGCCGGGAGATTGAAAATGGCGATCGCGCCCGGCCGCAGGCATCGGTGTGCCTCCTCGAGGGCAAGCGCCGGCTCGACTCCACCATGGCACAGCACATCGAGCGACAGGTAGCCGGCCAGCGCACCGCTGCCCACGGGCATTTCGGTGACCGAGCCGGCCGCCACCGGCCGCCCCGCCTTGGCCGCGGCGAACGACGCCGCCACCTGGTCATACTCCAGACCGAAAGTGGGGTTGCCGGCGATGGCGGGCCCGAGCCTGAACAGCATGCCGCCGGTGCCGCAGCCGGCGTCGAGCACGGGCCCTGCACCAGGCGACTGCGACAGAGCGCGCGCGAGAAGCTCTGCGACCAGCATGCGCAGTCCGCGATACCACCACATGCGGTCCTCGACCTCGTGCATGCGCTCGTACTCGACCCGTTCCACGCCCTCTGTCCCTGCCGGTGTCTACTTTCCATCCGCTTATGATATCTTCGACCTGCCTTGCCAACCGTCGCCACTAAACCTCCGACAGTCCCGCCGAGCATCGAACGGCTTCTGCTGCTGCCGCTGATCGCTCTGCCGATCCTGTGGCTGGCCGGCTACTTCTTTCCGCCCATCAACCACGATGTCGCCGCCATCCTCGACGTGTCGGCGCGCTGGGTGAACGGCGAGCGGCTCTATGTCGAGGTGATCGACGAGAATCTGCCGCTCACCTTCGTCGTCCACGCGCTGCCCGTCCTGACCTCCAAGATCCTGCCGGGCGATCCGTCGTTCTGGTTCACCGCCTGGGTGGTGGCCGGGATCTTCGCCTCGTTCTGGGCCTGCCGCCGCCTGGTGAAGCTGGTGCCGTCGGCCGATCATGCGCTCACCGAAGCGCTGCTGCCGCCGGTTCTGCTGTTCCTGTTCACCGTGCTGCCCAACGAGCATTTCGGCCAGCGAGAGCACATCCTTTTCGTTGCCTGCGCGCCCTACATGATCGCTTCGATGGCCCGCGCCGAAGGCATCCAGTTGGGCCGCGGATCGTCGATCGCCATCGGCTTGGTCGCGGGTGTCGCATTGGCGATGAAGCCGCATTATCTCGCCATTCCGGCCATGCTCGAGCTTTACCTGCTGATCCGCCGAGGCTGGCGCACCACGTTCAGCGACCTCATCCCCTGGTCCATCGGCCTGGTCGCCGTCGCGCATTTCGTGTCGATGTACACGATCTTCCGCGAATACGGCGAGTTCGTCATGCCGCTCGCCGTCGAAGCCTATGCGCCGATCGGCGACTCCGGCTGGCGCGGCGTTCTCACCAGCAACGTCCTCGCTCCGACATTGATCGCGCTGCTCATATTCGGGCTGATCGCGGTGATCTTCACCAAGACCGCAGCAGCGCGCGTGCTGGTCGTCTTCGGCATCGGCGCGGCAATCTCGGCCATCGCCCAGGCCAAGGGCTGGCCCTACCACGTCCTGCCGGCGCTGTCGGCGGCGATCCTGCTGGCGGCACTCACCGTATCGCAGACGGTCGACCGGTATTTGCCGATCAGCCGCAGCGGCCATCATTTGCCGGTGGCGGTGATCTCCGCCACCCTGATGGTGCTGCTCTATTTCCAGGCGGCGCTCTATACCCCGCCGTTCTACAAGCAGCGCCAGTTCGAGGATTCGATCGGCGGGCGGCTGCAGCACATCATTGAGCAGAACGCGCCGCATCGCACGATCATGGCCCTGTCGCCCGGCATTTATCCGCTGTGGCCGATGATCAACTATATCGGCGGCCGCATGACCATGCGGTTCCTCACCATGTGGGTGCTGCAGGGCGTCTACGCGACCTGCGACGACTTCCCCGCGCTATACAATCCACCCGACACGATGGGCGATTCCGAGAAGCTGGTATTCGATCAGGTGAGCGAGGACTTCGCCCGCGAGCAGCCCGATCTCCTGATCGTCGACCGCATCGCCGGCATCCCGCGCTGCCAGGGCAAGGAATTCGACTACCTCGAGTACTTCCTGCAGAATCGGGTGTTCGCCGACGCCTTCGAGGGCTACGAGCACCTGATGGATTTCGACCGGTATCGGATCTTTCGAAAGAAGAAGAAGAAGAAGAAGAAATAGTCGTCACGTCACCCGTATGATGGCGGGTAGAAGGGAGTCACTACCACTTCCCCATCGCCGTCGCCCGCATCGCCTCGGGGATCTTGTCGACATCCGGTACCTTGAACACCCCCGACGCGACCAGGACGATCTCGCCGCCGCAGATCAGGTCGCAGCTGCAGAAGCAGAAGTTGATGGTGCGCCGGGCGATGCGCGCGGTGCCTTCCAGCCACTGGCCGAGCCTGGCGCCGCGCACGAACTCGGTGCTGAGCGACACCGTCGGGTGCGGCCAGCGGATGCCGGTAGCGTGACCCGAGCCCACGCCCATCACCATGTCGGCCACTGTCACCAGCAGGCCGCCATGTGCCCAGCCCATTGGATTGCCGTGGCGCGGCTCGAGCGGCAGGCCGATCCTGAGGTTCTCGCCCTCGACCTTGACCCAGAGTGGCCCGACCAGCCCGACGAAATCGTCGGCCACGTCGAGCTTGCGAAAGCCTTCGGGGACCAAGGTAGCGGTCATGAGCCAAGTCCGTCGCTTGAAGCGGCATATTTCGCGAGCCCGGCGCGCACCGCCGGCTCGAACGGCATGCTGCGATGGGTCTCCTCGTTCAGCGAGACCATGATCGCCTTGAGCGCGGCGGTGCAATTGCCCTCACCGTCGAACAGGCCGTGGCCGATCACGCACTTGCGTTCATGCACCTCGAGCAGCCGGGCACAGGCCGTGGCGCGGCCGGGGAAGAACATCTGCCGCTTGAAGTCGATTTCCAGCCGGCCGACGACGACGCGAAAGCGCGGCAGCCCCGAGCGCACGATCGCCCGCATGTAGGAGACTCGCGCATTCTCCAGAAGCTGCAGGAACGCGCCGTTGTTGATGTGGCCGTTGGCGTCGACGTCGGCGAAACGCAGATGCTCCTCGGTGGCAAATCCGTAGATCCGCCGGTCCGTCAGGTCGAGAGTCACCGGGTCAGTTCTCTCTGAATTCCAGAGTGAGGCCGGCCGCCTCCGAGGGCGGCACCAGCAGCCGGCCCGAGTCTGGCTTCATCACCGGAACTCCATTGTTCTTCAGGAACGCCTCGCAGGCGGCGAGGTTCTCGACCCTGATGGCGAGGAGCGCCGGATGGTCGACCGCGCGCACCGGCGTGATTCCCGGATAGCGCCGCAGATAGTCCTGACGGTTCATGTAGTGGATGGGCTGCGTGCCGGTATCGGCGACGATGCCGCCGCCCTCGCCGCGCACCGATCCCTGGCCGAAGTACTTCTCCAGCTCGGCCGTCCACCGGGCCGGCTGCTCGGCGATCACCGTGACACCCAGGATGCCGCGCGCGCCGTTGGGATGCTGCGCCCATTCGCTGCGGTAGACGAACTGCGGCGTGAGATGCTCGCAGACGAAGAAGCCGACCACCGGCATGTGCATCTTGGGGATGCGCACGGTGCGGAACTGCGCGTGCTCGGTCTTGCCTGCAATCTCGACCGCGCGATCGAAGGACAACGGCGCATCGGGCTGCAGGCCGGCGGCCCTGAAGGCCTCGAAGGCGATGTCGGCGCCGTCGGTCGCGAGCGCCACGTTGGCGAGCCCGCCCCCGTCCTTCAGCCATTCGCGCCGCTCGGCGTTGAACTCGGTATCCTCGACGATGCCCAGAATCTCGAAGTAGTCGGAGTCGAAGATCATCAGGTGGTTGGCGGTGCCGAGCTTCCTGTGGAAGCCACGCGGCTGGACCTGGAAACCGAGCCTGGCGTACGCCGCCTCGGCCGCGTCGATGCCGTCGACCATGACCACGACATGATCGAGCCCGCGGACGGCGCGCTTCATGCCGGCCTCCGGCGCACCATGTTGGTCCCCTTCAGCGTCATAACCAGCTCGCCCTTCTGGTTGGTGGCGCGCCACTGCTCGTGGATGATCCCCATCTCGGGGCGGCTCTTGGACGGCACCTTGCCGCCACACTCGACCCAGGCGGTCAGCGTGTCGCCCGGCCGCACCGGCTTCAGCCAGCGGACCTCCTCGACTCCCGGCGAGCCCAGAGCCGTGCGCTGATCCACGTAGTTGTCGACGAACAGCCGCATCAGCTTGGCCGTGACGTGCCAGCCCGAGGCGATCAGGCTACCGAACATCGATTGCCGTGCCGCATCGGCATCGACGTGGAAGCTTTGCGGGTCGTACCGGCGGGCGAACTCGACGATTTCGTCGGCGGTGAATCTGGTCGAACCGAGATCGAATCTCTGGCCGACCTCGTAGTCTTCCCAGTAGCGCGGAGGCTTGGATTCCATACCTACTGGTCTTCGCAGAGGGGGGCGACGGAAACAAGGACCTCTATGGCCTGCCTCGTGTGGGTCAGCTAGCCTGTTCAGATGACCGAATCCGACCTCGTCCGGCGCCTGACCACGATCATGGACATCGACGTCGTCGGCTTCAGCACGATGTCGGCCCGCGACGAGGAACATGCGCTCGGCCTCCTCGGTGCCCGCATGGCGATCGCCGGGGGCGTAGTGACGCACCATCGTGGTCGCGTCTTCAAGCTGACCGGCGACGGGCTCCTGGCCGAGTTCGCCAGTCCCGTCGAAGCGGTGCGCGCAGCCCTGGAAATCCAGGAAGCGATGCGCGCGGCCAACGACCCGGCTGGCCCGGACGACCAGTTGATCCTGCGCATCGGGGTCAATCTCGGCGACGTCGTGGAAAGCGGCGACGACCTGATGGGCGACGCGGTCAATGTCGCAGCGCGGCTCGAATCGATCGCCAAGCCCGGCGGCATCTGCGTATCGGCCGCCGTCTACGAGCAGATCGAAGGCAAGCTGACCCTGGGCGCGGAAGACCTCGGCGAGCAACGCGTCAAGAATATCCCGCGTCCCATCCACGCCTACCGTCTGACGCTTGGCCGCGCGCCGGTGCTCGCCGCCGCGCCATCACCAGGTCGCAAGGCGGGGCGCCTTGGCGTCATCGGTGGCATCGCCGTTTCCGTGGCCGCCCTGGCACTCGGCGGTGCGTGGCTGCTGAACGAACGCGTGGAGGCGCCAACTCCGATGCGGACGGCGCAGAGTCCCTCATCCGTTCCCGCTCCCGCCGCGATGGCAACGCCACCGTCCGCGCCGGCCCCGGCGATGACGGCTCCGCCTGCTGCGCCTCCGGCCGCCGCGCCGCCGGCAGCCGGCCCTCGGCCCTACATCGCCGCAGAGGTTCCCTTCGTGCCGCAATGGCGTGAGCGGCGCCTCGAGGAGTACGGCGCGGCCGACGACTCCAAGGCCATGGCGGTCAATGTGCGCGGCTGGTTCGCCGTGGCCACGCGCATGCTCGACGACGCGTCCGCGCGCCGTCGCGCCCTCGAGGAGTGCAATGCGCTCGTCGAGCGCGAGGTGCCGATCATGCGCGACTTCGACCGCTGCATCCTCTATGCCGTCGGCAACGAGGTGGTGTGGCCATACCGCCCACCGCCCATCCCGCCTGCGCCGTACCTGCCCCCGACCAGGCCTTCACCGCCGATCCCGTTCGACGCGGCCGCCGTTCCGCTGATCAACGAGCGCACGCGCCAGCACCTCGTCGACCACTACATGAGAACGACGCGGCATCGCGCCCTGGTGTTGGGCCACGGCCCTATCGAATGGTGGTCGCCGAGCGAGAGCGAGGCCGACGCCGTCCGGCGCAACCTGGAGACCTGTGGCCAGATCAGCGGCCGGCCGTGCGCCGTCTATGCGGTGGACGATCAGGTCGTGGTGCGCGTCCCGCAGCTTCATCGCGTGACCGGGATCTTCACGCCCGAGCGCATCCCCACCTCCGACGCCGACCGGAGGGCGGCCCTGCAGCATTATCTGATCGAGAACGACTGGCGCGCGCTGGCGGTCGCCGACAACGGCCCGATCGGCATGGTGTCCGGCCGGGCAAGCGAGTCGGAGGCGGTAGCTGGCGCCATCGACGCGTGCAACCAGAGTGGCGGCACTGGCTGCAAGCTGACGGCCGTCGGGCCATTCCTGGTGGCGCCGAAGTAGAGCCGAAGATGAATGAGAGACGGCGTCAGTCCGCCAGCGCCGCACCGAATCGCTTGGCGATCTCCTCGAGCATGACCTCCGACGCACCGCCCCCGATCGCCTGGACGCGCGCGTCGCGCGCCATGCGCTCGACGGCGGTGTCGCGCACGAAGCCCATGCCGCCGTGGAACTGCACGCAGTCGTAGAGGACCTGGTTCACCAGGTCGCCGGCCAGCGCCTTGACCATCGAGACCTGGGCGACGCAGTCGTGGCCCTGGGCATCGAGCCAGGCCGTGTGATGGACGAGCTGGCGGGCCGCCTCGACCTCGGCCAGGCGGCGCGAAAGGCGCTGCCGGATCGCCTGCTTGTCCCACAAAGGCTTGCCGAAGGCGGTACGCTGGCTGACGTGCTCGTAGGTTAGCCGGATCGCCTCGCGTGCCTCGGCCATCGCCATGGCGCCGATCACCAGCCGCTCGGTCTGGAAGTTGGCCATGATCGAATAGAAGCCGCGGTTGGGCTCGCCGAGCACGTTCTCTGCCGGCACCCGGCAATCCTCGAAGATCAGCTCGGCGGTGTCCGAGGAACGCCAGCCGGTCTTGTCGAGGGCACGGCCGACCTTGAAGCCCGGCGAGCCCTTCTCGACGATGAACATGGTGATCGCGCGGCTGCCCTTGGCCTCGGGATCGGAGCGGGCGGCGATGAAATAGAGATCGCCATGCACGCCATTGGTGATGAACATCTTGGTGCCGTTCAGCACCCACGCGTCGCCGTCGCGGACGGCGCGGGTGCGGATGCCGGCAACGTCGGAGCCGGCGCCGGGCTCGGTGACGCCGACTGCCGTAATGGTCCTGCCCGCCATGACGTCCGGCAGGTACTTCTCGAGCTGCCGCTTGCTGCCGAAGCGCACCAGATGCGGGCTCGCCATGTCGGTATGCACCAGCACGGTGATGGCAAAGCCGCCATGCGTCGAGCGGCCGACCTCCTCGGCCAGGACGACCGAGGCGCGTGCATCGAGGCCCGCGCCGCCCATCGCTTCGGGAATGCGCAGCGAGAAGAAGCCGAGCTCGCCCATCTCGCGCAGCACCTCGCGCGGCACGAAGCCCGCTTCCTCCCATTTCGGGCCGTGGGGCTTCACCTTCTCCTCGACCAAGCGCCGAAGCTGGCTACGGATGAGGTCGTGCTCTTCGGTGAAGACGGGATGTGTCATCGCGACGGAATGCTACACTTGCACCATGTCACGCGACAAACGACTGCAGGATCGCTCGATCTATCCGCACTGGTGCAACGACACGGTGCGCTTTTCCGACCAGGACGCCGCCGGCCACGTCAACAACGTGGCGATCTGCGCCTATCTCGAAACCGCGCGCCTTACCTTCATGCGCGACGTGGGCCTGACCACCGCGACGGACGGTACGCGCGGCATCTCGGCCGGCATGACGGTGAGCTTCCTGGCCGAATCGCACTGGCCGGGCCAGGTCGAGCTGGGCACCGGCGTCATGCGCATCGGCACCAGTTCGATCACCGTCGGCTCTGCCGCCTTCAAGGACGGCACCTGCATTGCGGCGGCCGAGATGACCGTGGTCCGGCTCAGGGGCAAGACTCCCCATCCGATCGACGCGGCGCTGCGGGAAAAGCTGGAAAAGTATTTTCTGCCAACGTTCTAGCGCCCGCTTGACCGCCCCGGGATCGCCCTTTATCTTTGCGCCTGCGAGTAATTCGCATCTGCATGGGGGACGCGGCGCAAGGGCATGTTCATCTGCATCTGCCAAGCCATTCGTGAACGCGAAATCGACGCCGCCATCCGTGCGGGCGCCCGCCGGCCGGCCGATGTCTTCCGCGCCTGCGGTAAGGCTCCTCAGTGCGGCAGCTGCGCCTGCGACATGCGCGAGCGCATCTCACAGACGATCGCCCGCGATCAGGCGGCTACGCCCAACCTGCTCGCTGCCGATTAGCGTCTCGCGAAGGCGGCTTCTCGGCCGTCCCCCCCCCCGTCAGCTCGACTCCTTGCCTTCCCCGATCTGCGTCTGCAGGTAATTCTGCTCGCCGACCTTGTCGACCAGCGACAGCTCGGTCTCCAGGAAGTCGATATGGTCTTCGGCATCCTCCAGGATGTCGACGACGATCTCGCGGCTGACGTAATCCTTGCTCGACTCGCAGAGCGTCACCGCGGCGACCAGCGCCGTCCGCGCCTCGTTCTCCAGCCGAAGATCGGCCCTCAGGCATTCGATGACGGTCTCGCCGACGGCGAGCCTGCCGAGGTCCTGCAGGTTGGGAAGGCCGTCGAGCAAGAGAATGCGCTTCATCAGCTTGTCGGCGTGCTTCATCTCGCCGATCGATTCTTCGTAAATCTTCTTGGCCATCCGCTCGAAGCCCCAGTGCCCCATCATGCGAGCATGCAGGAAGTACTGGTTGATCGCGGTCAACTCGTTCTTCAGGAGCTTGTTGAGCTCGGCGACGATCTGTGGGTTGCCTTGCATGGCGGCCTCCTCGCGGTACGCAATTCGCCTAGACAGATACTCTGCGAATCCCGCGATGCAACCGAAGAGTGCGCGACTGAGAACCGTTCGCTCAAGTATCTGCGCGCAACGCTCTCAGTCGCGCAAGTCGTTCTCACTTGCGCCTAACAGATGCCTGCGGTCACTCCGAGCGGCAGCCCCAGGAAGCACGGTCAGCGAATGCCAATGAACGACAGAATCGCCATGACGATGACGATCAATCCAACCAGGTAGATGATGCCGTCCATGGGCGTCTCCTTGCGCGCGAACTCGCCGCAGGCCCAAACGTCACGTTTCTGCCAAGGTTGCCGTGGCACCCTGCCACCGTCCGGCGCGCCGCAACGTCGGCACAAGTCGGACGTTCATCAACCATCCACAGCCCACCCGACCCGTGCGTCGGGTTAGCCGGAGTTCGCGTCATGCCATTGGACCAAGGAAAGTCCCCTTTCACCCTCCCCAAGCTCCCCTATGCAGAGGATGCCCTGGCGCCCGTCATCTCCGCCAAAACCATGTCGTTCCACTACGGCAAGCACCATAAGGCGTACGTGGACAACCTGAACAAGCTGATCGAGGGCACACCCTACGCCGAGCTTTCGCTGGTCGAGATCATCAAGAAGTCGGCCAAGGACGAGAAGGCCAAGGGCATCTTCAACAACTCCGCCCAGGTCTGGAACCACGACTTCTACTGGCACAGCATGACGCCCAAGGGCGGCGCGCCCTCGGGAAAGATCAAGCAGGCTATCGACGAGAGCTTCGGCGACGTCGAGAAGTTCCTGGCGGCCTTCAAGACGGCCGCGGTCGGCCAGTTCGGCAGCGGCTGGGCGTGGCTCGTCTCCAAGGGCGGCAACAAGCTCGCGATCGAGACGACCTCGAATGCCGACACCCCGCTGGCCCATGGCGGCAAGCCGCTGCTGGTCGCGGACGTGTGGGAGCACGCCTACTACCTCGATTTCCAGAATCGGCGCCCGGACCACATCCAGGCGTGGATGGACAAGCTCATCAACTGGTCGTTCGCCGAGGAGAACCTCGGCTAGCTAGAAGGGAGACGTCATGCTGGGCACCATTCTTCTGATCATCCTCATCCTGATCCTGATCGGTGCCCTGCCGACATGGCCCTACAGCAGCGGCTGGGGGTATTACCCGAGCGGCGGCGCCGGGCTGCTCCTGATCATCGTGATCATCCTGCTGCTGATGGGGCGTATCTGACGTCCTGTCGGCGGCGGGCCGTCAGTACCTGAACGTCACGTTGATGGAGCCGAACTGCGTCCAGCGGTTCTGCTCGTAGAAGTCCGGCGTGCGCAGCACCTGCGTGTAGGTGAAGCGCACGCCGTGATAGCTGATCGCAAGCCCCGCCTGGGCTTCGCCGACGAACGGCCGATGCGACACCCGCAGGCTTTGACCGTCGGTATTGCCATCGAGAAAGATATTGCGGCCGACCGCCTGGCCGTCGACTCCGGCAAACAGATACCAGCCGAAGCTGCCGTCGCCGATGAAGGCCTCCGACCCCGGCATAGCCGGCCGCGGCCGCGGCGGCCCGAAATCGTCGCGCAGGTTCTTGCCGATGCGGACCGTGCCGCCGACATCTCCGTAGATCGCCACGTTGCCCAAGGCCGCGCCGATGCGCGGGATAAAATCGACCTCGAGCTTCGGATCGTCGAATATCACCGTGCGGGCAGTTCTCCAGCGCCGCTCGAAGCCGATGCCGATCGTGGGCTCGTTGTGCAACTGATTGGCCCAGCCGTTGGCCTGGGCGACACCGATCAGGTTATGGAAATTATTCTGCACGAATTGTCCGCCGGCCGCCGGTCCGATCACCCCGAGATCGAGCTGCAGCGTGTCGAGCCGCACCGGCTCCTGCGTTCCTGTCTTCTCGTCACGCCGCTTGTAGGTGTACTGCAGGGCGAGGCTGGCATAGAGCCACGCCGCATACGGCCGATCGTTGAAGATGGGCTGTGACGTGAACGTGTCATCCGGCGTGTAGATGTTCTGGCCGATAGACACGCCGACGCGACGCACCACCGAGTCCGACTGCGGCTCGCCGAAGAATGTCGGCACCGTGGTCATCGAAACGATTCCCGGTGGCATGGCGGTGATCGCCGGCGACAGCCAACCGATGCGCACGCCGTTGGTATAATCGCGGTCGGTCGGGCTGAACCGGTTAAAGACGTCGTTCTCGACCTGGAAGATGAAAATGCTGCGGCTCTCGCTGGGGGTCGCCGAAGGTGGCGGCGGTGGGTCATCCGCCCGAGCGTCGGCAACGAAAATTCCCATAGCGAGCACCATCGCCAGGGTTACGGCCTTGACGATCCTGCCCTGCATCGCCTGCCAACGTGGTCATCGCGTCAGGGTTCCCCTCGTCAACGCGCATTGGCGTCCGCCGTGGCGTCCCACAGATGGCGACGCCAATAGACGCCGATCACGACCGTGAAGACGATGCCAAGGAGGCTGAAGATCGTGCCCGTCACGGCGAAACCGGTGTGCTCGACCAGCGGGCCGGCCGCCAGCAGACCGACGGCCATGCCGTAGACCGCGAGCATCCGTACGCCCATGACGCGGCCGCGGAACGCCGGATTGGCAACCCGCAGCAGCAGCACCGCCATGGGGATCATGCAGAAGCTTTGTACGAAACCCGACACGAACAGGACGATCTGTCCCAGGAGCGGCACCTCGATCCACGAAAAGGCGAGGTTGAGGGAGAACCAGAGTACGGCACAGACCAAAGTGGTGCGGGCCGGACGGATGGCGGCGCCGAACGTCGAGATCGCGATCGAGCCGGAGAGCGCGCCGCCGGCGAAGCAGGCGATCAGCCAGCCGAGCCCGGTCTGGCCGAGGCCGTAGATATCCCTGGCGACATAGGCCAGCAGCGAACTGATCAGGGGATAGGCGGCGAGATTCACCAGGAAGGCCAGCAGCATCACCGCCCGCATGTCCGGAGTCGACCAGACATAGGCGAAGCCTTCACGCAGGGCGCGCAACGGCGATGCGTGGGCAGGCTCCTCGCCCAGCACGCGCAGCCGCCTGATTCCGACATTGAGGGTCAGGGCGAGGCTCGCCGCATAGAAGAAGCAGACGCCGAGGTAGGCAAAGCCGGACCCCAGCAATGCCACCAACCCCGCGCCCGAGAGGGCGCCGACCACGCGCGCGGAATCGGCGGTCGTGCGCGACACG
>JAEZIF010000138.1 GCA_023416135.1 Pseudomonadota bacterium
ATCAGCGGCAGGCGCATGGAGAAGTCCTGCGCCATGCGCACCATGGCGTCGTAGATCGCCGAGTCGCCGTGCGGGTGATACTTGCCCATCACGTCACCGACGATGCGGGCGGACTTGCGGAAGGGGCGCGTCGAGTCGTAGCCGCCTTCCTTCATCGCGTAGAGGATGCGGCGCTGCACCGGCTTCAGCCCGTCGCGCGCGTCGGGGAGCGCGCGCGACACGATCACGCTCATTGCGTAATCGAGGTAGGAGCGGCGCATCTCCTCTTCGATGGTTATCGGCGCGATATCGTGCGGCGGCTGAGGCGGCGGCGGGGGCGCGTCGGGGGGCGGCGGCGCCGGTGGAAGGGTCGTATCGTCGCTCACGGAAACCTGATTTTGCTCGCTTTTGAGGCCCTGCCAGAGGGCCCGGCGGAACGAAATCACACCCTAGCAAAACAGGCCGCAAAGACCAACAAAAAACGGTCGGGAGACCACTATTTAACGCTTTGATTTTATTAAGTAAATTGGCGTCGAAAACGCTCCTTTGAAGGGCCCTGAATTGACCCCCAAAACAGCCCAAAAACCAGGCCGGACGGCCCCCTCCGTGGCAGTTTTCGACATGGGCGGAGTGCTGATCGACTGGAACCCCAGATATCTCTACCAGAAACTGATTGCCGACCCCGAGGAAATGGAGCGCTTCCTCGCCACCGTGACCACCACGCCATGGCACAACCTGCAGGATGCAGGCGGAGATACCGCCGAGGCGACACGGCTGCTCAAGGCCCGGCATCCCGGCCAAGAGGCCCTGATAGAGGCCTTCTACGGCCGCTTCGACGAGATGATGGAGCGGTCCTTCCCCGAGATGGTGACGCTTGTGGAGCGTCTCCACGGGGCAGGAACGCCGCTCTATCTGCTGTCCAATGCGCCCGATCTTGTCGACGCCTGGGTGCGTGGACCCGGCCGGGTCCGGCATCCCTTCTTCGGCCATTTCCGCGACTACGTGGTCTCGGGCGTCGTGAAATGCCTCAAACCTGACGCCGCGATCTACGACCGGGTCTGTCTCACCGGCGGCTTCCAGCCGGGCGATGCAGTTCTGATCGACGACAACCTGCCCAACGTCGAGGGCGCGCGTGCCTTCGGCATGCACGCCGTCCATCATCGCTCGGCGGCCGAGACCGCGAAGGCCTTGCGCACACTTGGCCTGCCCGCGTGAAACTGCCGGAGGCACTCGGCGACCTCCCGCAGCCGCTCTACTCTTCGACGGCTATTGCGCGCTGTACAGCGCTTTCGTCGCCTTCTGCCTGGCGCGCGATCCCGAGGGCCGGCTGAAATTCGCCAGCGCCCAGTCGGCGCTCGGAGTGCTGAGCGAGCTCGGCCTGCCTGACCGCACCTTCGAGCGCACCATCCTGCTGCTCGACCGCGACGAGGTATACGTCCGCTCCGCCGCGGTACTGCGCGCGCTACGCTACCTGCGCGGACCGGTGCGCTGGCTTAAGCCGCTCGCGCTGGCGCCGGCGTGGCTGCGCGACCCGCTGTACGATGTTGTAGCGCGCAATCGTTATCGCTGGTTCGGCCGGAAGGCCGCCTGCTTCGCGCCAACAGCGGCGACCCGCGATCGCTTCATCGATCTGTGAGCCAGCCGCGGTAGCGCACCAGACGGCCGACAATGGGCAACCCGATTTCGACGTCGAAGCAGAACCGCCCCGCCTCCTCCGATTCGATCGCCTCGATGACAGGCCACAAGGCGCGCGGCAACGATACGCCGCAGCACCGCATGCCACGCATCAGGAGTGTCAACCGGCCGTCGGCGACGTCGAGCGCAAGGTCGAAGGCGAAGGCGCCGAATTGCTCGACGATCCAGCCGGACGGCTTGCGCAGGCCGACATATTGGCGCGAACGCATGACGCGACGGCCGATCCGCCGTGTCCATGCCTCGCCGGTGCCCGACACCGCGAACTCGACGACCAGCGGCCCGTCGTCGATCGGCGCGGGAAGCTGGAACAGCCAGGCCAGCATCCTGCCGCTTGCCCTCGTGGCGCCGGTCACCGTGCAGCGCCCGCTCCAGCGCGACGGCCCGGCATCGTGCAGCCGCCGGCCGGCGGGCGATTGTTGATCGTAGGAAGTGCCCAGCGCGCGGCGATAGAGCGAGGGCCCGAGCCCTGCACCATCGTCACCCCAGCCCGACGCGACGCGCAGCCCCGCTTGCCGCCACTCGGCTTCGATCTCTGCCAGATCCAAGAGCCCGAGGCACGGCATGGCGCCGCGTGCAGCGATCCCGCCACGGGCCAGCTTGCGTACCAGCGCCGCCGCCGGCGTGACCGGAATGAAAGGACCATCGCCTCCCTCGGCGATCAGGCACCAAGTGCGGATCGAGGCTCCGTGGGCATCGCCATGCAGATCCATGCGCAGCCCGCCACGGTCGGTGCCGAGGAAACGCAGGCGGTCGGCGATGGCAGCGAGCAGCGTTGCAGCCGGTGCCAGGGTTTTCAGCAACCGGCCGCGCACCAGCCACGACAGGGCCCACAGTCCGACATGCAGGATCGACAACTCCAGCCCGGCACCGGCGAAAGTGTCGCGGATGCCGAAGCGCCGGGCGAACAACGCCGGCTCTGGAAGATCGCAGGGCGCCACCCAGCGCCTGCCGAGGCCGGGCAGCGCCATGCGCCGCAGGCCGCCCCAAACATGGCGGCCGGCCTGATTCGCAATTGGCTTGCCGGCGCCGCCCAGGATCGCCTCGACCAGGGCCGGTCCGCGTGGTGCGTCGTTGCCTGGCATGATGCCGAACGCAACGCGCTCGACCGGCCCTGCCGCGAGCGCCGCCTCAACCACCGCGCCGGTGATGGCGGGAGCGGTGCTGGCACCGGAGCAGACCAGAACGTCCGCCTTGCTCGCCATCTCGTCGAGGCGCTCGATGCCCTTCACGAAGGCCGCATCGTCGGACAGGTCGACGTAGTGGACACCATGTCGGATGCAGGCCTCGGGCACTCCGTAGTCCTGTCCCTGGAAAGGACCCGCCGTGTGGACCAGCACGTCATGGCCACCCTCGCCCAGCACGCGGTCGAGGTCGCGGCGCCAATCGAGGACGCGGCCTGTGACGCCGAGCTGGCGCGCCGTGGCATCGACGGCGGAGCGATCGCGCGCGGCGATTGTGAGCGCGATGTCCGGATCGCCGGCCAGCAGGCGGCAGAGCCTGCTGCCGAAGACGCCGGTGCCGCCGAGGACGAGAACGCGCAAAGGCCTAGCGCAATCGCTCCTGGAACTCGGCGATCGCCGCCGGCGGCGCCTTGGCGTAGGTGCCGCGGCGGCTCACGACGACGTTGGTGATCGAGCGCAGCGAGATCGCCATCTCGGTCGCCTTGGCGACGATGGCGATGCCGTTAAGCACCGGCGCATCGTCGATGACGAACGGGCTTTCGCGGGCGAACAGCAGCATCGGCAGGCCACCCGCCGGGATGATCACCTCCGCCCCCTTCTCGATCAGCGGCTTCACCTGGGTGACGAACTGGCTGCGCACCTGGGCATAAGCCGTCTCGTCGGTGAAGGCCTTCATGAAGGCCGGCAGGTTCATCTTCAGCGCCTGGGTGCCGGCATAGCGCTCGCTGAGCCCGTGCATGCGGATCTGCCGGTCGTGCCAGGGCACGAACACCGGATCGATGGTCACCAGGCCCAACCGCCCGCCTATGCCGAGCGCGGCCAGCAGGTTGGCCTCGCCCAGGCCGATCACCGGAATGTCGAGGGCGCCCCTGATCTCGATCAGGCCGGGTTCCTGGAAATGACCGATGACGAAGGCGTCGTAGCCCGCTTTCTCGGCGGCGATGGCGTTGCCGATGACCTGCGCGGCACAGCGGAACTCGGTCAGCGCATGGAAGGATTGGTCCGGCGGATCGAGGCCGTGAACCTCGAAGCTGACGCCTGCTGAGGTCACCCTGTCCAGCATGGCCTGCAGCCGCTCGATGTAGGGCGCCTGCTCGACGGGATGGACGAAGCTCTGGTACCAGATCCGGGCCATGGTTTTCATACCTGAAGCTTGAAGATGCGCAGCGCGTTGGTCTCGTAGATCTTGCGGCGCTGCTCCTCGGTAACGTCCGCGCCATCCATGAACTGCACGGCCTCGGCGTCCTCCTCGTAGGGATAGTCGGCGGCGAACATGATGCGTTCGTCGCCCAGCTCGTCGAGGCCGAGCTTGAGGACCGCCATGTCCGTCACGCCCGCGGTCGTGATGTAGAAGTTTTCGAGAAAGTATTCGCTCGGACGCCTCGGCAGCTTCTCGGTGGCGCCAATCTTCACCTGCAGCGCGTAGCGATTGTCGATGCGCTTCAGCCAATAGGGAATGCCCTCGCCCATGTGGCCGAGCACGATGCGTAGCCCGGGATGCCGATCGAAGGCGCCGGACATGATCAGCCGCATGGCATGCAGGCCGGTCTCGGCCGAGAAGCCCCAGGTCGCGAAGTAGAGGCCGTAGTAGAGGTACGGCGTCACCATCGACGGCCCGGGCTCGCGCGGATGCAGGTAGATCGGCATGTCCAGCGCCTCGGCCGCTTCGAGAATCGGCCGGTACTTGGGCAGGTCGAGATACTCGCTCCTCGTGTGCGAGTTGATGATGACGCCGCTGAGGCCGAGGTTCTTGCCGCGCTCGATCTCGCGCGCAGCCGCTTGGGGATCCTGCGGCGCCACGGCAGCGAGCCCGGCCAGCCGCGTCGGATTGGCCTTGATCGCCGTGGCCAGAGCGTCGTTCGACTCCGCGGCGAGCCGCGTCGCCATATCGGCAGCGAAGATCTGCACACCCGGAGAGGTCAGCGACAGGACCTCGACGTCCATGCCGACCTCGTCCATGTGCGCAATGCGGCCGGCGCCGATATCCAGCAGCTTGCCGAGGAAGATGTCCGTGCCTCTCGACGGCTTGAGCAGGCTGCCACCGAGCTTGGCGAATCCCGGCTCGACGTCGCTGCTGGCCAGGACCTTCCTCCAGCCCGCCAGAACGTCGGCCGTGATGAAGGCCTCCTCAACCGCAATACGCCGCATGATCAAAGTCTCCGTCAGAGATCGAGCCTGAACCGCCAGCAGCGTAGCCCGAAATTCCTCTGCAGGTCGCCGTCGACGACGAAGCCCATGCGATCGTAGAGGCCGCGCGCCGTCGCCATGGCCTCGCTGGTATGCAGACCATCCGCGCGGCCCCCTGCTCGCGAGCGCGGGAGATGCACCATTGAGGCAACAGGCGCGACAGGCCGCGGGCGGCCGGCGCCACGCCGAGCAGGCGCAGCAACGCCCATCCGGCGCCGATGCGCTCCGAATAGTCGGCGTAGGCTTCGCGCAGGAGACGCCCGACCGCCGTGTGGTCCACGGCGGCCAGGCGCTCGATCGTCGCCACGTCCTAGAAAGGAATGTCGTCGTCGAGCTCGGCCTTGCCGCCGCGCGACGCCGGACGGCCGCCGCCACCGCCGCCGGACGATCCGCCACCGCCGAAGTCGTCGTCCGGCATGCCGCCACCGCCGCCCTCACCGCCGCCACCGCGTCCGTCGAGCATGGTGAGCGCGCCGCCGAAGCGCGGGATCACGACCTCGGTCGTGTAGCGCTCCTGGCCGCTCTGGTCGGTCCACTTGCGGGTCGAGAGCTGTCCTTCGACGTAGATCTTGGAACCCTTGCGCACGAACTTCTGTGCGACTTCCGCCAGCTTCTCGTTGAAGATGACGACACGATGCCACTCGGTGCGCTCCTTGCGTTCGCCGCTCTGGCGATCGCGCCACGTCTCCGACGTGGCCACCGACATGTTCACCATGGATCTGCCATCCTGCATGGACCTCACTTCGGGGTCGCGGCCGAGATTGCCGACCAGGATGACTTTGTTGACGCTGCCCGCCATGGGGGCCTCCTTGGCTTTCCCGGTGCCGCGGGACGCGGCACCTACCTCACGGCGGCCAAACTAGCCCCACCCGCCTGTGGGCAGCCACCGATTTTGGGTTGTGGCCGCTCGATGGGGTGAACTTCGCTCATGCTGGCCTGCCGACATTTCATTGGTTAGGTGAGCAAACCCTCCCCTATCCTTTCGCCCCATGAGCAATTCCTTTCACGTGTCGCAGGTTTCGCGCGGGCAGGCTTTTGCCATCCTGGGCGGCGCGGCCCTGATGATGACCCTCGCCATGGGCATCCGGCAGAACCTGGGACTGTTCCAGGCGCCTGCCGCCAAGGACCTGGGCATCGCCATCTCCGACTTCGCGCTCGCGATCTCGGTCCAGCAGGTCGCCTGGGGCCTCAGCCAACCGTTCGCCGGCATCATCGCCGACAAGCACGGCACGCGCGGCATCGCCCTGTTCGGCAGCCTGCTGCTCATCGCCGGCGTGGTGCTGACGGCAACTGCCCAGGGCGCTCTTCCGATCGTGCTGGGCGCCGGCGTGCTGATCGGCGTGTCGCTCGCCTGCACGACGTCCGGCATCACCGCCAACATCGCCGCCCGCGTCGTCCAGCCGTCGCGCCGCACGCTCGCCTTCGGCATCGTCTCGGCCGCCGGCTCGGTCGGCACCATGGTGACGGCGCCGATCGCGGCCTACATGCTGAACCACGACGGCTGGCGGGCCGGCCTGTGGGCCTTCGCCATCCTGGCCGTCGCCATGCTGCCGGCCGCCTGGATCGGCAGCCGCGCCGACAAGCTGCCCAACAGCGTCGCCGCCGACCGCGACCTCAGCCTGATGGGTGCCCTGCACGAGGCCCGGCGCCATCCCGGCTACGTGGTGATGGCCATGGCCTTCTTCGTTTGCGGCCTGCAGCTCGTCTTCCTTACGACCCATCTGCCGACCTATCTCGCGCAATGCGGCATGGACGCCTCCTACAGCGCGCTGCTGCTGATGCTGGTCGGCGGCTTCAACATCGTGAGTTCGTGGCTGTTCGGCTGGCTGGGCGACAGGTATCCCAAGCGCCTGTTGCTGGGAGGCATCTATCTCGGCCGCTCTCTGGCACTGGCGCTGTTCTTCACTTTTCCGCCAACGCCGCTGTCGGTCGTGCTGTTCGGCATCGTCATGGGCACGCTGTGGCTGGGCGTCATTCCGCTGGTCAACGGCCTGGTCGCGCAGATCTTCGGCCTGCGCTACCTGTCGACCCTGACCGGCATCGCCTTCCTCAGCCACCAGGCCGGCTCCTTCCTGGGCGCCTGGGGCGGCGGCTACCTGTTCGACCTGATGGGCTCCTACGACCTCGCCTGGAGGATCGGCGTGTTCATCGGCCTGGTTGCCGGCACCATGCAGTTGCTCATGAACGACCGCCCGACGGCCAGGATGAGGGACCTGCAGGCGGCGACCGCCTGACGACGAACCGCTGCTGCCGCCAATTGGCAGCGCCCGCCGCCCTTGCTCGGCGAATGCAGGCACTGCATGCAACGCCAACGTAACGCAGGGGCTGGGAAAGCTGGGGGTTAATCGCCATATGCGATCGTCCCCTGCATCGCCTATTCTTCCGTACCGATGGCCAAATCACGCACCGCAGCTGCCGAGCCGCACCGTTTCATCTCGATCCGCGGCGCTCGCGAGCACAATCTGAAGAACGTCGATCTCGACCTGCCGCGCGATCGCCTGGTGGTGATCACCGGCCTGTCGGGTTCCGGCAAGTCGTCCCTTGCTTTCGACACGATCTACGCCGAAGGCCAGCGCCGCTATGTCGAGAGCCTGTCGGCCTACGCCCGCCAGTTCCTCGAGCTGATGCAGAAGCCCGACGTCGATTCGATCGAGGGCCTGTCACCCGCCATCTCGATCGAGCAGAAGACGACGTCGCGCAACCCGCGCTCGACGGTCGGCACGGTCACCGAGATCTACGACTATCTGCGCCTGCTGTTCGCCCGCGTCGGCATTCCCTATTCGCCGGCCACCGGCCTGCCGATCGAAAGCCAGACCGTCTCCCAGATGGTCGATCGCGTGAAGGCGATGGCCGAGGGCACGCGGCTCTACCTGATGGCGCCCATCGTGCGCGGCCGCAAGGGCGAGTACCGCAAGGAACTGCAGGAGCTGCAGAAGAAGGGTTTCCAGAGGGTCAAGATCGACGGCAAGCTCTACGAGATCTCCGAGGCCCCGTCGCTCGACAAGAAGTACAAGCACGACATCGACGTCGTCGTCGACCGCATCGTCGTGCGCCCCGATCTCGGCAACCGCCTGGCCGATTCGATCGAGACCGCGCTCAACCTCGCCGAGGGACTGGCCGTTGCCGAGAACGCCGACAACGGCGAACGCACGGTGTTCTCGGCGCGCTTCGCCTGCCCGGTCTCCGGCTTCACCATCGAGGAGATCGAGCCCCGCCTGTTCTCCTTCAACGCGCCGCAAGGCGCCTGCCCGGCCTGCGATGGCCTGGGCGTGAAGATGTTCTTCGATCCGGAGATGGTGGTGCCGGACGACCGGCTGTCGCTGACCGAGGGCGCCATCGCGCCGTGGGCCGATTCGTCGGGCCAGTACTACATGCAGACGCTGGAGAGCATCGCCAAGCACTTCAAGGCGAAGATGAACGTGCCGTGGAAGGACCTTCCCAAGAAGGTGCGCGACGTCATCCTGTTCGGCAGCGGCGGCGAATCGATCGCCATGCGCTACGACGACGGCATCCGGCAGTATCAGACGACCAAGCCGTTCGAGGGCGTGATCCCCAACCTCGATCGCCGCTGGAAGGAAACCGATTCGTCGTGGGTGCGCGAGGAGCTGGAGCGTTTCCAGCACGAGAGCAAGTGCGAGACCTGCGGGGGTGCCCGCCTGAAACCCGAGGCCCTGGCAGTGAAGCTCGCTGGCCTCAACATCAGCCAGACCACCGAGTTCTCGATCGGCGAGGCGGTGAAGTGGTTCCTCGAACTCTCGCCAAAGCTGACACCCAAGCAGCGTGAGATCGCCGCCCGCATCCTCAAGGAAGTCAACGAGCGCCTGGGCTTCCTGGACAATGTCGGCCTGTCGTACCTGACGCTGAACCGCACGTCGGGCACGCTGTCCGGCGGCGAGAGCCAGCGTATCCGCCTCGCCTCGCAGATCGGCTCCGGCCTCACCGGCGTGCTCTACGTCCTGGACGAGCCGTCGATCGGCCTGCACCAGCGCGACAACGACCGGCTGCTGAAGACGCTGACACGCCTGCGCGATCTCGGCAACACGGTGCTGGTCGTCGAGCACGACGAGGATGCCATCCGGTCCGCCGATCACCTGGTCGACATGGGCCCGGGCGCCGGTGCCCACGGCGGCAATGTCATCGCCGAGGGCACGCCCGAGGACGTGATGCGCAACAGCGCCAGCCTCACCGGACAGTACCTCTCGGGCTTCCGCCAGATTCCCATCCCCAAGACGCGGCGCGAACCGCCGGCGAAAGGTGGCCGCTGGCTGACCGTCAAGGGCGCCCGCGAAAACAACCTGCAGAACGTCACGGCCAGCATCCCGCTCGGCACCTTCACCTGCGTCACCGGCGTGTCGGGCAGCGGCAAGAGCACGCTGATCATCGAGACGCTGTACAAGGCGCTGGCCAAGCGGCTGAACAATGCGCGCGAGCATCCCGGCGCCCATGCCGGCCTCGACGGCGTCAATCACCTCGACAAGATCGTCGACATCGACCAGTCGCCGATCGGCCGCACGCCGCGCTCGAACCCGGCAACCTATACCGGCGCCTTCTCACCGATCCGCGACTGGTTCTCCCAGCTCCCGGAATCGACGGAGCGCGGCTACAAACCCGGCCGCTTCTCGTTCAACGTCAAGGGCGGCCGTTGCGAGGCCTGCCAGGGCGACGGCGTCATCAAGATCGAGATGCACTTCCTGCCGGATGTCTACGTCCAGTGCGACGTCTGCAAGGGCAAGCGTTACAACCGCGAGACGCTGGAGATCCATTTCCGCGGCAAATCGATCGCCGACGTTCTGGAGATGACAGTCGACGAGGGCGTCGAGTTCTTCAAGGCCGTGCCGGTCATCCGCGACAAGCTTCTGACCCTGCAGCAGGTCGGCCTGGGCTACATCCATATCGGCCAGCAGGCGACGACGCTGTCGGGCGGTGAGGCGCAGCGCGTCAAGCTCGCCAAGGAACTGTCGCGCCGCGCCACCGGCCGCACGCTCTACATCCTCGACGAGCCGACCACCGGCCTGCACTTCGAGGATGTGCGCAAGCTTCTGGAGGTACTGCACCGGCTGGTCGAAGGCGGCAACACGGTCGTCGTGATCGAGCACAATCTCGAGGTCATCAAGACCGCCGACTGGGTGTTGGATCTCGGTCCGGACGGCGGCTCCGGTGGCGGCCGGCTGGTCGCCGAAGGACCGCCCGAGGAGATCGTGAAGGCGGCCGAGAGCTACACCGGCCAATATCTGGCCCGTCTCCTGCCGCGTAGCGCGGCGGCGAAGAAGCGGGCTTAGAGGCGTGTCGTCGGGCTCGGGGTGACGGCGGTAACAGCCGTCACTCGTCCATCCGCTTCCCACCCCGCGGCCACCAGACGTCCGCTGGCTGCGCACATCTCGACGGCAAGACGGGTGCAGGCGTTGGCGACCGGCGGCGCGAGAGGTTCTCCGGGTGAACGTCGGCGAAGGCCCTCATCGCAGCGACACGCCGCTGGTTGTTCTCGATCGGCGTGCCTGCCCCGCAGACGCGCGGACGCCAGCCGTCCACCTGCTCGCGCCAGGCATTGGCGACGACCGTTCGATCGGCGTAGAGGCGCGCCTGCTTTCCATTACGCTCGATCAGGATGCGCTCGCCGGGCATAGGCCCTGTTACGAGGAACAGCACGGGGCGCGCGACGGGCGTCGCTGCGAGGAAGCGACAGGCCTCGTCGAACGTCGCGCAGGTCTCGAACGCCAGCCGCAGGGCGTGCTCGGGGGGCGGTCGGCCACTCGAGCAGAAGGCCTGGACGGCATTCAGCGCATAATCGAGCCACAGCAGCCATCCCGCTGCCGTGCGACGCCTCATCGGCGCTTGGTTGATCGACGCGGCGAAGCGGCCGGGCGCAACGGCGGTCAGCACGCCGGCGAAGCCCGGCCAGGTGACGTTGAGGTAGTCACCGGCCGGACCGCGTTGCCGCACGATCTCGACCAGCCGGCCCAGCCCGGGAAACGGCCAGTCCAGGGTGCGGCGCAGAACCGGACCATCGGGCCCCTCGTCGGTCCAGCGCCGTACAGCCGAAGGCATAGGCTCCATGCAGCAGCCATACGCCCGGCAGCCCCAGCGCGCGGGCGATGGCCGAAATGTCATCGACGAGGGATGATCCCGACCGCCGCAGCCATCAGCGGGCAAGCGGATCCGCCAGCAAGGCCAGGAACCCGCCGACCGGCAACCAGCCGAGGCGGGCCGCCCGCAGGGCCAAGGCTTGCTCGCGGCGCAGCCTCGCATGTGCGGGAGGACGCCCTCGCGCATGTCGAAGATCGGCACTGCCCTCATGAAGTGAGCGAATACTCACTTCCATAGAGCGAGTCAAGCCTGACGGCGTTCCCAGGTGATGCGGCCGAGGTCGTAGCCGAACTGTCGCTCGACCACGGCGGCGGTCGCATCCGATGCATCGGCCAGGCGATTGGCGACTCGCGCCTGGGCCACGTCCTTGCGGACATCGAGCCAGATGCCCTCGAACGGCACGCCGACCTTGAGCGCCAGTGCCTCGGCCGCGGCCCGTTCGTCCTCGCGGGCGAATACGGCGTCGAGCACGACACTGTAGCCGGCACGCAGGACACGCTCGGCGCGGGCCATGAAGGCGGCGTAGACCCTGGCCGAGGCGTCGGCCGAGTAACTGCCGGACGGCATGCGCTGCTCGAGCGCGAGGCCCGCCTGACGCTTGCGCTCGACGTCGCTTCGTACCACCACTGCACCGGGCGCGCGGCCGACGTCCGGCGCCAGCCTCATCGCCAGGGTGGTCTTGCCACTGCCTGAAAGGCCGCCGATGGCCAACACCCGCGGCGGCGCGGGAAGCAGAAAGTCGAGCGCCATGCGCTGGTAGGCCCGCGGCCCCTCGTAGCCCTTGCCTGCCACCGCCGCACCCGCGGCATCGACGAAGGCGCGTACGCAGGCTCGGCGCGACAGGAAATGCGGCAGCAGCGCCAGCGCCTCGTCGTGCGGCGCCTGGGGCAGCTCGGCGATGCGCCACAGCCATTCGTTGAACAGGCGGTTGGCGAGCGGCCGCAGGCCGCGCTGGCAGAGATCCATCAGCGTGAAGGCGAGATCGTAGAGCACGTCGATGCTGGCCATGCGCTCGGAGAACTCGATGGCGTCGAACGGCACCGGCTTCCCGTCGATCAGCACGATGTTGCGCAGGTGCAGATCGCCGTGGCAGCGCCGCACCCCGCCCGCTCCGGCACGGCGCGCCACCAGCTCGATATGCGCCTCGAGCGCGTCGGGCAGCGCCGTCGCCAGCGCCTCGGTGATCGTCTGGTCGAGCCTGTCGCCCTGCTCGCGCAGTTGGCGAATGTCGGCCGCCACCGAACGGCGATAGTCGTCCGGCCCCGAGAAGCCGCTGACCGGCGCCAAGGTGTCGTGATAGGCGGCGACACGCGCCCCCAGCGCCGCCATCATCTCTTGCGTGAGCGCACGGCGGTCGGCCATGCGGTCGAACAGGCTGTCCTCGTCGAAGCGCCGCATGACGACCAGCCAGTCGACGGCGTCATCGGCATGCTCGCCGACCTCGCCCAGGCTGAGCTTGCCGTCGCGGCGGCGCACGGGCGCGGTGCCGAGATAAATCTCCGGGGCCAGGCGATGATTGATCTCGATCTCGGCCGCGCACATCGCGCCACGCCGCTCGGCCGTCGAGAAATCCATGTAGGGAAACTTCACGGCGCGCTTCAGCTTGTAGCCGCGCTCGCGCGTGAGGAAGACCACGGCGCCGTGCGTGTCGATGCGCCGTTCCGGCGCCAGATGCTTCGTCAGGAAGTCGATGACCTCGCCCTGGTCCTCGACCACGAAGGACGGAGGAGCGCTCATGCCGGCCCCGTCAAGGATAGAGCGTGCGGGTCGCCCATGGCGCGCCGGCCGACGGACGGCGGTACTCCAGCCGATCGTGCAGCCGGAACGCACCGTCCTGCCAGAACTCTATCAACAGGGGCGTCAGGCGGAAGCCCGACCAATGCGACGGCCGCGGCACCTTGCCGATGACATGCCTGGCGGCGTACTCCGCGACGCGCTTCTCCAGGGCGAACCGGCTCTCCAGCGGCCGCGACTGGTCGGAGGCCCAGGCGCCGATCTGGCTGCCGCGCTGGCGGGTGGCGAAATACTCGTCCGCCTCCTCGGCCGTGGTCGGCGCCACCGGCCCTTCGAGGCGCACCTGGCGGCGCAGCGACTTCCAGTGGAACAGCATGGCCGCCTTGGGATGGGCCAGCAGGTGCTCGCCCTTGCGGCTCTGCTGGTTGGTGTAGAAGACGAAACCCGAGGCGTCGAAACCCTTGAGCAGGACCATGCGTACCGAGGGGGTGCCATCCGGCCCCACGGTGGCGAGGCTCAGCGCCGACGGATCGTTCGGCTCGCTCTTCTCGGCCTCGGCATACCACGCGGTGAAAAGTTCTAACGGATCGGACTTTTCAGGGATCATGACCACAATATGAGGGGCTGTGGGCGGCAAGACCACCGGCATCTTGTCCCGTTAGCCTTCCCCCGCTAAAACCGAGCCATGACCGTTGCTGGACAATTGATGGCCGGGAAAAAAGGCCTCGTCATGGGCGTCGCCAACGAGCGCTCGATCGCCTGGGGTATCGCCAAGGCCTGTCACGACCACGGCGCGGAGATGGCCTTCACCTTCCAGGGCGAGGCGCTGGAGCGACGGGTCCGGCCGCTGGCCGGCTCGATCGGCGCCAAGATCATCCTGCCCTGCGACGTGACCGACGCAAAGAGCATCGACGCGACCTTTGCCGAGATCGGGAAGCAATGGGGCGGGCTCGACTTCGTGGTCCACGCCATCGCCTTCTCCAACAAGGACGAGTTGCGCGGCCGCTACCTCGACACCACGCCGGAGAACTTCGCCCTTACCATGAACGTGAGCTGCTACTCGCTGACCGCGGTAGCGCAGCGCGCCGTGCCTTTGATGAAGAACGGCGGCAGCCTCCTCACCCTGACCTACTACGGCGCCGAACGCGTCATCCCGCACTACAACGTCATGGGCGTGGCCAAGGCTGCCCTCGAGGCGAGCGTGCGCTATCTCGCCGCTGACCTCGGCGAGCAGAAGATCCGCGTCAATGCCATCTCGGCGGGCCCGATCAAGACGCTCGCCTTCGCCGGCATCAACGACGGCCGCTATATACTGAAGTGGAACGAGCTCAACTCGCCGCTCAAGCGCAACATCACGCAGGAAGAGGTCGGCAACTCCGCCCTCTACCTGCTGTCCGATCTCGGCACCGGCATGACCGGTGAAGTGATGCATGTCGACGGCGGCTACCATGTCGTCGGCATGATCAAGACCTCGTCGGCCAAGCAGATCGCCGAGCTGCTCGGCAATTTCGAGGGCGAGTAGGCAGGAGGCCGGCAGCCATGGCCGGCAGCAGTTTCGGCACTCTCTTCCGGTTCACGAGCTGGGGTGAAAGCCATGGGCCGGCGATCGGCTGCGTCGTCGACGGCACGCCGCCGCGCATCCCGCTTGCCGAGGCCGACATCCAGATCTGGATGGACAAGCGTCGGCCCGGTCAGTCGCGCTTCGTCACCCAGCGCCAGGAACCGGACACCGTCAGGATCCTGTCCGGCGTGTTCGAGGGCCTCACCACCGGCACGCCGATCGCGCTGCACATCGACAATGTCGACCAGCGCTCGCGCGACTATTCCGAGATCAAGGACAAGTTCCGCCCGGCCCACGCCGACTACACCTACTTCAAGAAGTACGGCGTGCGCGACTATCGCGGCGGCGGCCGGCAGTCGGCACGCGAGACGGCGGTACGCGTCGCCGCCGGCGCCGTCGCCCGCAAGATCCTGGGCGACGGTGTGAAGGTGCGCGGCGCCGTGGTCCAGCTCGGCACCCAGAAGATCGACCGCGCCAAGTGGGACTGGGACGCCACGCTGGACAATCCCTTCTGGTGCCCGGATCGCCAGGCGGCGCAGGTCTGGGAAGGCTATCTCGACGATGTGCGCAAGCGCGGCAGCTCGGTCGGCGCCGTCATCGAGGTCGTTGCCTCTGGCCTGCCCGCGGGCCTGGGCGAGCCGGTCTACGACAAGCTCGACGCCGACCTCGCCAAGGCGCTGATGAGCATCAACGCCGTGAAAGGCGTCGAGATCGGCGACGGCTTCGCCTCGGCGGCGATGAGCGGCGAGGAGAACGCCGACGAGATGCGCATGAAGGATGGCGCGCCGATGTTCCTCAGCAACCATGCCGGCGGCATCCTGGGCGGCATCTCCACCGGACAGGATATCGTCTGCCGCATGGTCGTGAAGCCGACCAGCTCGATCCTGGCCAATGTCAGGAGCGTCGACCGCTTCGGCAACGAGGTCGAGCTGCGCACCAAGGGACGCCACGACCCGTGCGTCGGCATCCGCGGCACGCCGGTCGCCGAGGCGATGACGGCCGTGGTCCTGGCCGATCACCTGCTGCGGCATCGCGCGCAGTGCGGCTGAGGCGGCGGCAGTGGCCACCCAACCCGTGACGGCCCGCTACAGCACGCTGCACAACGGCAGCATGGCAGCGGTCTCGTTGGGCATGATCGTCGTGGCAATCGTGCACTTCATCGACAATCCGGCCAATGCGCCGACGCTGTCGCTGAACGACCCGCGCTTCGTGCTGTTCGTCATGCTGGCGGTGGCGATGCTCTACTACGTCGTCCTGGGCATTAGCCGAGTGCGCAATCGCGAACCGCAGGTCGTCATCGACCATGACGGCATCCGCCTGGGCTTCGGCCGTGACAGCCATTTCACCTGGGACGACGTCATCTGGGTGCGCCTGCGCCGGCTGGCATTGCGCCCTCAACTGGAAATCGGCCTCTCCGACCGGGCCTTCATCGCAGCCAATCTGCGCCTGAGCATGTGGAGCTTCGATGACAGCCTGCGCCCGGTGCGCGGGCAGCCGACCACGGTGCTGGTGCGCGACAACGGGCTCGACACCAAGGCGGCGGCGATGCTTGACGCCGTGAGGACCTTGCGGCCGAATCTCGTCAAATCCTGAGATCTGGACGGAGACCTCGCCATGTGGCGATTCATCGTGGGCCTGCTGGCGACCGTGGGCACCCTCACCCTGCTCGGGATCGGCGGGTGTACCGCCTTCCTCGCCACAGGCGCCTTCAGCACCAAGCCGCTGCCGCAGAACGTGGTCCTGTCGCTCGACCTGCGCGACGTGCCGTCGGAAGCGACCGGCGGCGGCCTCCTGGGCGGTGACCTGCTCGGCAGCAAGCGCGACATCGTCGAGACGGTGCAGCTGCTGTGGCAGGCGGCCGACGATCCGCGCGTCGTCGGCATGTTCGTCGACATCGGCGATGAATCGGCGGGCCTCGGGCGCGTCCAGGAGCTGCGCCAGGCGATCGCCCACTTCCGCGGCAAGGGCAAGTTCGCGGTCGGCTTCGCCGAATCCCTTGGCAGCGGCGGCACGCATTTCTCCGACTACTATCTCGCCTCGGCGCTGGAGCAGATCTGGCTGCAGCCGAGCGGCGGCTTTGCGGTGGCGGGCCTTGCCATCGAGACGCCGTTCATCAAGGACGGGCTCGACCGCCTGGGCGTGCGCGTCGAGGGCGGCAAGCGCTGGGAATACAAGAGCGCGCCCGACACCTTCATGGATACGGCCTTTCCGCCGCCGGCCCGCGAGAACCTGCAGAGGCTTCTCGACAGTCTTTACGGCCAGTTCGTGACCGACGTCGCGCGCGAGCGCCGACTCGAGCCGTCGAAGGTCCGCCAGCTCATCGACTCGGTGCCGTTCGATTCGGAGAGGGCGCGGCAGGAGCGCCTGGTCGATCGCATCGGCTATCGCAACGACGCGCTCGACGAGATCACGACGCGCGCCGGCAAGAACCGCACCCTCGCCACGCTGTCGGAATATGCCAACGATCCGGCGCGGCCCAAGCCGCAAGGCGACACGGTCGCCCTGGTGCGCATCACCGGCGCGATCGTGTCGGGATCGCCGTCCCGTGGTCCGTTCGACGACGACAACCTCGCCACGTCCGAGGCCATCGTCGACGCGCTCGACCAGGCGGCGTCGGCCAGGGAGGTCAAGGCGATCGTGCTGCGCATCGACTCACCGGGCGGCACCTATCCCGCGGCCGACGCCATCGCCGACGCGGTCGGCCGCGCCCGCTCGGCCGGCAAGCCGGTGATCGTGTCGATGGGCGATGTCGCGGCCTCGGGCGGATACATGGCGGCGATGCGCGGCGACGTCATCGTCGCCCAGCCCACCACCATCACGGCCTCGATCGGCGTGTTCGGGATCTGGCCGGTCGCGACCAGTCTGCTGGCTTCGCTGGGCGTCAACGTCGAACGGCTGTCGGTCGGCACCAATGCCGGAATGTATTCGGTGTGCCAGCCGCCGACCAGCGCGCAGCGCGCCGCCATCGCGCGCCAGCTCGACGAGATCTACGCCGACTTCACGCGCCAGGTCAGCGAGGCGCGCAAGCTCGAGGGCATTCGTCTCGACGCGGCGGCGCGCGGCCGCGTCTTTTCCGGCACCGACGCCAAGGGGGCCGGCTTGATCGACGAGTTGGGCGGCCTGCAGCTCGCGCTCGATATCGCCAAGACCAAAGCCGGCATCGACGAATCCCACCAGATCGAGCTGCGCACCTATCCGCCCGAAGCCGACCGCTGGCAGAAGGTGGTCGACCGGCTGCTGCGTCTGGCCGGCATCGATGCCGAGGGTCCGGCGGTGCGCGCGCCGCGCGAGGTGCGCGACACTCTCGCCCGATTGGGAATCGTCGTCCGCCCCGGAAACGTCCGCCTGCCGCCCCTGCCGCCACTCTGGCGCTAGGTCGATGCAAAGCCAGGTCGTCCTGGCGGCCCTGGCCATCGTCACGTCGCAGTTCTCCAATGCGCTCGGCGCGACTTGGTCGAAAGCCCTCTTCCCCGCCATCGGGCCCGAGGGAATCATCGCGCTCCGCGTCGGCTTCAGCGCGATCCTGCTCGGCATCGCCACGCGAGCCTGGCGCATTCGCGTCAGCACCGACCAGGTCGGCAACCTGGTCGCCTATGGCGTGGCGCTCGGCCTGATGAACAGCTTTGCCTACCAAGCCTTCGCGCGCATTCCCGTGGGCATCGGGATGGCGATCGAAGTCACCGGGCCTCTCGCCGTCGTCATCTACAACTCCCGGCGCCGCAGCGATCTCGCCTGGGTGGCGTGCACCCTGGCCGGCCTCGTCCTGCTCCTGTTCAAGGAAGCCGCCCTTCCCAGTGTCGACCCGGTGGGCGTCGCCCTGGCTTTCTGCTCCGCTGCCTGCTGGGGCAGCTACATCGTCTACGGCAAGCGCGTCTCCACGATCGGCAGCGGCAACGTCGTTGCCGTCGGCTTCTTCATCGCCTCCCTCTTCGTCGTGCCGTTCGGCCTCGGCAGCGTGGGGACCAAGCTATTGCAGGCGGAATGGCTCCTGACCGGCGTGGCGATCGCCCTCTTCTCGGGCGCTTTTCCCTTCTTCCTGCAAATCCTGGCTCTGCGCCGCCTGCCGTCGCGCGTCTATGGCCTGCTGGCCAGCGCCGTTCCCGCCGTCGGCGCCATCATGGGCTTCGTCGTGCTGGGCGAAGCGCTCGACCTGCGGCAGTGCCTCGGCATCCTGCTGGTGATCGCCGCCGGCGTCGGCGCGACGCTCAGCCTCAGCCGAGCCGAACGGTCCGCAGCGTCTCCAGCCGTTCGCCGTCACGCCTGAGCAGCGACAGCTCTTCGACCCGGCCACGCATGGGCAGGTGCTGGCGCTGCACGATGCGGGCGACCTGCTCGGCCTCGGCGGCGTGATCGAACAGGCCGAGCGTGATGTGCGGTTCGAACGGCACGGGCCCCGGCACCGGATTGAGCGTCTCGTGAAGGCCGGTGAGCTCGGCCTTGCCGTCGGCCGGCACGGCAAAGAGGTACGCCGCGCGCGAGGGTGGCGTCAGGTCGTGCCGCACCAGCCGATCGAGCATGAACCAGAAAGGCCGCGCGGCGAGGCTGTCGAGCACCTGCTGCAACCTCGACTCCTCGGTGAGCGGCGCGCCGAACACCAGGGTGAAATGCGGGCCGATCAGGTCGGCCTCGCGCGGATGATACTGCGCCCGGAGCCGATGCAGCGCGGTATCATCGGCCTCGGCCAGCACCGGCCAGGCCACGACATGGAGCATCAGCCGTAGCTCTTGGCCATGCCGAAGGCTGGATCCATCGCCGCGCCGTAGGGCGGGAACGGATAGCGCAGGCCGTTCTTGCCGAGATGGCCCATTCCCTCGATGGCACGCAGGAACTCGTCCGGCGGACAGGCCATCAGCAGCTCGTCGTCGGCAACGCCTCCGTAGCGGCGCTCGGCGTAGCAGGGCAGCGACAGCGAGGTCTGCCGGGTGGCAAGCGCGCGTCCCCAGGAGTCGGCGCAGGCGCTCTCGCCGGTGACCGTGAAGTCGTAGCGGCGATAGCGATGGAACTGCAGGCCGTTGATGAAATAGATCATCTGGCCGGGCGTGCCGTAGAACAGGCAGATGTCCGGCGGATCGAGCCGCGCCGAGCGAAGGGGCGACACGACCAGGCCGTTGTACTTGCCGTCGGGCACGCGCGGCATCTGCGCCTGATGGGCGGCCGACGCCTCCTTGTTGCCGAACCATACGCCGTTCATGTGGTCACCCGACAGGAATCCTTCGCCGGGATGGTTGAGACCGACCACACCGCCGCAGTTGCCACCGCGCGTGTTGTCGACGGTGATGCCGAGCGTGAAACCGTACCAGCGCGACTGCGTCACCATCTGGCACATGGTGAACTTGAAGCCTTCGGTCGGCTTGCGCACGCCCTGGATCTTCTCCATGTCCGCCGGGTCCTCGAACAGGCGCATGCCGATCGGCTGCGTGCGGATGCGCAGGAGGTCGATCAGCCTGGCCGAAGCCTCGGCCAAAATCTTGCCGTCGATCTTCTCCGGCGGCGTCCACGGGGCGACCTTGTAACCCGGCGGCAGCGTCTGGACGTTCATGGTTTCCTCCGTGTCTGGCTAGATGGGCTATGTGAGGTTCAGCCCACCATCGGCGATGACGATCTCTCCGGTAACGTAGTCGTTGGCGACCAGCGCGGCCACCAGATCGGCGATGTCCTCCGGTTTCGCAGGCCGGCGCATGGCCGACCGCGTGTTCCATAGCTCGGTCGCCTCGGGCCAGTTCGCGGTCATCGGCGTCTCGACCAGGCCGGGCGCCACGCAGTTGACCCGGATGGCCGGCCCCAACGCCAAAGCGAGCAAGCGCGTGACGTGGTGCAGGCCCGCCTTGGCTGTTGCATAGGGAATGGAGGCGCCCTTGGGCCGGACACCGGCATGGGTGCCGATATTGACGATGCAGGCCGGCCGGCCGTCTTCCGCCGACTTGCGCAACGGGGGCTCCGCTTCCGTCACCAGCACGAAGGGCGCGATCAGGTTGACGTCGAGCATGTGCCGCCAGACCGCCGGCGTCGCCGCCTTGAGATCGGCGTGCGGGATGCGGATCGACTGGCCCGCATTGTTGACCAGCACGTCGAGCCGGCCGTGTTGTTTCAGAACGCCGGCAACCAGGTGGCGCGTCGCCTTCTCGTCCAGGAGATCGGCCTGGTGATAGCTGGCGCCGGCAAGCTCGGCCGCCATGCGCTTGCCGACATCGGCAGAGCTGCGCGAATGCAGCGCCACCTTGTAGCCGTCGCGCGCCAGCCGACGCGCCGTTGCGGCGCCGATCCCCGTGGTCGAGCCGGTGACGAGCGCGACCCGGTCAGACACCGGACTTCAACGCCTCCAGCGACTGGTCCGGCCGCTCGACGATCATGAAGTGCCCGCTGTCGGGGACCACCACGGTGCGCGCACCGGCGATGGCGGCGGCCAAGGGCTTCGCCTTCGCCGCCGGCGTCATAAGATCGCCGTCGCCCAGCACCAGGACCGTCGGACACTTGATGGCCGCGCCGCGCGTCGTGGCGTCCTTGTAGGCATTGCACGCCGCAAGGTCGGTGTGGATCACGCCGGGCTTGTTGCCCGACAGCACGGCCAGCGATTCGCGGCGCAGCCACAGGCCGGGCGAGACCATGCCGCCCTTGTGCAGCGCGTTGCCGATCCCCCAGAAGGTCATCAGCTCCTGCACCTTCACGGTGTCGGCCTTGGCCGATTGGAGCATCTCGGGGTGGACCGGCATTTCCGCCGCCACACCGCAGAGGCCGAGCGCACGCACCTTGTCAGGGAAGCGCGCCGCCGTATCGATCGCCACCAGCGCGCCCATCGAATGGCCGACCAGCGCCGCGCTCTTGAGGCCCATCGCGTCGATCAGCGCCGCCGTCCAGTCGGCCATGGCGGCGATGCTCTCGAGCGCCGGTCCGTCGGACCAGCCATGGCCGGGAAAATCGACGGCCAGCACGCTCCTGCCATGATGGGCGAACCAGCGCGTCTGCAGGCGCCAGACGGTGCGGTCGAAACCGGCGCCGTGCAGGAAGATGACCGTGGGCTTGGCCGGGTCGAAGTCGGTGCCGCCGGTCGTCGCGGAGACGGCGCGGCCGTGGACGGTGAGCTTCATCGTCAGTCCCCAACTCGACCCTTGGCCGCGGCGCGCAGCGCCTGGCCGAGATCGTCCAAAAGGTCGTCGGGATCCTCCAGGCCGACCGACAGCCGGATCATGCCCTCGCCGATCCCCGCTTCCTCGAGCGCCGCGGCATCGAGCTGCGCGTGCGTGGTCGAAGCGGGATGGATCACCAGCGACTTGGCGTCGCCGACATTGGCGAGATGGGAGAACAGGCGCAGGCGTTCGATGAAGCGACGGCCCGCCTCGCGCCCCCCCTTGATGTCGAAACTGAAGATCGAGCCAGTGCCCTTGGGCAGCAGCTTCTGCGCCAGCGCATGGTCGGGATGGTCGGGCAGCTCGGGCGAGGCGATGCGGTCGACCGCCGGGTTGGCCTTGAGGAAGGCGATTACCTTGCGCGCGTTCTCGACATGGCGCGCCATGCGCAGCGGCAGGGTCTCCAGTCCCTGCAGAAGGTAGAAGGCCGTCTGCGGCGCCATGCACGAGCCGAAGTCGCGAACGCCCTCGGTGCGGGCGCGCGAGATGAAGGCCTGCACGCCGAACTCCTCGGCGAAGTCGATGCCGTGGTAGCCGGCATAGGGCTCGGTGAGCGTCGGGAACTTGGCGGAGCCTTCCCAGTCGAAGCGGCCCGAATCGACGATGACGCCGCCGATCGCCACGCCATGGCCGCCGATGAACTTGGTGGCCGAATGGAACACGATGTCGGCGCCCAAGGTCAGCGGCCGGCACAGCACCGGCGAGGCGAAGGTGTTGTCGATCATCAGCGGTATCCTGGCCGCGTGGGCGATCTCGGAGACGACCGGGATGTCGAGCACCTCGCCGCCCGGATTGCCGATGGTCTCGCCCAGCACCAGCCGCGTTTCGGGACGGATGGCCTTGCGAAAGCCGTCATGATCGCGCGGGTTCACGAATGTCGTGTTGATGCCGAAGCGCGGCAGGGTAAGGCCCAGCATGTTGCGCGTGCCGCCATAGAGCGAGGTCGAAGCCACGATGTGGCCGCCCGCCCCCATCAACGTGGCGATGGCAATGTGCAGCGCGGCCTGGCCGCTCGACACGCCGAGAGCGCCCACGCCCTCTTCGAGGGCCGCGACACGTTCCTCGAACACCGCGACCGTCGGATTGGAGATGCGGCTGTAGATGTGGCCGCCGACCTCGAGGTTGAACAGACTCGCGGCATGATCGACGTCGCGGAAGACGAAGGAGGTCGACTGGTAGATCGGCACGGCGCGCGCGCCGGTGACCGGATCGGGATGCTGGCCGGCGTGCAGGGCCAGGGTATCGGGCTTCAGGAATTTGGCTTCGACCACGGTGCTTCCCCTACTGTGCGGTCCAGCCGCCATCGGACACCAGGGCGGCGCCCTGCATGTTGGACGCGGTGTCGGACGCCAGGAACACGGCGAGGCCGGCGATCTGCTCGACCTCGGTGAACTGGACTTGCGGCTGCTTCTCGCCGATCAGCAGGCGGCTCGCCTGCTCCATGCTGATGCCGTCGGCCTTCGCCTTGGCCTCGATCTGGGCGAGCGCCAGCGGCGTCGACACGCAGCCCGGGCAGATCGCGTTGCAGGTGACGCCGCTGTCGGCGAATTCGATGCCGATGACCTTGGTCAGCCCGATCAAACCGTGCTTGGCGGCGACGTACGCGACCTTGTGGGTCGAGGCCACCAGACCGTGCGTGCTGGCGATATTGACGATGCGGCCCCAACTCTTGCGCCTCATCTCCGGCAGAGCCGCGCGGATCGTGTGGAACGACGCGCTGAGATTGACGGCGATGATGGCGTCCCACTTGTCAGGCGGAAACCTCTCCACCCGGTCGACATGCTGGATGCCGGCGTTGTTCACCAGGATGTCGACGCCGCCCAGCGTCTTCTGCGTCGTGGCCACAAGGTCGGCGATCTCCCCCGGCTTCGTCATGTCGGCGTCGTGATACGCGACCTTCGCGCCGGTTTCGCCAGCGAGCGCGTCGCTGAGCTTGCGGATGGCCGCGGCCTCGCCCAGCCCGTTCAACATGACGCTGCAGCCTTCCGCGGCGAAGGCGCGCGCGATGGCAAGACCGATTCCACTGGTCGACCCGGTGACCAGCGCGACTCTGCCTTCAAGGGACATCGCGACTCACTTCTTGAAGAAGGACGCGGCTGCCGTGGCGTGGCTCTGCTTGGCCTTGATCTTTTCCTCGACGCGCACGAGCTCGGCCTTGAGCACGGCGACGTACTCCTTGAGGTCGTCGATGTTCATGGAATCGAGATTCCTCGGCTGCGTCTTCTTCTGCTTGGGATCGAGATCGTCGAGGTCGAAGGCCATGGTGCTCCTCCGCGGAAGCGGCTAAGGGAGACCTACCATTGCTCCCACCGCTCCGAAAGGCCGACCATGAGCGCATTCCCGGCGACGATGACCTGTGTCGAAATCAAGCAACCGGGCGGGCCCGAAGCATTGGTGCCGACGACGCGGCCGGTGCCGCAGCCCAAGGACGGCGAGTTGCTGATCGAGGTTGCGGCGACCGGCGTCAACCGGCCCGACATCGCCCAGCGCGCTGGTCTCTATCCGCCGCCGCCGGGGGCGTCGGACCTGCCCGGCCTCGAAGCCGCCGGCACGGTGGCAGCGCTCGGTGCAGGCGTCAGCGGCTGGCAGGTGGGCGATGCGGTGTGCGCGCTGACACCGGGCGGCTCCTACGCCGAGTACTGCACCGTGCCTGCGCCGCAATGCTTGCCGCCGCCGAAGGGCTTCGACATGCTGCGCGCCGCGGCGCTGCCCGAAAACTATTTCACGGTGTGGCACAATCTCTTCGAGCGTGGCGAGCTCAAGAGCGGCGAGAGCGTGTTGATCCACGGTGGCGCCAGCGGCATCGGTACGACCGCGATCCAGCTCGCCAAGGCGTTCGGCGCCACCGTGCTGACCACGGTGCGCACCGAGGCGAAGGCAAAGGCAGTGCGCGCCCTCGGCGCCGACCATGCCATCCTCTACAAGGACAACGACTGGGCGGCGGAGGCGAAGAAGCTCTCGGGCGGCGTCGATGTCGTGCTCGACATGGTGGCCGGCGACTATCTGCCGAAGAATCTCGGCTTGCTGAAGGAGGACGGCCGCTGTGTCGTCATCGCGATCCAGGGCGGCGCCACGTCGACGGTCAGCGCCGGCATCGTCATGGTGAAGCGACTGACCCTGACGGGCTCGACGCTTCGTCCGCAGAGCATCGCCAACAAGGGACGCATGGCGCAGGGATTGAAGGACAAGGTCTGGCCGCTTCTCGAAGCCGGCAAGATCAAGCCCGTCATCTACAAGACCTTCCCGCTCGCGGAAGCCGCTGCCGCGCACGCCGAGCTCGAGCGCGCCGACCACGTGGGCAAGGTCATGCTCGAGGTCTAGACCAGCTAGTCTTTCGGACCGCCAGCCTGTCGCCAGCGGTCCGAACAAGTTCAGTGCCGCGACGTCTCGTCGACGTCGGGCTGGTCGGCTTCGGCCGGATCGATCGGACCTTCGACGTCCGGCGGCGTCTCGACCAGTTCCTCCGCCGCCGTATCCGGCATCGGCTCGCCGTCGGCCGCGACAACCGCCGCCGCCTTCTTCTTGGCAGCGTCCTCGCGAGCGGCCTTGCGGCGCGCCTTGTCCACGGCGTCGTTGAGATCCTTCAACGAGCACAGGCCGAGCGTCACCGGATCGCGCGGTCGCACGTTCTGCATGTTCCAGTGCGTGCGGTCGCGCACCGACTGCACCGTGCTCTTGGTCGACCCGACCAACTTGGCGACCTGCGAATCCTGCAGCTCGGGATGGACCTTCAACAGCCAGGCGATGGCGTCGGGCCGATCCTGGCGCTTGGCGACGGGCGTATAGCGCGGCCCCTTGGAGCGGGCTACGGGTATGGGCACGTCGCGCGGGCTGAGCTTCAGGCGGGTCGACGGGTCGGCCTCGGCACGCTTGATCTCTTCCTTGGTGAGCTGGCCATTGGTCGTGGGATCGAGACCCGTCATGCCGCCTGCAACTTCGCCGTCGGCAATCGCCTGGACCTCGAGCGGATGCAGGCCGGTGAAGGCCGAGATCTGATCGAACGTCAGGGTGCTGTTTTCGACCAGCCAGACCGCGGTGGCCTTGGGCATCAACACTTGTGACATGGGTTCTTCTCCTGAGCCGGATATAGAGGCGGCTCCCGCCCCCGCCAACCTGAAAAGCGCCCCCAGAGGCGCAGGTCAGCGCATGGCGGAAACAAGGCAAGGCGGGAAAATGGCCAGAAAAGGAAACGGCCGGGCAGAGCCCGGCCGTCCCTGAAGACGTGGTCTTCGGATCGCTTTCTGGATGACGATCTCGACGCGGCGGTTCTGCGGCTCGCGCACGCCGTCGCCGGTCTGCACCAGCAGGCCCTTCTCGCCCATGCCGATCACCGTGATCGCCTGCGCCGGCACGCCGTCACGCACCAGGGCGTCCTTCACCGCGTTGGCGCGGCGCAGAGAGAGCGCCATGTTGTAGCTCTCCGGACCCGACGTGTCGGTGTGGCCGGTCGCCGTGATGCGCGCGTTGCCCTTCTGCTTGAAGGCATCGGCCGCCTGCCTGATCGTGGCCAGTGCCTGCTGGCTCAGGTTCGAGCGGTCCCAGTCGAAGAACACCATGAACGA
>JAEZIF010000443.1 GCA_023416135.1 Pseudomonadota bacterium
TCCCGCGCCTTCGAGGGTGCTTCTATAACGACGGAAGTAGCGTCATCGATAGCCCGGCAGAAGCGCTGAACGCCGCGGTGCATACGGAAAGCCGCGAAAGCCGCCCAAAGGAGGATTGTGAGGGAGAGCCCGCCAATGACAAGCCAATTGCCAAACAGCTCAGCGATATGACCGGCATGCCATGCTGCTGCAAACGCGTGCGCTTGCGCTTCAATCCAAGACACTCCCACCCCCTGTAACTGCTGGTTGTACCAGCTATCGTCCCGCATGTTAAACTGATTGCAGGACAGATGAGCCAAAGAAATTCATGCAGCCAACACGTGAAATCCGGGTTGTCCGACAAGGGGTAGCCTTGGCGCAACAGGGGTTGGACCTCTTTTTGCTGCCGGACGGTCGGCCGGCTGCCAAATGGGGCGGCCTCGTCTTTCCAATTCATATGGGCGATTTCATTGAGGTTACCGAGCATGGTTGGCCGCCGTCTCAATGCCGACTGTGGGAAGAGGAGGCGACCAGGCAAAGGCCGGTCACCATTGGGGACGGGACGGACTCTTACGTTCTGGTCGAAGGCAATGCTCAGACTTGCAGCCGCGTCGTGAGGCAACTTGCAGAGGCCGGATTTGAAGTCTTGCGTAGCGGGCCCAATCTTTCGGGAATGGCTGGCGACTGGTTCATTCGCTTAGGCCCCATGCCGGCCGGTGGTGCACAAACGCTAGAGACGATATTGGCGGAAGGCACGAAGCCTTTGGCTACTGCCGACGATGAGGAAAATCTTCGTGAGCGCTTGTTGATCCAGGCTCTCGTCAATTCGCAGGCCAGCCGGATTCGTTTGAGCAGTGAACTCGAGCGGGCAAGACACACTATTGCCGAAATATCGGGAACTAACTCGGAGCGGGAAGCTTTGGCCCGAGCGCTAGAGGACACTGCGTCACGACTTGCTGAAGTGGAAGTGGAGGCGGGTGCTTTGCGAGCGCAGCTTGAGCGCACGCCGGTTGTGACAACGCAGGCTAAAACAAACAAACTGGAAATGGAGTTGGAAGTCGCGGCGTCCGCTCTGCTGCCCCGTCTCGATTTTATCGGCAACAGTATGTGGTTCATTTCTGTTGAACTCCCCGATAGAGCCATTCTGTGGAAGGCACTCGCGGCGCTGGATCGGCAAGATCGAGGGCTGCCGCCTGCATGGAAGTCCGTATCTGGTCATTCAGGTTGGTGGGAGCGGCACTTTTCGACAGGTCAGGACAATCAAGGGCGCATTTATGCCCGCGCCTTTGGTGCGCCTGCACGTTGGCAGGTGCTGGTATCCCATAAGCAGGACCAACCGATGGATCTGAAGCGAATTGCGCGCATGTAGGCCCAGGAGACAGGCGAGAAGGACGTACGCCTGTTCCGCAGTTCCCGATCGGGTCGTGTCCCATTCTGTGGTGTAGCTGATCGTCGGTCATGACGACGATGTCCGGGTAGAGCCGGATCGCTCAGCTTGCCGCGATGGGCAGGCTGACGATGGGATCATCGCCGATGGGGGCGATGCTTTCCAGGGTGATGTAGCGGGCGCGTTGGACAGCCCACTCGTCATTTTGTTCAAGCAAGATGGCACCAACGAGCCGAGTGATGGCAGCTTCATTGGGGAAGATGCCGACGACCTCGGTGCGGCGCTTGATCTCGCCGTTGAGGCGCTCGAGCGGGTTGGTGGAGTGGAGCTTTGCACGATGCTGGATCGGGAAGCTCATGTAGGCCAGCACGTCGGGCTCGGCCTGGTCCATCAGAGTAGCGAGCTTGGGGACCTTGGGCTTGAGCTGGTCGGCGACGCGGCGCCATTGCGCCCGCGCCTGCTTGGCATCGTCCTGGGCGAACGCGGTGGCGATGAAGGCGGAGACGACCCGTCTGCCGCTGCGGCCGGCATGGGCCAGAGCGTTACGCATGAAGTGGACGCGGCAGCGCTGCCAGGTGGCGGTGAAGATCTTGGAGACGGCGGCCTTGATGCCTTCGTGGGCGTCGGAAACGACCAGCTTCACGCCACGCAGGCCGCGGCGCGCGAGCTTCCTGAGGAAGCCCGTCCAGAAGGTCTCGGCCTCGGAGGGACCAATATCCATGCCCAGCACTTCGCGGCGGCCGTCAGCGTTGACCCCTACCGCCACGATCACGGCGACGGAGACGATGCGACCGGCCTGGCGGACCTTCACGTAGGTGGCGTCGATCCACAGATACGGCCAGTCGCCCTCGATGGGTCGATCGAGGAAGGCCGTCACCCGCTGGTCGATCTCCTCACACAGCCGGCTCACCTGGCTCTTGGAGATGCCGCTCATGCCCATGGCCTTGACCAGTTCGTCGACCGATCGGGTCGAGATGCCCTGGATGTAGGCCTCCTGGATCACTGCGGTGAGCGCCTTCTCCGCCATGCGGCGCGGCTCAAGGAAGCCGGGGAAGTAGCTGCCCTTGCGCAGCTTGGGGATGCGCAGCTCGACCGTGCCAGCTCGCGTCTCCCAATCGCGGTCTCTATAGCCGTTGCGCTGTGCCAGACGGGTCGCGCTCTTCTCGCCGTGGCCGGCACCGGTCAGCGCCCCAACCTCAATCTCCATCAGCCGCTCGGCAGCAAAGGCGATCATTTCGCGCAGGACATCGGCGTCGGGGGTCTTCTCGACAAGCGTACGCAGGTTCATCATCTCATCGGTCATCGGTGGTTCCTAGGTTGCTGGTTGGAGCTCGCAACCCGACCCTAACCCGGAAATCGTCGATGACCGCCGCAAGACCGCTCCCTCGCTACA
>JAEZIF010000040.1 GCA_023416135.1 Pseudomonadota bacterium
CGGCCGGCACCAGGAACTCCGGCGTGTTGTCGGCCATGCCGTTGTCGGTGTACTCGAGCACGGTGTAGCTGCGGCCGTTGGGCAGCGTCTCGAGATAGAGCGTGCCCTTCTGGGAGTGGCCGTTGGCGCTCTTGACGTAGTCGCCGATGCGCTTGCGCTCGACCGGCTGGCCGTTGATGTGCACGACGCCGTTGGTCACCTGGATGCGGTCGCCCGGCATGCCGACGAAGCGCTTGATGTAGTCGGTGCGGTTCAGCCCCTGCCCCTGGTCGCCGGGATACTTGAACACCGCGACGTCGCCGCGCTCGGGCGGCGAGCCGAAGATTCGGCCCGGGAACATGCCCATAGAGAACGGGAACGAATGCTTGCTGTAGCCGTAGGAGTACTTCGAGACGAACAGGTAGTCGCCGACCAGCAGGGTCGGAATCATCGAGCCGGACGGGATGTTGAACGGCTCGATGGCGAAGGTGCGCACGACGAGCGCAATCAGGACGGCATAGACCACCGTCCGGATGGTTTCGCCCCAGCCGCCCGCCTTCTCCTGTCCACGCTTACGCCGCTCAGCCACGTCCGTCATCGCCGTACCAGTCCAAACGAGCCGCGGCTATAGCAGGGCCGAAGGGCCCTGTCTCCCGGCGCGCCGCGGCATGGAAGCGCTGCATTTTGGTCATTTCAGGGCCTTCCCGATCCGGTCGAGGCGATCGAAACCCGACCAGTAGATGTAACCTGCTCGACCAGTAATGTTGCCCGCGGGCAGATACCAGCGCGCGGCCAGGTCCGCCCAGGACCGGCTGTCGAGCGAATCGCCGCGGTTGTCGCCCAGCACGAAATAATGGCCTTGCGGCACCGTGTAGTTGCCCCGCTCGCCCGACCCCGCATGACGCAGGATCTCGTAGCTGACGCCGTTGGGCGCCTGCTCGCGCAGACGCATGCCTTTCTTGCCGGGAAGGCTGCCGACGACCTCGCCCAGCGGCTCCTGCGGCAGCGGCCGCCCATTCACCGATACCACCCCGTCGGCGATGGTGACCCGATCTCCCGGCAGTCCGACGACGCGCTGGACAAGGGCTACGTCGGGCCCGGCTCCGAGAAGGCCCGACACCCGGCGCGGCACCGCAAAGGCGATGATGTCGCCGTAGTCCGGATCCCGCTTCTCCCGATAGGCAATCGTGTCGACCACGAAGTAGTCGTCCAGCAGCATGCCGGGCCGCATAGAACCGCTCGGCTGCCTGAACGTCGTCCAGCCCATCACCGGCAGCAACAGTGCAGCGGCCGCGACGAGCGCGACGATGGGCACGACGATCGCGAGGCCAGCGAAGATCAGTCGACGGCGGCGCGGAGAGGCCCGCGGCGGATCGACCGGCGGTGGCGGAGGCGTGCGCCCGCTCATGCACGCGGCACGGCCGAAATGATCACGATCGCCTGCGCCATGGGGTACTCGTCGGTCAACGTCAGGTCGATCTGCGGCGACATTCCGGCCGGCGTGATCTCGTGCAGCCGGGCCAGTGCGCCGCCGGTCAGGGCCATGGTCGGCTTGCCTCCGCGCTGGTTGATCACGCCCATGTCGCGCCAGAACACGCCGCGGCGCAGGCCGGTGCCCAACGCCTTGGCACAGGCCTCCTTGGCGGCGAAGCGCTTGGCGTAGCTGGCGCCCCGCGTCGCCCGGCCTTCGGAGCGCTTCTGCTCGACCTCGGTGAAGATGCGCTGCACGAAGCGATCACCAAAGCGCTCCAGCGACTTCTCGATCCGCCTGATGTCGCAAAGGTCGTTGCCCAGCCCGATGATCACGCGGCTGCTCCGCGCGCCGCATCCATCAGACGGCGCATCTCGCGGATCGCGGGCTCGAGCCCGACGAAGATCGCCTCGCCGATCAGGAAATGGCCGATATTGAGCTCGCGTACGTTGGCGATGGCGGCGATCGGCCCGACATTCTCGTAGTTGAGGCCGTGGCCGGCGTGGCATTCGAGGCCAAGCTGCCGGCAGTGTGCGGCGGCCTTCTGGATGCGCAACAGCTCCGCCTCGCGCTCGGCGCCCTCGATCTCGCAGTAGCGGCCGGTGTGCAACTCGACGACCGGCGCACCGAGCTGCACCGCCATCTCGAGCTGGCGCGGGTCGGCCTCGATGAACAGCGAGACTCGGATGCCGGCGTCGCCGAGCCGGGCGACCAGGGGCTTCAGGTGATTGTGCTGGCCCACCGCGTCGAGCCCGCCCTCGGTGGTCCGCTCCTCGCGCTTCTCGGGCACGATGCAGGCGGCGTGAGGCCGATGGCGCAACGCGATCGCCACCATCTCCTCGGTCGCCGCCATCTCGAAGTTGAGCGGCAGCTCGATCGCGTCCTTCAGGCGGGCGATGTCGTCGTCGACGATGTGGCGGCGATCCTCGCGCAGATGCGCGGTGATGCCGTCGGCGCCGGCCTTGGCGGCGAGGTGCGCGGCGCGCAGCGGGTCGGGCGTCGGCGTGCCGCGCGCGTTGCGCACGGTGGCGACGTGGTCGATGTTGACGCCGAGACGTTGATAGGGAAGCGCAGACATCTACTTGTTACCTTCTTCGTCTTTCAGGCTCCTCCCCCTTTGGGGGAGAGGTTGGGTAAGGGGTGATGCAGGAGACGATCTTCGCGTCGTCCCCCCTCACCCGGCCTCTCCCCCAAGGGAGTCCCAAGGGGGAGAGGAACATGAAGCGAGGGACGTCATCGATACGGATTGGCTCAATTCCGCGCACGCTCGACCGCGTTGATGGCGGGGGTGGCGCGCAGGGCGGCGGTGATGTTGGCGAGGTGCTTCACGTCGTTGACCTCGACGTCGATCACCATGTCGAAGAAATCCATCGAGCGATTGACTATGCGCAGGTTGGAGATGTTGCCCTCGTGGCGCGCGATCACCGTCGAGAGCTTGGACAGGCTGCCCGGCTGGTTGGCCACCGTGACCTTGAGGCGGCCGGTATAGATGCCGGGCGCCCCCTCGGTCACGGAATCCCAACCGACATCGATCCAGCGCTCGGGCGCCTCCGAGAAGCTTTCCAGCGTGGCGCAGTCGATCGTGTGGATGGTCACACCCTTGCCGGTGGTGATGATGCCGACGATGCGGTCGCCCGGCAGCGGATGGCAACAGCGCGCGAAATGCACCGCCATGCCGGGGATCAGCCCGCGAATGGCGATCTGGCCGCCGGCCGCGTCCTTCTTGGCCTTGGCGGCGTCGGCCGCGGCCTTGTTGCGCGCGCGCGAGATCGGCACGACGTCGGCCCCGCCGTCCTTGCGCTGCGGCTGCTTCAGGCCGGGATAGACCGCGGTCATCACCTCGCGCGAGGTGACGAGGCCCGCGCCGACGGCGGCGATCAGGTCGTCGGTGGTCGCCTGCTTGAAGTTGGCGCGCACGCCGTCGAGGCCCTTCTCGGTGACCTCGTAGCCCTCCTCATGGAAGGTCTTGTCGAGCAGCGACTTGCCGAGCTGCAGGTACTGCTCGCGCTGGCGCATGCGGATGAAGCGGCGGATCGCGGCCTTGGCCTTGCCGGTGACGACGAAGCGCTCCCAGGTCGGCGACGGCGTCTGCGCCTTCGAGGTGATGATCTCGACCTGGTCGCCGTTGGCGAGCTGCGTCCTGAGCGGCAGCATGCGGCCGTTGATCTTGGAGCCGACGCAGGTATCGCCGACCTGACTGTGCACGGCATAGGCGAAGTCGATCGGCGTCGCGCCCTTCGGCAGGGCGATCAGCTTGCCCTTGGGCGTGAAGCAGAACACCTGGTCGTGGAACATCTCGAGCTTGGTGTGCTCGAGGAATTCTTCCGCGTTGGGCGCCTTGTCGAGGATCTCGATGAGGCTGCGCAGCCAGGCGTATTGCGGGGCGTCCGTCGACGGTCCGCCCTGCTTGTAGATCCAGTGGGCGGCAACGCCGCGCTCAGCCTGGTCCTGCATTTCCTCGGTACGGATCTGCAGCTCGATGCGCTGCCCGAGCGGACCGATCACGCCGGTATGCAGCGAGCGATAGCCGTTGGGCTTGGGGACGGAGATGTAGTCCTTGAAGCGGCCCGGGATCACCTGGTAGCGGCCGTGGATCAGGCCCAGCGCCTGGTAACACTGCGCCACGTCGGCCACGATGATGCGGAAGGCCATGATGTCGGCAAGCTGCTCGAACGAAACGTTCTTGTTCTGCATCTTGCGCCAGATCGAATAGGGCGCCTTCTCGCGGCCCGAGACCTGCGCCTCGAGCCCGCCCTCCTGCAGCGTCTTGACCAGCTCGGCCTCGATCTCGGGCACCAGCCGCTCGCCGCGCTCGCGCAGGTATCCCTGGCGCGCCATCACCGAGGCGCGGCCGTCGGGGTTGAGCTCGGCGAAGGCAAGCTCCTCCAGCTCGCGCTTGACCTTCTCCATGCCGATGCGCGAGGCGAGCGGCGCGTAGAGATCCATGGTCTCGTGGGCGATGCGCCGGCGCCGCGCGGGATCCTTGATGTGATGCAGCGTGCGCATGTTGTGCAGGCGATCGGCGAGCTTCACCAGCAGCACGCGGATGTCGGACGACATCGCCAGCACGAGCTTGCGCAGGTTCTCGGCTTCCTTGGTGCTTTCCGACTGCACTTCCAGGCGGCTGAGCTTGGTGACGCCGTCGACCAGGCGGGCGACGTTCTCGCCGAACAGGCCGGCGATCTCCTCGCGCGTCGCGTCGGTGTCCTCGATCGTGTCATGCAGCAGGCCCGTGACGATCGAGGCCGTATCGAGCTTCATCTCGGCCAGGATGCCGGCGACCTCGACGGGATGGGAGAAATAGGGGTCGCCCGAGGCGCGGAGCTGGTTGCCGTGCTTCTTCAGGCCGTAGACGTAGGCACGGTTCAGCATGTCCTCGTCCGCATCCGGATCGTAGGACTGCACGCGCTCAACGAGTTCGAACTGACGAATCATGGCAATCGTCCATTATATGGGGACGATTGCGCTCACTCCATGCCGTTTGCGCGAATAGCTGGACTCAATCCAGCTAATGGCAAGACGCCTACTCGACGATGTCGTCTTCCTCGGCCATCGGCAGGGCCTTGGGCTGGGCGGCTTCGGCGCCACCCTGCGCCAGCGCCGCGGCAAGCTCCTGCTCGAGCTCGGCCATCTCGTTGACCTCTTCGGGCTTGTCGATGTCGGCATGCTTCTGCATGCCCGAGATCAGCGAGTCCTTCAGGATCGTCTGGTCGAGCTTCGTCTCGGCGATCTCGCGCAGCGCCACGACCGGATTCTTGTCGCGGTCGCGATCGAGCGTGATCTGGGCGCCGGCCGAGATGTCGCGCGCGCGCTGGGCAGCGAACATGACGAGCTCGAAACGGTTGGGCACCTGCAGTATGCAGTCTTCGACGGTGACGCGGGCCATACGGACCTCTGATTTCGGCGGAGCGGGGGGTTATACGCGGCTTCGCCCAAAAGACAAGGGTTTTGCCCCGGTGCAACCCTCAGAAGCGCTCGATCGGCTGGTCCGCCGGCAGGGCAGCCAACAGAGTCCGAATCGAGACACCCGTGCGCGGGTGGCGCCAGCCCGGCGCCAGATCGGCCAGCGGCCGCAGGACGAAGGCCCGGTCCTCCATCCGGGGATGCGGCAGGATCGCCCGGCCCGGCCCACCGGTGGAAATTTCTCCTTTGAAATCAAGGAGATCTAGGTCGATCAGGCGGGCAGCATTGGGGACGGTCCTGACCCGCCCGAAGACGTCCTCGATCTCGTGCAGCCGGCCCAGCAGCGCGTCGGCTGCCATGGCGGTCTCGACCTCGGCCACGGCATTCACGTACCAGGGCTGGTCCGAGGCCGGCACGGGCGCCGTCCGATACCAGGGCGAGACGCGGCGGACGACGACTTCCCGGCGCCCCAATTCCTCCAGTGCGGCTTCCAAAACCCGCCGGGGAGCCCCATATGTGGGGTGCTCGAGATTCGCCCCGAGCGCGATGAAAACCCAAGGTTGTGTGGCGTTTTCCACCAGCAAACGGCTCCAAGCCCTTGTGATTTATGGGTTAATAGCCTAAACTTGAGAGGCGTTGGGAGGGTGTGGGTTACGTAGCTCCTACCGCTATATAAATTTTTCTCTCCCTCTGCGCATATTCGCTAAAGGATTAACTGCCATGAAGGGCAATTTCTACGAGAACGAGCGCGTCGCGCTCTTCATCGACGGCGCCAACCTCTACTCTGCCGCGCGTGCGCTCGGGTTCGACATCGACTATCGCCGCCTGCTCAAGGTGTTCCGCGAGAAGGGCCATCTGGTCCGCGCCTACTACTACACCGCCCTGGTGGAGGATCAGGAATATTCCCCGATCCGGCCGCTGATCGATTGGCTGGACTACAACGGCTACACCATGGTGACCAAGCCGACCAAGGAATTCACCGACGCCATGGGTCGCCGCAAGATCAAGGGCAACATGGACATCGAGCTCGCCATCGACGTGCTCGAGATGGCAGAGCACCTGGATCATGTGATCCTGTTCTCCGGCGACGGCGATTTCCGCCGGCTGGTCGAGGCCGTGCAGCGCAAGGGCCTCCGGGTTTCGGTGGTCAGCACCATCAAGTCCTCGCCGCCGATGGTGGCTGACGAGCTGCGCCGCCAGGCCGACGACTTCATCGAGCTTTCCGAGCTGGCGCCGCTGATCGCGCGCAATCCGTCGGAGCGCCCGCCCCGGCCGGCGGCCGCCAATGGCGAAATCGGCGAGGATGCCGAACACCTGATGCGGTCGGCCTAGCCCATCTTGGCTGCGTCGCGTTTCGAGGAACCCCCACTCGACTGTCCGCGTTGTCCGAGGCTCGTCGCCTTCCGGCACGAGCTTCAGGGCGAATATCCCGAATGGAAAAACGCGCCCGTCCGTTCGTTCGGCGACCTCGACGCGCGCCTGCTGATCGTCGGCCTGGCGCCCGGCATGCGCGGCGCCAACCGCACCGGCCGGCCGTTCACCGGCGACTATGCCGGCGACCTTCTATACTCGACGCTGCTGAAGTTCGGCTTCGCCCAGGGCACCTACAGGGCCGATCCCAACGACGGCCTGCACCTCGTCGACGCGCGCATCGCCAACGCCGTGCGCTGCCTGCCGCCCGAGAACAAGCCCCTGCCCGTCGAGTTCACCAGCTGCCGTCCCTTCCTGCAGGCCGAGATCGCGGTGATGCCCGCGCTCGAGGTGATCGTGGCCCTGGGCAAGGGTGCGCACGACCAGGTCCTGCGCGCGCTCACGGTGCGGCCGGCAGGGAGCTATCCGTTCATCCACGGCCGGCTGCACAGCCTGCCGACCGGCCTCACCCTCGCCGACAGCTATCACTGCTCGCGCTACAACACGAACACCGGCCGCCTGACCACCGAGATGTTCCACACGGTGTTCGAGAGCGTGCGAAAGACGCTGCAGGGGAAAACTAAAGTGCCTTCTCGATCGCGTCCGTGATCTCACCGGCCCCCGGGCGCACGCGGCTCGGCCAAGCGCCCTGCAGGCTGCCGTCCTTTCCGATCAGGTATTTGTGGAAGTTCCACTTGGGCGCCGCCCCCTCGCCCGCCTCCTGGGCGATCCACTGGTAGAGCGCGTGAGCGTCGGGGCCGATCACCTTCTGCTTCGACGTCAGTGCGAACTTCACGCCGTACATGGTCTCGCAGAACTTGGCGATCTCGGGCTCGGTGCGCGGTTCCTGGGCGCCGAAGTCGTTGGACGGCACGCCCAGCACCACCAGGCCCTTCGGACCATAGGTCTCGTGCAGCTTCTCGAGGTCGGTGTATTGCGGCGTGAACCCGCAATAGGAAGCCACGTTCACCAGCAGGATCGGCTTGCCGGCGAAGCCCTTCAAGTCGAGCGGCTTGTTGTCGATGGTGGTGAAGGTGAAGTCGTGCGCCGATGCCATGTCAGGCCTCCTCGTCGTAGCGCTGTTCCAGCCACGGATCGCCGTAGTTGTGATAGCCGCGCACTTCCCAGAAGCCCGGCTTGTCGTGCACCGAGAACTCGATGCGCTTGATCCACTTGGCGCTCTTCCAGAAGTAGAGCCTGGGGATCACCACGCGCAGCGGCCCGCCGTGCTCGCGGCTGATCGCCTCGCCGTTCCAGTTCCAGGCCAGCATGACGTCGGCGGCCGAAAAATCGGCCAGCGGCACGTTGGTCGTGTAGGTGTCGTACGAATGGAAGATGACGTGCCGTGCTGCCGGTTTCGGCTGCACGATCTTCAGGAGATCGCGCGCGCTCACGCCTTCCCATCTGTTGTCGTAGCGCGACCAGGACGTGACGCAATGGATGTCCGTCGTGAGGCTGGTCTTGGGCAGGTCGGTGAACTCGCCCCATCTCCAGGTCGTCGGCTGCTCGACCTCGCCGTCGACGAACAGGCGCCAGGCATGGGTCGGGATGTCGGGCTGGATGCCGAGATCGAGCACGGGCCAGGTCTCGACCTCGCGCTGTCCCGGCGGCAGGCGCTGCGCATGCGCAGCCGTCTTGCCGGTCAGCAGGCGGCCGCCCTCGGCCCACTTCTGCTTGCTGTCTATGAGCTTGTTTCTGAGCTTGCCGAACAGGGTGACGTCGTCGGACATGACTTCCTTCAGATGCTGCGGCCGGCCTTCTCCCAATATGGGGCGCGGAGCTTGCGTTTGAAGATCTTGCCCGAATCCTCGCGCGGCAGGGCCGCGCTGAACTCGACGATCCTGGGAACCTTGTAACGCGCCAAGTGCCGGCCGAGATAGCCCCGCACGGCCGCCGCATCGATGGCCGCGCCGGCCTGCGGCTCGACATGGGCGCAGATCTGCTCGCCGACCTCCTCGTCCGGGATGCCGAACACCGCGCAATCGCGCACTCCCGGCATCTGGATCAGCACCGATTCGATCTCGGCCGGGTAGATATTGACACCGCCGGAGATGATCATGTCGCGCTTGCGGTCGCACAGGAAGACGTAGCCGTCGCTGTCCTGGTAGCCGACATCGCCTACGGTCACGAGGTCGCCCAGGGCGATCTCGCGGCGCTTGGCATCGTCGTTGTTGTAAGTGAACTCGGCGAGGTGCGGGCCGCGCAGGTAGATCTCGCCGACCTCGCCCTGCGTCACGTCTTGGCCCTGCTCGTCGACGATGCGCATCACCGCCCCCTCGACGACGCGGCCCACGGTGCCTGGCTTGGCGAGCGCCTGTTCCGAATTGTGCCAGACGACGATACCGGTCTCGGTGGCGCCGTAGTACTCGTTGATGACCGGCCCCCACCATTCGATCATCTGGCGCTTCACCGCCGGCGCGCAGGGCGCCGCGCCATGGGTCACCCAGCGCAGCGAGGAGACGTCGTAGCGCCGCTTGGCCTCGTCGGGCAGGCGCATGAGGCGCACGAACATGGTCGGCACGATGTGCATGTGGCTGACCTTGTGCCGATCGATCAGCCGCAGCATGTCCTCGGCCTCGAAGCGCGCCTGCAGCACCATGCTGAGGCCGAGCCGCGCACTGCCCATGCCGTAGGCGGCAGGCGCCGAGTGGTACATCGGCCCGTTCATCATCACGACGATCGACGGATCGGCCTTGATGCCCCAATACTTCGCCGCCTCGCCCGCGGCCAGCGCCTGCAATTCGGGCGACGCCGGGCGGCGACGCACGCCCTTGGGCCGGCCGGTCGTGCCCGAGGTGTAGATCATGCTGCCGCGCGCGGCCTTCGGCGGCTCGGTGTTGGGCGCGCTGCGCGCCACGAAGGCGTCCCAGGTCTCGACGCCCGGCGGGGCCGTGCGCTTCTCCGCCGGCACGTTGTAGGCGGCCGCGATCTCCTCGGGCGTCGGCACGACCAGGACCTTCACGTCGTCCGGGATACCGCTCGCGATCTGGGCGAGAAGATCGCTGTGCACGACCAGTACCTTGGCGGCGCAGTCGGCCAGGATGTAGCCCGCCTCCTCCGGCGTGAAGTGCCAGTTGATCGGCACGGCATAGGCGCCGAGCTGGCCGGCCGCGAAGTTGGCTTCGAAGGTCGCGAAGTCGTTGCGCAGCATCAGAGCGACGCTGTCGTCCTCGCCGAGCCCGAGAGCGGCCAAGCCGCCGGCGCCGCGCGCGGCATTGGCCTGGATGTCGGCCCAGCTCCTGAAGCGTTCGCCCGCGGTAACGCCCTTTGTCATCGTTTCTTCCCCGGCTTGTTCGGTGTGGCCGGCGCTGCGCCCTTCAGCATCACCGCACCGTGGAAGTGCGCCAGCGTCCGGTAGTCGGGAGCATGTTCCAGCATGCCCGCCTGTTGCAACATCACCAGCCCGTGCGTGGCGGCCCACATCGAGTAGCCGAACATCGTGGGATCGGCGTCGATGACGCCAGCCTCGACCAGGCTCTCGGCGGTGCGGGTTATGTATTTAGCCGCCCGGTCGGCCTGCCGGGCGAGATCGGGATGGCTGCCGTCGATCGGCGCGTTGATGTCGAACATAATGCGATAGGCGTGCGGGTTCTTCATGGCGAAGCGGAAGTAGGCCTCGCCCGTGCGCTGCGCCCGCACCGACGGGTCGTCAGGCGCATCGGCCAGGGACGCTTCCAGCGCGTCGGCGAACTTGGCGAAGGCCTGGGCGCGCACCGTCGCCAGGATGTCGGCCTTGTCCTTGAAGTAGCGGTACGGCGTCTTGGGGCTGCAGCCCAGGGCCTCGGCAAGCTGGCGCATGGTGACGCCCTCGTAGCCGAAGCGGGCGAAGCGTTCGGTCGCGACCTTGCACAGCTCGGCGCGGAAGTCGGCGATGTCCTGTTCGGTGAGATAGCGCGGCATGTTTCCGTACACAGTGTGTACGGAAAAGGCCCTACGGTCAAACGCCCCGTCAGGCCGTCTCGGCGAACAGCTCGCGGCCGATCAGCATGCGGCGGATCTCGCTGGTGCCGGCACCGATCTCGTAGAGCTTGGCGTCGCGCAACAGGCGGCCGGTCGGGTAGTCGTTGATGTAGCCGTTGCCGCCCAGGAGCTGGATGGCGTCGAGCGCCACCAGCGTCGCCTTCTCGGCGGCGTAGAGAATGGCGCCGGCCGAATCCTTGCGCGTGGTCTGGCCGCGGTCGCAGGCCTTGGCGACGGCGTACACATAGGCCTTGCAGGCGTTCATGGTGGTGTACATGTCGGCGAGCTTGCCCTGCACCAGCTGGAACTCGCCGATCGCCTGGCCGAACTGCTTGCGCTCGTGGACATAGGGCACGACGATGTCCATGGCCGCCTGCATGATGCCGATCGGCCCCGCCGCCAGCACGGCGCGCTCGTAGTCGAGGCCGCTCATCAGCACGTTGACGCCCTTGCCGATCTGACCCAGCACGTTCTCGGCCGGAATCTCGCAATCCTCGAACACCAGCTCGCCGGTCGAGGAGCCGCGCATGCCCATCTTGTCGAGCTTCTGGGCAACCTTGAACCCCTTGCGGTCGGTCTCGACGATGAAGGCGGTGATGCCGCGCGGACCGGCGGCCGGATCGGTCTTGGCGTAGACCACGATCACCTGCGCATCCGGGCTGTTGGTGATCCACATCTTGGTGCCGTTCAGCACGTAGCGGTCGCCCTTCCTGTCGGCGCGCAGCTTCATGGAGACGACGTCGGAGCCGGCGCCCGATTCGCTCATGGCGAGGCTGCCGACATGCTCGCCGGAGATCAGCCTGGGCAGGAAGCGCGTCTTCTGCTCGTCGTTGCCGTTGCGTCGGATCTGGTTGACGCAGAGGTTGGAGTGCGCGCCGTAGGACAGGCCGACGGCCGCCGAGGCGCGGCTCACCTCCTCGACGGCGATGACATGCTCGAGATAGCCCAGCCCCGAGCCGCCATACTCCTCCTCGACGGTGATGCCGTGCAGGCCGAGCTCGCCCATCTTGGGCCACAGCTCGCGCGGGAAGCGGTCGGTCTTGTCGATCTCGGCGGCGATCGGCGCCACCTGGTCGGCAGAGAAGCGCTGGACCTGCTCGCGTAGCGCATCGGCGGTCTCACCCAGGCCGAAATCGAACGGCGGCATTGCATTGGGGATCATGATGGTCTTGCCTGTCAGAGGGTTGTCGTCACTTCGGGTCGCCGACCTTGACGTTGATGCCGATCAGCTTCCATTCGCTGTCGGACGGGATGAACTCCAGATCGAAATAGAGCCACAATGGTTCCGTGGGAAAGTGCCCCTTCACCAGCAGCTTGCCGTCGTCGTCGACCTTGGGGGCCGGCTCGTAGGCGGGCTTCAGGGCAGCGATGACATCGAAGTCGATGTGCTTCTTGTTGAACTCCTGGAAGCGTCGCGCCAACCGCTCGACCGGGAACTGCTCGCGAAACGGCTTGGAGAGCTTGGCGTGGAACACCTCGTAGTTGCCGGTGACGTTGGCATCGTTGAAGGTGAGCAACGTCGCCTTGACCAGCGCTTCCAACCCGCGCTCCGTCGGCACCTTGTTCTGCGCCTGCGCAAGCGCGGCCATCAGCGTGAGTGCCGTCACCGCCAGCATGCGGACGATCATCGTCATCGGTCGTCCTCCCCGACGCGACGATAGCGCGGTGAAGGCGCCTTGAGAAACCGCTCACGCCGCCCCGCGCCGGATCGCCGATGAGGCGCGCAGCACGGCCGCCGATGCCCGCCGCATCTCATCGCCCAGCCAGGCGGCCAGGCGCGGCTCGCCCTGGCCCACGCGCGCCGCGGCGATGCGCTCGAGCTCGCCAGCGCGCAGTTCGCGCTTGTTGGTCGCGAAGGCTTGCGACGGCAAGCCGGCATGGCGCTCGGCCTGCGCGACGGCGTGCGCCACCAGGGCCTCGGACGGCACACGCTCGTCGACGATGGCGAGCGCTTCGGCCGCCACGGCATCGATCGTCTCGCCGAGCAGGACAAGGCGGCGCGCCGCCGACGGCGCGAGCTCGGCGCGCGCGATCTGCAGCGGCGCCACCGGATAGGTCACGCCGACCCGCACTTCGGCCAGGCTGATCTGCATCGGGACATCGGCCACGACCCGCCAGTCGGCGCACAACGCCAGGATCAGGCCGCCGGCGATGGCATGGCCGTTGACCGCCGCGACCAGCGGCTTGGGCCAGGCATAGAGCGTCCCGAAGCCGTCGTTGAGCGCATCGACCAGCCGGCGCTGCCCCGGCCGGTCGAGGCCCGGAGTCGTCTTGAGGTCGAGACCGGCGGAAAAGGCCGGGCCCTCGGCCGCGATCACGGCGGCGCGGACGGCGCGGTCGGCGGCCAGTCCGTCGAACAGATTGGCGAGCTCTTCAAGCAGCGGCGCGTCCATGGCGTTCATGGGCGGGGCGGCCAGGGTGACGACGGCAATACCGTCCTTGGCGAAGGTGAGATCGAGGGTCGACATGGGGCAAACCCTAAGCGAACAGGCGAGATAGATAAAATCGATTGTTTCTCTACAAATCATTGTCATCTTCTATGAAATGAACCTGGCGTTCATCCGCTACTTCCTCGCGGTCGCCGACACCGGGAACTTCACGGCGGCAGCCGAACGCTGCCACGTCACCCAGCCGACCCTGTCGGCGGGCATTGCCCGCCTCGAAAGGGAGATCGGCAGCCGGCTGTTCGACCGCGGCCGCCGCACGGCGTTGTCCGCTGCGGGCCAGCGCCTGTTGCCGCATGCCCGCGCCATGATCGAGGCTTGGCGACTGGCGCGCGCCGAGCAGCGGTCGAGCCGCCGCACCCGCCTGGTGCGGATCGCGCTCGCCTCGACCTTGCCGGTGGCGTCGGCGATGCAGTGGCTCGCGACGGCGCAGGGCCAAGCCGCATTCGACGTCGAGATCGCGGAAGGCACGGCCGAGGCGGTGGCCGAGCGCTGGAGACGCGGCCGTTGCGATGTCGCCCTCTTCGCCGTGCGCGCGGCCGTGACCGCGGACTACACCGCTTCCTTGTGGCGCGAACCTTACGTGTTGGCGGCCGCGTCGGAACATCTCGTGGCAACGCGCGATCGCTGGTCGATCAAGGATCTCGCCGACACGCCGTTCATCCTGCGTGCCGCCTGCGAGGCGCACGACGAGGCGACGCGGCTGGTTGCGGCCGAAGGCGTCCGTCCGCGCGCGGTGCTGCGCTCGGCCGACGAGGAACGCTGCGCCGCCGCGGTGCTGGCGGGGCTGGGGGTCAGCCTGATGCCACGCTCGCTGCTGCGGCCGGGCATGGCGTCGGCGGAGATCCGCGAGGTCGCGCTGGAGCGGCGGGTGATGTTGGCATGGCGCGAGGACCTGGACGGCGAGTTGCTGACGGTCCTGCGCGATTCCGCTACGACTCACCCGTGGCCCGGCCGCAGCGGCAGCCGCGACATGCGGCTTGAGTTCGCCCGCTGACGCGCTGGCGCCTCCCAGCTCAAAGCAAGAAGAGAGTCGCCAAGCCCAGGAAGGCCAAGAATCCGATGACGTCGGTCACCGTCGTCAGGAACACCGTCGACGACACGGCGGGATCGACACCGAACTTCTGCAGTCCCAGCGGGATCAGCGTGCCGGCAAGGGCGGCGGCGATCAGGTTGCACACCATGGCTGCGGCGATCACGGCGCCGAGCCGCCAGTCGCCGTACCAGGCGACGACCGCGGCGCCCATTCCCACCGCGAAGATCATGCCGTTGAGGCCGCCCACCGCCGCTTCCTTGGCGATGAAGCGTAGCGCATTGGCGGCGGTGAGCTGGCCGGTGGCGAGAGCGCGCACCGCGACCGTCACGGTCTGCGTGCCGGCGTTGCCGCCCATCGAGGCCACGATCGGCATCAGCACGGCCAACGCAACGATCTTCTCGATCGCGCCTTCGAACTGGCCGATGACCAGCGAGGCCAGGATCGCCGTCGCGAGATTCACCGTCAGCCAGACGGCGCGCAGGCGGGCGGTGCGCACCGGCGGCGCATGCATGTCGTCGATGCCGACGCCGCCCATCTTCAGGAGATCCTCCTCGGCCTCCTCGTCGATCACGTCGACCACGTCGTCGACCATGATCACGCCCTGCAGCCGCCCACGCTCGTCGACCACGGGGCACGACACCAGGTTCTTGTCGCGGAACAGGTGCGCCACCTCGACCTGGTCGGCGCTCGCCGGCACCGAAGGAATGTCGGGATCGACGATGTCGATGATCGGCACCGGCCGCTTGGTGCGCAGCATGCGCCCGAGCGGCACCGAGCCGCGCAGACGGCCCTCGGGATCGACGACGAAGATGTCGTAGACGTCGTCGGGCAGGTCTGTCGCCTCGCGGCAGTGGTCGATCACCTCGCCCACCGTCCAGCCGTCGGGAATCCTGACCAGCGAGCGCTGCATGAGGCGCCCGGCGGTGTCCTCGGGATAGGCGAGCGCACTTTCGATCTCGGCGCGCTCCGCTGCCGGCAGCGCGGCCAGGACCTCCCGGCGCTCGTCCTCCGGCAGTTCCTCGATGATGGCGGCAGCGTCGTCGGTCTCGAGCTCGCGGGCAGCGGCGGCGATGTCCTCGCTGTCGAGCTGGTTGAGAACGTCCTCCAGGACCTCCTCGTCGAGCTCGATCAGGGTCTCGGGATCGAGGTCCTTCTTGAGGATGCCGACCAGCTTGTCGCGCTCGAGCTCGGAGATCTGCTCGATGATGGAAGCCTGCGCGGTGGCGCTGAGGCCCGCCACCACGCTCCTGACTTCTTCGGCTCGATCGTTGGCGAGCGCTGCCTCGACGCGCCGGACCAGCTCCGGCGTGACTTCGTCGAGGACATCGGGCTCGCTCACCCGCCAGCCTCGGCCAGGCGCTGGGCCTCGACCACGGAGAGAGCGGTCATGTTGAGGATGCCGCGGGCGGTGACCGAGGACGTGAGCACATGCGCCGGCAGCGCGGTACCGAGCAGCATCGGACCGATATGCAGGCCGTCGACCGCGTTCTTCAGCAGGTTGAAGGCGATATTGGCCGCGTCGAGCGACGGGCAGATCACCAGGTTGGCAGAGTCCTTCAGGCGCGAGCGCGGGAAAGCGCTGCTGCGGACCTCCGGGTCGAGCGCCGCATCGCCGTGCATCTCGCCGTCGACCTCGAGCGCCGGCGCGCGCTGCTGCAGGATCTTCACCGCCGCCGCCATCTTGCGCGCCGAGGGCTCGTCGGAACTGCCGAAGCTCGAATGCGAGATCAGCGCCACCTTGGGCTGGATGCCGAAGCGCAGCACGGCGTCGGCGGCCTGCAGGGTGATGTCCACGAGGGTCTCGGTATCGGGATCGTCGTTCACATAGGTGTCGGCGATGAACAGCGAGCGGGTCGGCATGACCACGAGGCTGAGCGCCGCCATCCGATGCACACCTTCGCGCGTGCCGATGACGTCGCGGACATGGGCGAAATGGGTGCGGAAGCGGCCATAGGTGCCGGCGATCATGGCGTCGGCATCGCCCAGACGAACCGCCAGGGCCGCGATCAGGGTCGGGCTGCTGCGCACCAGGTTGCGCGCCGTGGGCTCGGTCACGCCGCGCCGCTCCATGAGCTGGTGGTAGGCGCCCCAGTAGCGGTCGTAGCGCGGGTCGCTCGAGGGATCGATCAGTTCGGCATCGACCCCCGGGCGGAAGCGCAGGACGAGCCGCTCGGCGCGGCGGCGCACGATCTCGGGCCGGCCGATCAGGATCGGCACGGCGACGCCCTCGTCGAGGATGATCTGGGCGGCGCGCAGCACGCGATCGTCCTCGCCGGCGCTGAAGATCACCCGCTTGGGGTTGGCCCGCGCCTGCTCGAACACCGGCCGCATGACCAGGCCGGACTTGAAGACGAACTGGTTGAGCTGCTGGCGATAGGCCTTGAAATCGGCGATCGGCCGGGTGGCAACGCCGGAGTCCATGGCAGCCTGCGCCACGGCCGGCGCCAGCTCGACGATCAGGCGCGGATCGAACGGTTTGGGAATGATCTGGTTGGCGCCGAAGCCGCCGCCCGCCTGCTCGCCGAAGGCGCGCGCCACGACCTCGGACGGCTCCTTGCGGGCCAGCGACGCGAGCGCGAGCACGCATGCGATCTTCATCTCGTCGTTGACCGCCCTCGCCCCGACATCCAGCGCGCCGCGGAAGATGTAGGGGAAGCAGAGGACGTTGTTCACCTGGTTGGGATAGTCGCTGCGGCCGGTGGCGACGATGGCATCGTCGCGGACGGCGGCGACGTCCTCCGGCGTGATCTCCGGGTTGGGATTGGCCAGCGCCAGGATCAGCGGCCTGGCCGCCATCCTGGCGACCATCTCCTTCTTGAGCACGCCGCCGGCCGACAGGCCGAGGAAGATGTCGGCCTGGTCGATCACCTCGGCGAGGGAACGGGCCGGGGTGTCGCGGGCGTAGCGCTCCTTCCACGGGTCCATCAGCTCGTTGCGGCCCTTCCAGACCACGCCCTTGATGTCGGTGACCCAGATGTTTTCCTTGGGCAGACCCAGCTTCTCGAGCAGGCCGAGACAGGACAGCGCCGCCGCGCCGGCGCCCGAGGCCACCAGCTTCACCTTGGAGATATCCTTGCCGACCAAGGCCAGGCCGTTCTGGACGGCGGCGCCGACGATGATCGCGGTGCCATGCTGGTCGTCGTGGAACACCGGGATCGAGAGCCGCTCGCGCAGCTTCTGCTCGACGTAGAAGCACTCCGGCGCCTTGATGTCCTCGAGATTGATGCCGCCGAAGGTCGGCTCCAGGGCCGCCACGATGTCCACGAGCTTGTCCTGGTCGTTCTCGGCCAGCTCGATGTCGAAGACGTCGATGCCGGCAAACTTCTTGAACAGAACGCCCTTGCCTTCCATCACCGGCTTGGCGGCCAGGGGTCCGATCGAGCCCAGGCCCAGCACGGCCGTGCCGTTGGTCACGACGGCCACCAGGTTGGCACGCCCTGTCAGTTCGGCGGCGGTGGCGGGGTCGCGGACGATCTCGTTGCAGGCAGCGGCGACGCCGGGCGAATAGGCGAGCGACAGGTCGCGCTGGGTGGCCAGCGGCTTGGTCGGCACGACCTCGATCTTGCCGGGCCGCGGAATGCGATGGTAGCGGAGCGCACTTTCGGTAAGTTCGTCCGCCAAGCTCGCCTCCCAGTCGCCAATCCCGCCATCCCTAACAAAAAGGGCCGCCAATTGGGGGGTCCCCAATGGGCGGCAATCACCTTTTCGATCGAACCGGCGAGTTTGGTGCGGCCAAGAAGACTCGAACTTCCACGCCTCGCGGCACTAGCACCTCAAGCTAGCGCGTCTACCAATTCCGCCATGGCCGCGCCGGTCGATGGGGCGGGGGATACCAAATAGACCCCGCAGTGGCAAGGCAACTCGGCGAACCAAAAAGGTGAGCAAAGACGCCCTATTGCGCTCGGTCTCCGAAGTGCCGATTTTGCCACAATGGACAAGCCCGAATGGCGCATTTCCGACGGCCCGGTGCCCTACCCGGAGGCGCTTGCCGTCATGGAGGAGCGTGTCGCGGATATCCGGGCCGGCCGCGCGCGCGAACTGGTCTGGCTGCTCGAACACCCGCCGCTCTACACATCGGGGACCAGCGCCAGGCCGCAGGACCTGCTGCAGCCCATGCGCTTTCCCGTGCATGTCGCGGGACGCGGCGGCCAGTACACCTATCACGGGCCCGGGCAGCGCGTGGTCTACGCCATGCTCGACCTGCGCAGCCGCCGCCAGGACGTGCGACGCTTCGTGTCCGACCTCGAGGAATGGACCATCCGCACCCTGGCGCGCTTCAGCGTTACCGCCGAGCGCCGCGCAGGCCGCGTGGGCGTCTGGGTGGTGCGGCCCGACAAGCCGCCGCTGCCCGACGGCAGCCCGCGCGAGGACAAGATCGCCGCCATCGGGGTGCGCATCCGCCACTGGGTGTCGTTCCACGGCATCTCGATCAACGTCGAGCCCGACTTGTCGCACTATACGGGAATCGTGCCCTGCGGCATCGCCGACCACGGGGTGACGTCGCTGGTCGACCTCGGCCTGCCGGTGACCTTGGCCGATCTCGACGCGGCGCTGGCCGAAACCTTCGACGACGTGTTCGACAAGGAGACCGCCGAGGCTATCGCCGCCGCGTGAGCCCTCATCCTCTGCCCTGCCCCTTTTGACATTGCGTTTGGTTGACACCTCGCGCGAGTCAGACCGTCGGAAGCTGAGTAAAACCCTGCGGCAGGACGTCGAGGTCGACCGGCTCGATATCGACATTGTCGACTCGGGCCGCAGGTGGGCCGCGGCGGCAGGCAGCGATCATCTCGCCGACGGCCGTGTCGTCGCCGACGATCAAGGCCTCGACCGAGCCGTCCATGCGGTTGCGCACCCAGCCGGTAAGGTCCAACCGGCGCGCGGTCGCGATCGTCCAGTCGCGATAGCCGACGCCCTGCACCCGGCCGCTGATCATGAGGCGGGCTTGCAGCGTCATCGGCTCAGGCGAACTCGATGATCTTCTGGTCGACGCGCAGGCTGTCGCCGGCCTTGGCGTGCAGCGTCTGCACCGTGCCGTCGCGCACCGCGCGCAGCACGTTCTCCATCTTCATCGCTTCCACCACGGCCAGCGCCTCGCCCGCCTTGACCTCCTGGCCCTCGCTCACCGCCACCGAGGCCAGCAGGCCGGGCATCGGCGACAAGAGGAACCTGGAGGTGTCGGGTGCGGCCTTGACCGGCATCAGCGCGTAGAGCTCGGCCTGGCGCGGCGTCAGCACCAGTGCCTCGGCCTGGCCGCCCTCGTTGATCAGGCGCCAGCCGGAGCCAGCTGCATCGATCTGCACGACGACCTCCTCGCCGTCGACCGTCGCATACAACAGCGGCTCGCCGGGGACCCACTCCGTGCCAATTTGAAGGTTACGGTCTCCCACCTTAACGATGAAGCCGGCATTGGCGCCACCAACGACGACCGGCATCGCCTCGCGATTGAGCATCACGACACGAGCATTTGTATTTCCGCTTGGATTACGGATGCGGTCGACGACGGCGGCGACGGCCGCCAGCATGGCGGGATCGCGAGGCGGCAGGTGCGCCGCGGTGAAACCGCCCTTGAACTCCTCGGCGATGAAGTTGGTGGTGAGCCTGCCCTCGCGGAAGCGCGGATGGGCCATCAGGGCGGCCAGGAACGGCACGTTGTGCGACACGCCGCGGACATAGAATTCGTCGAGCGCGCGACGCATGCGCTCGATGGCGTCGAGGCGCGTCTTGCCGTAGGTGCACAGCTTGGCGATCATCGGATCGTAGAACATCGAGATCTCGCCGCCTTCGTAGACGCCGGTATCGACGCGCACGTCGGGGCCGGGCACGGGCTCGCGGTACTTCACCAGCCGCCCGGTCGAGGGCAGGAAGTTGCGGAACGGATCCTCGGCATAGAGGCGCGCCTCGACGGCCCAGCCCTCCAGCTTCACGTCCTTCTGCTCGAGCGGCAGCTTCTCGCCGGCGGCGACGCGGATCATCAGCTCGACCAGGTCGATGCCGGTGATGAGCTCGGTGACGGGATGCTCGACCTGCAGACGGGTATTCATCTCGAGGAAGTAGAACTTGCGGTTCTTGTCGACGATGAACTCGACGGTGCCGGCGCTCCTGTACTTGACCGCCTTGGCCAGAGCGACCGCCTGCTCGCCCATCGCCTTGCGCGTCTTGGCGTCGAGGAACGGGCTCGGCGCCTCCTCGATCACCTTCTGATGGCGACGCTGGATCGAGCACTCGCGCTCCCACAGGTAGAGGCAGTTGCCCTTGCCGTCGGCGATGAGCTGGATCTCGATGTGGCGCGGCTCCTCGACGTACTTCTCGATGAACACTCGGTCGTCGGCGAACGAGGCCTTGGCCTCGTTGGTCGCCGAGGTGAAGCCTTCGCGCGCCTCGGCGTCGCTGTAGGCGATGCGCATGCCCTTGCCGCCGCCGCCGGCCGAGGCCTTGATCATCACCGGATAGCCGACCTGGTTGGCGATCTTCACCGCCTCGTCGGCGTCCTTCAGCGCATGCAGCCAGCCGGGAACCGTGCTGACGCCCGCCTTCTGCGCGAGCTTCTTCGATTCGATCTTGTCGCCCATGGCATGGATGGCATGGGCGGCGGGACCGATGAAGACGATGCCGGCCGCGGCCAGCGCCTTCTGGAACTCCTGCTTCTCCGACAGGAAGCCGTAGCCGGGATGGACCGCCTGCGCGCCGGTCTTCCTGCAGGCTTCGACGATCTTGTCGACCTGCAGGTAGGACTGCGTCGAGGGCGGCGGGCCGATCAGCACCTTCTCGTCGGCCTCGCGCACATGCAGCGCATCGGCGTCGGCCTCGGAGTAGACGGCCACGGTCTTGATGCCGAGCCGCTTGCACGTGCGGATGACGCGGCAGGCGATCTCGCCGCGGTTGGCGATCAGGATCTTGTCGAACAGCGGATGGCTCTTGGCCGGTGCCCTCGCCTTCGCGGCCTTTGCCGCCGCCTCGGGAGCGGCCTTCCGGGCAGCGGCCTTCTTCTTCGCGGCCTTCTTCTTGGCGGCCATTCTCACGGTTCCTTTCTATCGCGGTCGAACAGGCCCATGGCCCAGGCGGTATGGCCGGCAATCAGCGGGATCCACGCCGTCAGCACCCACAGCCACCACGGATAGCGGCTGCTGAAGAGGGCGTTGACGGCGATCAGCACCAGGAGCGTCAGCAGGGCGACGATGACGTGCAGCCGTACCTTGCGGCCCCGTCGCATGCGCTCCTCCGGCGTCAGATGCACGGCCATCGAGGTCACAGAGACCCGCTCATAGGGGAAGATTGCCGTGCTTGCGCCACGGGTTCTCGAGCTTCTTGTTCTCGAGGGTCTTGAGCGCCCTGATGACCCGCCGGCGCGTGCCGTGCGGCATGATCACGTCGTCGATGAAGCCGCGATTGGCCGCCACGAACGGGTTGGCGAACTTCTGGCGGTACTCCTCGGTGCGCGCCGCGATCTTGTCGGCATCGCCGATGTCGGAACGGAAGATGATCTCCACCGCCCCCTTGGCGCCCATCACGGCGATCTCCGCGCCCGGCCAGGCATAGTTCACGTCGCCGCGCAGGTGCTTGGAGGCCATCACGTCATAGGCGCCTCCATAGGCCTTGCGGGTGATCACCGTGACCTTGGGCACCGTCGCCTCGGCATAGGCGTAGAGAAGCTTGGCGCCGTGCTTGATGATGCCGCCGAACTCCTGGGTGGTTCCCGGCAGGAAGCCCGGCACGTCGACGAAGGTGACGATCGGGATGTTGAAGGCGTCGCAGAAACGCACGAAACGCGCGGCCTTGCGCGAACTGTCGATGTCAAGGCAGCCGGCCAGCACCATCGGCTGGTTGGCGACGAAACCCACGGTGCAACCGGCCATGCGGCCGAAGCCGACGACGATGTTGCCGGCCCACTCGGGCGACAGCTCGAAGAAGTCGCCCTCGTCGACGACCGTCAGGATCAGCTCCTTGATGTCGTAGGGCTTGTTGGGATTGTCCGGCACCAGCGTGTCCAGCGAGTAGTCGTCGCGGTCGACCGGATCGTGCGTCGGGCGAAGCGGCGGCTTCTCGCGGTTGTTCGAGGGCAGGAAGTCGACGAAGCGGCGGAGCTGCAGCAGCGCTTCGACGTCGTTCTCGAAGGCGAGATCGGAGACGCCCGACTTCTGCGTGTGGGTGAGCGCGCCGCCCAGCTCTTCCTGGGTCACCGTCTCGTGGGTCACGGTCTTCACCACGTCGGGGCCGGTGACGAACATGTAGGAGCTGTCCTTCACCATGAAGATGAAGTCGGTCATGGCCGGCGAATACACGGCGCCGCCGGCGCATGGGCCCATGACCATGGAGATCTGCGGGATCACGCCCGAGGCCAGCACGTTCCTCTGAAAGACGTCAGCGTAGCCCGCCAGCGAATCGACGCCCTCCTGGATGCGCGCGCCGCCCGAGTCGTTGAGGCCCAGCACCGGGGCGCCGACCTTCATCGCCGTGTCCATGACCTTGCAGATCTTGGCCGCGTGCATGCCCGCCAGTGCGCCGCCGAACACGGTGAAGTCCTGGCTGAAGACGTAGACCAGCCGGCCGTTGATCGTGCCGTGGCCGGTCACGACGCCGTCGCCCGGGATCTTCTGGTTCTCCATGCCGAAGTCGATCGAGCGGTGCTCGACGAACATGTCGTATTCCTCGAATGAGCCGGGATCGAGCAGCGCGTCGATGCGCTCGCGCGCCGTCAGCTTGCCCTTGGCGTGCTGCGCCTCGACGCGGCGCTGGCCGCCGCCCTGGCGCGCCGCCGCGCGACGCCGCTCGAGCTCTTCCAACATCTGCTGCATTATTCACGAACTCCGACTCATTACGTCTGTTTTCGGCCAAAATGACGGGAAGGTCTAGACCTGAGGCCGTTCCCGGGCGGGGCAGACGTCGTCCATCAGTCCGTCAGGCGAAGCCGGCGTGCGGCCGATTCGCTCGATCCTGAACAGGTCGTCTTCCTTGCCGATGCCATCGATATTGAAGCAGCTGAGAACGTTTTCGCCCTGCATGGCGCAGTAGAAGTGGTCGATGCTGTAACCGCCGCTGCTCTTGACCGACGTGAAGACGATCTCGACCTTGTCGCCCGCTGCGACGACGTGGCCGCATTGCGAGTAGTCCTGGAGCGGGCTGCGGCCCTTTTGCCTGACCTGGCCGTCGTTGTCGATGATGAGGGTCCCCGTGTGGACACCCTCGCGCGCCCGCCGCTTGAACATCCATTCGCCGCTGAGGTCCTGCGCGACCGACAGCTCGGCCGTCGCCACGAGCGCGGCCAGCGATATCGCAATGACGGCGATCCGTCGTTTCACCGCAGGAATCGCTTCTCGTCGTCCTTGACCCTGCCCATGCCCTGCAGCTCGAACACGTCCTCGACGGTGGCGATGCTCGCCTCGACGCCGTGGATGCCGCCGTCCCTGCGGATCTGGGCGTAGGTCTTGCGCATGGCGCCGACCGCAGCGCGGACGGCGTGATTGCCCCAGATCAGGAGGCCGATCTTCCTGAGCTCGCGCACCCGGGCCACGGTCATCTGCGGATAGGCCGTCGGCACCAGTGCGAGCGGCGCCTTGCCGTCCCAGGCCTCGACGAAGGCCTCGATCTCGTCCGGCGTCTTCTGCTTGGAGTGGACCAGGATCATGTCGGCACCGGCCGCCTCGTAGGCGCGCGCCCGCTTCAGCGCCTCCTCCTGGCCGAGGCCCGCGATCAGCGCCTCGGTGCGGGCCACGAGCACGAGGTCCCTGTTCTTGCGCGCTGCGCGCGCCGCAGCGATCTTGCCCTGGAATTCCTCGATGCGGACCATCTCCTGGCGGCCGCCGGCGATCAGGCTGGTGACCTTGGGAAAGCTCTTGTCCTCCATGACGATCGCCGCCACGCCCGCGCGCTCGTACTGCTCGATGGCGTAGAGCACGTTGATGGCGTTGCCGAAGCCGGTGTCGATGTCGGCCACCACCGGCAGGCCGGCGCGGTCGACCATGGCGCGCGTCATATCGAGATGCTGGGTCATCGACACCACGCTGACGTCGGGCACGCCGTACATTGCCGAGAGCTCGAAGCCGGACGCCCAGACGGCATCGAAGCCCGCCTCGGCCGCCAGCATCGCCGACAACGGGCTGTGCGCCGCCATCGCCTCGACGAGGCCTTTGCCCGCCAGCACTTCCCGGAATTTTGCGCCCGCCGTCATGGTCATCCTTTCAACCGCCATTCGGCCAGCAGCGCGAGGAAGCGCGCGCCGGCGTCGATGTCGTGCCTGATGCCGGCGTGGCGCTTGACCGCGATCGGATCCTCGCCCCAGCGCTCGATCTGATAAAGCTCGTCGAGCTGAGCCGCAGCGAACGCATCGGCCGCCGAAAGATGCCCTTCGGCGACGGCCAGCGCCACGACGAGCGAGCCCGAAATGTGCGTGAGGTTGTAGAGCGCCGACAGGCCGAGGTCGCTGTGCGCCGCAACCGCCTCATGCAGCCGCGCGACAGCATCGGTCGGCTGCTCGACGAAGGCCAGGCCCTCGACGACGACCAGGCGCGCACCGTAGCGCGCGGCCGCCCAGTCGAGCAGCGGCTGCCACGTCTCCAGCTGGCGTTTCACCAGAGTCTCCGGTTCGCTGGCGCGATAGCACAGCATGTCGGAGCCCGCGTACTTGGCGGTGTCGTCGATGACGCGCGCGCGCTGCGTCGTCACTCGGTCGAGCCCCGTCGCGGCCAGCCGCGTCAGCGGCAGGTGGGAGACGTTGATGTCGGCCTTGTCCGGCACCTCGGCCCATTCGGCCGCGATCGCTTCGGCCAGGGCGCGCGTCGGCACCACCAGCACCGCCTTGGCCGGCGTGCGCATGGGCTTGCCGTCGAGCAGGACGCGATGGCCGCCGTCGCCGAGGTCGACGGCCGTCTCCTTGTAGAAACGCTTCATCGAGTCGAGGGCTTACACGCCCGGCGGGCCCGGCGACAAGGGCGGCTTTGCCCGCGCCTTACCGCTCTGCAAGCCGCAACCAAGACCGATGCCATGAGCAATATCGCGGCGCCTTTCAGTCGGCTGAACGGAATGGCGATCAGTTCAGCCGAGCCGCACGTCACGGCCGGCTGCGCTGCGGTCCTGGTGTCTGGCCCTGCGGGCGGCCGCCGCGATGGCGCGTGTCGGCAGCCGACGGCACGGGCATCTGCGCCCTGAGGCCAGGTCTCAGGCCTTCGACACGCGGCGCCACGACCGCGCACGGATTGGCGGTGGCCTGCTTCCCCGCCTGGTTGACCTGGGCGCTCATGCTCTGCACCACGCCGGCCGGAATGATCAGGCGTGCGAGGTTGGGCTCGAGCGCGCTCGCCGTCTCACGGCCGCTGCCGCCCTTGATGCGCAGCGGCGAGGCGAGCCCGGCATTCTGGTAGTCGCGCGCCTCGGGAGCGAGGATGAACTCGAAGCCTTCGGTCCTGAGGCTGAGATAGCCGCCGCCCACCATGGTGGTGCGGGGCGTGTCGACCACCAGGCGCCGCAGATGGGCAACGCCACCGCTCACTTCGAAGCGGCCGGCGACGCAGTTGAACGGCACGCCGGTGTCGCCGCCGCCCAGCAGGCGCTGGGTCTCGCCCGGCCAGTTGGCGAACTGGCTGCGCGGCCACTGCCCCTTGGTGACGGCGACTTCGATCGTGCCGCTGGCCGAATTGAGCGCATCGCGGGTGTTGCGGCCGCCGCCGCGCAGGCGCAGGTCGATGTCGCCCACGGCGTCGCGCAGGCCGACGTCGAAGCCCAGCAGCGTCGTGAGATCGGCGAGCGACACGCGGCTTACCGAAGCCGTGAGCGTGGCCTGGCCGATACGGCCCGTCGGATCGTAGACAAGGTCGAAGCCTGCCGAGCCGCCGCCGACCGTGGCGGCAGCGCGGAGGGCAAAGCGGGTCTCGCCCGAGGTCAGCGTGACCGAGGCATTCTGGATCTTGCTGCCCAGCCCGACGATCTCGCCCAGCCGCATCGTCACCGACATGGCCGAACGGCCGAGCCAGCTCGCCGAGAACGGCTTGGTCGGCACCAGTCGCGCCGGACCCTGCGGCGTGTTCGCAGCAGGTGCGCCCGATGGAACGGCCTTGAGGTCGCCGATATCGAGCCGACTCACATCGGCGTTGACGGTCACGGTCGGCGTGCCCTTGCGGTCGACACGGAACAGCGCCTCGCCGGCGAGTTCGCTCGAGCCGACCTTCAGCGACGTCACCTCGACCTTGAAGCTGCTGCGCAAGGTGCCGGCCTTGGCGTTGAGCACATACGGACCGCCGGCCGGGACCGGCAGGCGCACGTAGGGGCCGAACACCGACACGTCCGGGCCTTCCGACGTGATGGCGAGGGTGGTGCCCTTGGCGTTGACGCTGCCCTTGATCGCGATCTTGCCGCTGCCCCAATCGCCCTGCACATCGATATTGCCGGGCAGTCCTCTCATCCAGCCGTCGAACGAGCCGGCGGTGCCGGTGAGGTCGAGCGGCGTCGCCTGTGGCGCGGCGAACTTGCCCTCGAGCTGCAGCGGCTGGTTGGGCGCCGACGACTTGAAGGTCGCGGTCGACATCTCCACCACCACCGGCGGACGGCCCTGCCCTTCGGCGATCGTGAGAACCGAGTCGCGCACGTCGATCGTGCCGATCCAGGGGAAAGCCGGCGCCGTCCGCAGCCTGAGCGAGCGGTTCTCGCCGGGATGCGGGCCCGAGCCGTCGGGCGGCGGCAGCATTTCGAGGTTGGTGTCGCCCACCTCGTTGCGCTCGACCAGGATGTCGGCGCCTTCAAGCAGGACGCGGCCGATCTTGAGCTCCCCAAGGAACAGCGACGCCGGATCGAGGAATAGGGTGAGCTTGCGCACCCGGGCGAGTTCCGGGCGCGAGCCCCAGCTCGCGTTGGTCAGGGTGACGCCCTCCGCCACCATGGCGGGCTGGGTACCGAGCTTGATGCTGAGCGGCACGCGGGCGGCGATCTCCCGGCCGGTGACCTTGCGCACCTGTTCGGTCAGGCGGCCTTGGAAGCTGGACAGATCGCGCGCGCCGACCCAAACGATCCCCGCCACCGCGCCGACGGGTATCGCGGCCACGAGAATCCAGGCCAATCGCTTCCAGGGAACGCGCATTACCCGCTGATTCTCCCTCAAACGCCGTCAAACGAGAAGCCGAATGCTTCAACGGTACGGAGGAAGTGAGGCGGTGGCTGTGCATTGATTGCGAGCTCACCTTTGCCGGAAGGGTGCGGCAGGACGAGGCGCCCGGCATGAAGATGCAGGCGGCGGGCATCGGCGACGGCCGACAGCAGGGCTTCCTCGCCGCCATACTTGCCGTCGCCGAGGATCGGGCAGCCCATCTCCGCGCAGTGAACGCGCAACTGGTGAGTGCGGCCGGTGCGCGGCCACAGCGCCAGCAGAGCGGCGCGCTTGCCGGCGCGATCGAGCACCCGGAAGTGGGTCAGCGCCTTCTGGCCGTTCTCGTGGTCGACCTGCATCAGCTCGCGGTCGCGCGCGCCGGGACGCTTGGCGAGCGGCAGGTCGATGGCGCCTTCCGAACGCGGCGGCGCACCCACGACGACCGCCCAGTAGAGCTTCTCGGTCTCGCGGTCGCGGAAGGAGTCGCCGAGGCGCCGGGCCGCCAGGCTCGTGCGGGCGATCAGCAGCAGGCCTGACGTGTCCTTGTCCAGACGGTGGACCAGCCGCGGCCGTTCCTCGTTGCCGAAACGCAGCGCATCGAGCATGCCGTCGACATGTCGTTCGGTGCCCGTGCCGCCCTGCACCGCCAGCCCAGGCGGCTTGTTCAGCACGATCACCTCGGCGTCCTTGTGAATGACCAGGGCGCGGATCTCCTGGGCGTCGCGGTCCGACACGGTGGGGATCTCGCGCGGCTTGGGCGGCGGCGCAGTGGTGACGCCGGGCGGCAGGCGGATGGTCTGGCCGGGCTCGACCCGGTCCTTGCCCTCGGCGCGCTTGCCATCGATGCGGACCTGGCCGGTGCGCAACAGCTTCTGCAGGGCGCCGTGGCCCAGCTCCGGGAAATGGCGCTGGAACCAGCGGTCGAGCCGCAGACCGGCCTCGTCGCCGGCGACGGCTCGCATCTGGACCTTCGGGCTTGCGCTCATGGCGCGCAACCTACGGGACAAGGTAAACAGGGTCCATGGAATCGCTGGCGTTCGACACGCTGACCTTCGACCATCCCGCGGCCTGCCGACCGGCGCGGCTGACGGCGAGCCTGCACCTGCCCGAGGCCGATCGGCCGGTACCCTGCATGGTTATTCTGACCTCGAGTGCGGGCGTCCAGCGCCATCGTGAGCATTTCTATGCCCAGGCGCTGAACGAGGCCGGCGTCGCCGCCCTGATCGTCGACAGCTTCACCGGCCGGGGCGTGCGCCGCACCGTGGCCGACCAGACCCTGGTGTCGGCTGCCCAGATGGAGGGCGATGCGTTCGCCGCACTCGCCCTGCTGCGCGCCGACCCGCGGGTCAATCGCGAGCGGATCGGCGTCATGGGTGTGTCCAAGGGCGGTGGTGCCGCGCTCAATACCGCCATCGCCGTGCGCCAGCGCTGGCGCAACGGCTTTCGGCATCTGTTCGACCTGCATGTCGCGATCTGCCCGGGCGCCACCGCGCAGCACCGCGATCCGTCGACCCACGGCAAGCCGATGTTCTTCATGCCGGCGGCGCGCGACGACTACACGCCGGCGCCGCTTGCCGTCGAGTACGCCGAACGGATGCGGGCGGCCGGCAATGCGCGCATCAAGGTCAAGGTCTACGGCAACGCCCATCACGGTTGGGAATCGGTCGGCCCGGTCTTCGACATCAAGGACGCCGAGAACTGGTCGTGCTGCACCAACTTCATTGAGGATGACGGCCGCCACTTCGTGGTCGCGGCCGGACGGGCGATGAGCGAGCCGGAATACCAGGCCTGGGCGCGCCGGCACTGCGTCACCAAAGGCGCCCGTGCGGGCGGCGGCACGGCCGAGCTGAAACGGCGTGCGACTGCGGATTTGCTGGCTTTCCTGCAGGCCCATGGCTTCGCTACTCAATGGACGAATCGGGCGGTTACTGCTATACACGCGGCGTGATTCGCCTTCGCTTTTTCGCCGCGTTGCTGGCGTTCTCGATCCCCCTTTCGGGATCCCTTCCCGCCCTTGCCAATGACACCCTTTGGACCGGTTCGAGCGCCAACCGCGCGCGCGCCGATGTCCTGGTCAAGGCGATTCGCAGTGCGGCCGACCACGGGCTCGACCCCAAGTGGTACGGACTTGCCGAAGTCGAGAAGGCGGTCGAGGCCGGCACCGATCCCGCCACCGAGACCCTGCTTACCGCGGCCTTCGTCACCTATGCCAGCGACCTGTCGACGGGTCGCGTGCGCGCCAACCGCGTCGACAAGGATATCGACATCGTCCAGCGCAAGGTCGAGCGCGCCGACCTCTTGAAGGCGGCGGCCGAAGCCGGCGACTTTGCCGGCTGGCTCGCCGACCTCGCTCCCAAGGGCGACTATCCGGCGCTGCAGAAGGCGCTCGCCGTGTGGCGCGACAAGCGCGGCAAGGCGGTGTTCACGCAACTGCCCGCCGGCAATCTGCTGAAGCCCGGCATGACCGATCCACGCGTGCCGATCCTGCGCAAGCGGCTGGCAGAGCTCGGCCTCGCCGTGCCCGAGCCGGCGGCAGACGCAGCGCTAGAGCTCTACGACGAGCCGCTGGCCGTCGTCGTCAAATCCTACCAGGAGACCAAGGGGCTGACGGTCGACGGAATCATCGGCGGCAAGACCACGCAGTCGCTCAACACCACGATCGAGGAGCGCATCGACCAGATCGTCGCCAACCTCGAGCGGCGGCGCTGGCTGCCGGCCGATCTCGGCAGACGTTATGTCTTCGTCAATGCCGGCGACTATTCGATGATGTTCGTCGACCAGGGCAAGGTCGCGTTCCAGAGCCTGGTGATCGTCGGCACGCCCAAGGATCCGACGCCCGAGATCCAGTCGACCATGCGCGGCTTCCAGACCAATCCCTACTGGACGGTGCCGCGGTCGATCTCGGGCGAGGAATACCTGCCGATGCTGCGCCGCGATCCCAACGCGCTGCAGGCCGCGGGTTTCAAGATCTTCGAGAATTGGAGCGACGACACCGAGCTCGATCCTGCTTCGATCGACTGGAGCTCGATCCATCCGAAAGCCTTCCCTTATCGCATCCGGCAGGACCCCGGAGCCGGCAATGCGCTGGGCTACATCTTCTTGCCGTTCTCCAACAGGTACGGGATCTACATGCACGACACGGCCAGCCGCTGGCTGTTCACCGAGGGCAGCCGCAACTTCAGCCATGGCTGCATCCGCCTGCAGAACCCGCTCGACTTCACCGAGAAGGCGTTCGGCGGCAGGAACGGCTTCAGCAAGGAGCGCGTACGTCAGGTGATCGATGCCGGCCAGCAGGCGCACTACACGTTTCCGGAGCCGATCACTCTCTACGTGACCTATCGCACGGTGACAGCCGACGCCCAGGGCGTGCCGACCTTCCGCGACGACGTCTACGGCCGCGACCGCCGCGTCGTGCGCGCGATGGCCAAACCTTAATTCATGAGACACGCTTCCTTGGCGCTTCAGCGCTTCTTCACTCTGAGCTTCTTCCAGTAGTCCAGGCGCTTCAGGATCTCGCGCTCGAAGCCGCGTTCGACGGGCTGGTAGAATTCCTCGCGCGCCATGCCGTCGGGGAAGTAGTTCTGGCCGGAGAATCCGTCCTCGGCGTTGTGGTCGTACTCGTAGCCCTTGCTGTAGCCGAGGTCCTTCATCAGCCGGGTCGGCGCATTCAGGATGTGCATGGGCGGCGTCAGCGAGCCGTGTTCCTTGGCGGCCCGCTTGGCGGCGCCGAACGCGACGTAGCCCGAATTCGATTTGGGCGCGGTGCCGAGATAGATCACCGCCTGGGCAATCGCGAGCTCACCTTCGGGCGAGCCCAGCCGATCGTAGGTGTCCCATGCCGCCAGCGTCTGGGTCAGCGCGTTGGGATCGGCCATGCCGATATCCTCGACGGCAAAGCGGACCAGACGGCGGGCGATGTATTTCGG
>JAEZIF010000051.1 GCA_023416135.1 Pseudomonadota bacterium
GCTCACGCACGGGCAGCGCGACTCGGCGCCCGAGGTCTCCCCGGACGGCCGGTACGTCGCCTTCACGCGGGCGCCGCTCACCGGTGGCGCACCGCAGGTGCACGTCATGCCGCTCGCCGGCGTGGAAGCTGTCGCAGGCCGTCGTCAGCAGAGCGACGGCCAGGACGGATGAGCGAACCGGAGCGGGCAGGGCAGTCGGCATGAGAACCTCCTCCTTTGCTTCCTTCGGCTTGGCACGCGTCGCTTCAGGTCTTGGGCGTCGGCGGCGCCATCAGGAGTTCGGCGCAGGCGCGGGCGAGGTCGGGTTCGCCGGCCTTGCTGCCCGGCAGCGAGGCGAAGCCGCTTTTCTCAACGACGCGGTTGCGCTCCCATGTGCTCGCCTTGGCGAGCTCGGCCATCTGGGCCGACGCGTCGCCCTGGGCGCGGAAGCGCTCGGCGCAGAACGGCGCGAGCGCCGTCACCGTTGCCTCGTGCGCTGCCATCACGGCATCCTTGCGCGCCGTGCCGCCTGTTACCCAGCCGCCCCAACGGCGCCCTGGATCAGGGGCTTGGTGTTCGTGGGCATTCTCATGACGAATCCTTTCCGGCCGCGCGCCGCCGTCAGGTCGGCGCACGCAGGATCGCGTAGCCGATGATCAGCAAAGCCAGAAAGTTTGGGAACAGGAGGGGTGGTACGAGCCACTCTTTCATGCGCTGCCTCCACTGGGGCGGGAGCGCACGCGTCTCTCAGCCATCGCAAGCTGAAGCTAAGGGGGCGATGGTTCGGCATCCATACACCTCGCCACCGGGCGCGTCCATGAGCCGTTGCGATTTCCGCTCGTGGTCAGAGCGCCCGGGCGGTGCTTGTTTCACCGGGCACGATGGGTCCTCATCGCGTTGGGTCCTGGGCCGGCGGAATGCTCCCTGCGGGTGGTGACTCGCGAGGTTTGAGCTCGGGCAGCCTCAGATAAGGGAGTATACCACCGGTCCCGCCGGACGTGTTCTTGTCGACCAGCACCTTGTTCACGTTGCGCAGCACCTCCTCCATGGTGTCGAGGTAGAGCCGCTCGGTCGTGACATCGCGGGCCTTGTCGTATTGCTCCTGCACCTTGGTGAAGCGCTGGGCGTCACCGCTCGCCCGGGCGACGGTCTCGGCCTTGTAGGCTTCGGCGCGCTGGATGATCGATTCGGCCTCGCCCCCGGCTCGCGGCAGCACCTGGTTTCGATAGGTGTTGGCCTCGTTGATGCTCTTCTCCTTGTCGGCGCGCGCCGCCTGCACGTCGCGGAACGCCGCGATGACCTCTTGGGGCGGATCCACGCGCAGGAGCTGGACGTTGGAGATGCGCACACCGAGCCCATACTCGTCGAGAATGCGCTGCAGCAGGTCCTTGGTGTCCTGCTCGATGCGGCTGCGGCCCTCGGTCTGGGCATATTGCAGGTTCGACCGGCCGATGACCTCGCGCATGGCCGCCTCTGCGGCGTCGCGCACGTTCTCTTCCGGATTGCGCACGTCGAAGGCGTACTTCAAGACGTCCTTGATCTGCCACAGCACGGCGAACTCGATGTCGACGATGTTCTCGTCGCCGGTCAGCATCAGGTTCTCGGTCGAGGCGGGGCGCACCCCGCCGCGGGCAGCTGGGCGATCCTGGCTGGCGCCGCGCGAGCCGATGACGACACGGCGTTGGTCCTGCACGTTGACCACGACGACGTCGCCGATCGGGCTCGGCAGGTTGTAGTGCAGGCCGGGCTCGGCCGGCTTGCCATAGGGCTTGCCGAACACGAGCTGGATCGCCTGCTGGTTGGGCTGCACGCGGAAGAAGCCGGTGACCAGCCAGATCGCCAGGCCCAGCAGCACGACCAGCACGATACCCTTGTAGGATCCGAAGCCGCCGGGAACGAGGTTCTTCAGGCGCTCCCCGCCCCTGCGGACGACGTCCTCCATGTCCGGTGGCCGGCGCGCGCCGAACGGCCCGCCGCCGCCACGATCCCACGGACCGCCCCCATTGTTCGTCATGCTTCACGGTGGACGGCAGGATCGCCGTCGGCTGTCGATGGCGCAGGCAACGGCAGGCGGGGGGTCATGCGTCACTTCCCTGATGGGCGGGACCACACGCATCTCTCAGCCATCGCAAGCCGAATCTCAGGGGCGATGGTGAAGCATCCATACACACCGCTGCTCGCTGCGTCCACGCGGCAGTTCGGGCCGTTCGACGTCGCTCGACCTGATCGGCCAGCGCGGTGCTTTGGTTCACCGCTCGACCGTCCAGCCGCGGCGTGCCGATGATTCGAGGTTGTTGTCGTGCTGGAGATGGATGGCGATCGCCAGCGTGGCCGCGGCAAGCACTATCCAGATGACCCACGTCGGGTGGCCGGGTTTCTGGACGGCGGTGCCCGGGCCGGCAGTCGCCTTGCGCTGGGCAGCGGAAGCCTCGGGCGTGAGCGGCACGGCGGGCGCCGCGCTGGCGGGCAGGAGCGCGACGAGCCTCTCGGCCGCGGCGGCGGCGTCGACCATCCGCCCATTCAACTCGGGAAGCCGCGCCAGGGTCTCGGCGAGCCTGTGGGCGGCCATGTCGTGCGGCAGGTCGGCAAGCCGCCCCGCCTCCTGCCAAGGGTCGAACTGAAGGCATGTCAGGGCCGAAAGCACCGTGAGGTCGTCCATTTCGGCGCCCGGGCCGCGCTGCCCGCTGCGCACGAGTGCAAAGAGGAAAGGGTTGTACTCGGAATGGCCGAGCGAATATTCGGGACGGAGGGTCATGGCGGCACGCAGAGCGTCCTGGAGGAAATAAGGCCGCGGTTACGGAGCGCTCGCGGGACAGCGCTTGTCTTAACAGGCACTCACCGCACCGGCAGTTGCCTGCCTCGTCGAAAAAAACTCGACTATGCGAGGACTACGCCCTCCTGAGCCGGACGATGCTCTGTCTGCCCATGGCCGTGAGGCCAATCGACATCCCGCGCTGCTCGACCAGCCCCAGGGTCTGCAGCCGGGTCACGTCGGTCTCGGAAATTTCCTCCACGCCGTCCCACCCATTGGCGATCTGAATGAGCGTCTCGGCTTCGTGGACAGTGAGTTCGATCATTGACAGGAGTACCTGAGGCTTTCTCAATGAAGCTTCTTGTCGCCGGTCCGCGGCGCAATCAGCGTGACGTTTCCAAGCTCGGCCGCAAGATCCTTGATCTCGTGGAAGAAGGCAGTGAAGTAGCGCGGCAACAGCGCGCGCACCTCGTCGCCTATCTTCATCGGGTCCGGCGAAAGCAAGGTGAGGCACGTCGCTTCCTGGAACCATAGCACCGGCCCTTCCGACGACTGCGGATCGTCGAGGACGACGAGAAGCCCCAGGTGTGAAGCGCCATACGCCGCCATGACCCGGGCCGTGTCTGCCTCCCACGGATCCCCGAGCGAGAAGCCGAGCGTTGCCGTGAAGCCCGATGCCAGCTTGGCCTCGTATTGGCGCCAGGCGATCGGGCTGGGCAGCCACCGTTTCTCGGGTTCCGAAAGCTGCATGTGCGTGATCGTCCGTTGGCCGCGAGATGTTACGGCTACAGCCGTGTTTCCATTCAAATGCAACCGCGCGCGGTTCCTTTTTAATGGAAGGCGCTCCCGGTCGAGGACGCCTCCTCGGCATACGCCGCGACGAGTCGTTGCTTTGCCGCGAGGTAGATGGACCACTTCGTTTGGCCGTCCGACGGGCGATCCGAGGCGTTGGCGGTCGCTGAGCCCGCCAGGAGTCCAGCCGCGCCTTCGCTCTCTCGCAGCCACGCGCGGTGGGCGTGCTGCAACTCGCCGCGCAGGCGCGCTCGCTTCTCGTCGAGGGTCTCCAACTGGGGCTCCTGTTGTGTCGCTGTTGCCTGTCGGCGCGTTGATCGACGATCCGCGGCTGACCGGGCAGACCTTCATGTGGGGATGCGCGGCCCCGATTATCAGGGGCCGGCGGCACCATATATTTTCGTCGCCGCGTTCGTTTGTGTTGGACATCGCCTGGAAAGACGCGACCGCATTCCTTGCCCATGGCTGCCGTGCGGTCAGCGCGGCCCGGTGCTCGCTTTGACGGCGCGGCCGGTGCGTTTCAGGGCGAGCGCCAGGGCGTCGGCGAGCGTTGCCTTGGAGATCACGTTGAGCTCGACGCCGAGCTGCACGATGGTCTGGGCGATCTGCGGGCGGAGTCCGCTGATGATGCAGTCGGCGCCCATCAGGCGGGCCGCCGACACGGTCTTCAGCAGGTGCTGGGCGACCAGCGTGTCGACCATGGGCACGCCGGTGATGTCGAGGATGGCGATCTCCGCCCCGGTCCGCACGATGGTCTCGAGCAGGTTCTGCATCACGACCTGCGTTCGCGCGCTGTCGAGCGTGCCGATCAACGGAAGCGCGACGATGCCGTCCCACAGCTTGACGACCGGGGTCGACAGCTCCTCGATCTCCTGGCGTTGGCGCTCGATCAGCTCGTCACGCGTCTTCTGGAAGCTCTCGACGGTGAACAGCCCGAGCTGGTCGATCAGCTGGCTGAGCGCCCACGCATTCTCCACCATCCAGGTGGCGTCGCCCGTCGTCGCGTTGATGTGCTCGAACAGCGCGTGCTTCAGGGAAAAGATGAAGGTGGCGGTTTCGGACGGTGAGAAGCCCTCCAACGCGCACGAGCGGGAGAAGCCGGCCAGCAGGTCGCGGACCTCGGCAAAGTCGGCGCCGCGGATGTCCGTGATGTTGCCTTTGGAAAGGGCGCTGCCCAGCGCCTGCAAGAGTTCCTTGCCCAGGGCCTGCGCTTGCTGTGGCGAGATACGCGCTTCGGCCGTCGACAAGGTCTGAAGCCAGCCCTTCAGGATGGCCGCTTCGTCGTCGGCGACGAGCCGGGACAGGGCTCGTTGCGTTGCTGACAGGGGCAATTCGGACCTTCCGTGCACGGGGCGGTCCGCTGCGACGGCGTGCGCCAATTGATGGAAACGCAGGTCACCGTCTGAAGTTCCGGATATCGGACAAACATCATCTCAGCGCATCGCCCGCATCACCGATCGCCGCCGCCGCCACGACCGGCGCAGCAGCCAGCCGATCAGGATCGGCAGCGCCACCAGCAGGGCAGCGGCTTCGTGCGAGCGGGCGCGGATGATCGCGCCTTCCCACAGGCTCCACAGCACGACTGCGGCCAGCGCCAGGCTCGCCAGGAAGACGACGCCGAGCAGGGCGAGTCCCGGCGGCCGGTTCCAGAACCCCAGGCCGTCGGTAACGGCCGGCGCCACGCTGCCCGCTGCCGTCATGGCTGCCTGCAGCCGGCTGGCGAAGGCGGTCAGTGCTTCCTGGTCGGGCCAGGGAACAGGTCCGTCGCCGCGGACCCGCACCGGCGGCAGGACGAACCGCTCGCCGTCACGCGTCGTGAGCGCCAGCAACTCGTCGGGGCCGTTCGACACGTTGTTGAGGCTGGCGATCTCGCCGAAGGCCACGCGCCGCACGCGGCGCCTGCCAATAAGCGGCACCAGCGGCCGCTCCTCGACCAGCACGGCATCCGCCTCGATCGTCCAGCGATGCCGGCGCAGCGCCGACGTCGCGCATACGGCGAAGACTGCCACGAACGCGCAGATCGTGCCGATCAATGTCGGAAACCTATGGTCGGGCGCGGCGAGCAGCACGGCGCCGGTGATGCCGGCGGCCAGCACCGCGAAGGATGCCATAAGCCCGCCGAGGATCCGCGGCAGGCTGCGGTAGAGGGCCTGATGGCTGGCGGCGTTCACGGACCGCAGCTTGCCGCCACTCGCATCGCGTGTGAAGCTCTCGATGCGCAGGGCAGGGGACGGGGGCTGCCGGAATGAACAGGATCAGCATCGCACTCCTGTGCATCGTTCTCGGCGCCACCGGCGCCCGCGCGCAGATGGAGCCTGCGCCCGGGCAACGCCCCTTCGAGCTGGTGTCGGGTATCGTGTTCTACTGCGCCAGCGCGCCCGGCTTTGCCTGGACCGTGGAAGCCTGCAGCAAGCTCACGGCCGAGTTCAGGAAGCGCGCGGAAGCGTTCAAGCTGCCGTTTGCCGAGGTGCCGACCACCCCCGACTTCAAGACCAGGAAAATGCCGACGTCGGGCGGCTTCGATCAGGACAAGGCGGTGCGCGTGTTCTGGTACTTCGCCGACCGGAGCGACGCCCCGGGGATGATCAGGGGCACCTTGTCGTCGACCCGGATCTGGGAGCCGACGCAGAAGGAGGTTCCCAACGTCGCGCCGGGCCAGCGCATCCCCGTGCCATTCTGGGAACAGTCGGCGTCGTTCAGGCGCGGTGTCGGATACAGGGACGCCGCGGAGTATCTGCAGCTCATCACCGACTCGTTCTTCCTGATCGGCGACAAGCGCCGGCCGCAATGAGTTGAGGTCGTCCCTCATGACCTGGCTCCTGGCGCTCGTGATGGCCGTGGTCGGTGCGGCCTTGGGGTTTGCCCTGGGCGCCACCGCGGCCGCCGCGCTGGCGCCGCTGCTCGGCATCACGTCGTTCGAAGGTGCGTCGGGCTATTTCGCAGTGTTCATCGGCGCACCGCTCGGCGGGCTGGCGGGACTGGTGCTGGGCGCATGGCTGGTGCTGCGTCGCGCCGGGCTGAGGGGCGCCGCCGTGGCCGGCCGCATCGGTCTCGTGTTCGGCGGCGTGGTTCTCCTGGCCGCGGCGGGACTCGGCGCTTTCTGGCTGATGCGCCCGCTGGTCAACGCCAACGGCCCCGCACCCCGGCTGGTGTTCGAGATCCGCCTGCCGCCGGGCGTCGCGGCGCCATCATCGCGCGACGCGGTCGAGCTGCAGACCGCCAGGAACACCTTGCCGGCCACCTTGTCGGACGCCCGGCGTGACGACGGGCGCGAGGTGCTGACGGGCAGCGTCGAGCTCTACTATCGCACCTGGCGTCGCCTTCTGGTGCTGCGCCTGCCCGACAAGACCGACGTGCTGTTCGAGCCGTCGCTCGGCCTCACCCCCGCCCATACCAGGACCTTCACCGACTGGCGGCGCGCCGACTACATCGCCCGGCCGGGCGAAGAGCAGGCGCGGCGCACCACGGCCGCCGATGCCTGGGAGATCCGCTATCGCGTCGACTGGGCGGGCGAGGACTGAGCACCGCCTCGGTCACTTGGCGGATTGCAGCCAGCTCGAGAGCGCGGCTATCTCGCGCTGGCGCGGATGGCCGGCCGCATGGACGAGATAGAAGCCCGGGCCCGGCACTTTCAGGTCCAGCGCTTTCACCAAAGTACCCGCCTTCAGTTCGTCGCCGACGAGCACGTCGCTCAACAGGCCGATGCCCTGGCCGGCGAGGACCGCTTCCATGGCATGCGGTTCTTCACGAAAGCTCAGGTGATCCATCTCGTTGCTCTCGGGCACGTCGCGCCATCGCCGTTGGGCGGCCGTGAACCATCGCTGCCATGTCGCGGCGTTCGCGATGAAGGGCGGCCAGTGGAAATGGATGAGGACCTGGCCGCGCAGCTCTGCCGCGCGCTTGAGCGGCCGGTGGCCTGCAAGCAGGCGTGGACTGCAGATCGGCCAGAACGACTCGCGGAACAGCGCCTTCGCGACGCCATCCCTCGGCACGGTCGCCGCGTTGCGGATCGCGACATCCGCTTCGCTGCGAAGATCGAGGATGGCGTCCGTGCCGATGACCTCGAGCGACAGTGCGTCGGGCTGTTGGCGCCACAGCGACAGCCTCGGCACCAGCCATCGGCTGGCGAAGGCGTTGGTCGTCGTCAATCGCAGCGGCTGGTTGCTGCCGTTGCGCGTCACGCAGGCCAGGGCCTTGGCGAATGCTTCGAATCCGTCGTGAACTCCGGGAAACAGCCGCTCGCCTGCCTCGGTCAATGCCACCGGCCGCGGATGCCTGCGGAACAGCGATTGCCCGCAGTATCGCTCGAGCTGGCGGACCTGATGGCTGATCGCCGTCGGTGTGACGTAAAGCTCCGCCGCCGCCTTCTTGAAGCTCAGGTGTCGCGCCGCCGCTTCGAAGGCCCGCAGCTCTATCAGAGGCGGAAGTCTCGGCATCTCCTACCCCTCCAGGTGATGCCAATTCATCTACTGGCTGAAATCTATGCGTTTGTCGCGGCACGGCGAAGTGACAAAGATCGGACATTGATCGCGGGGGAGACCGGCCATGGCGCTGGACATCGTGAATGCCGCCGCTGAGCTGAGCCCGACCTTCCGGGGACAGCTCCTCAAGCCTGGCGATACCGGATACGACGATGCCAGGAAGGTTCACAACGGCCTGATCGACAAGCGGCCGGCGCTGATCGCGCGATGCCGCGGCGTCGCCGACGTCGCCGACGCCATCGCCGTTGCGCAAAAGATGCATCTCGAGGCGGCCGTTCGTGGCGGCGGTCACAACGTGGCCGGGCGCGCGACCGTCGACGGCGGCGTCATGATCGACCTTTCCCCGATGAAGGGCATCCATGTCGATCCGCTCGCCCGCCGCGTGCGGGCCGAGGGCGGCGCCACGTGGGGCGAGCTCAATCGCGAGACCCAGCTGCATGGCCTGGCGGTCACCGGCGGTGTCATCTCGACCACGGGCATCGGCGGCCTGACGTTAGGCGGCGGGATCGGCTGGCTCATGGGCAAGCATGGGCTCGCCCTGGACAACCTCGTGTCGGTCGAACTGGTCCTTGCCGACGGACGCGTCGTCACCGCCAGCGAGCGGGAGAATCCCGACCTGTTCTGGGCCGTGCGTGGCGGCGGCGGCAACTTCGGCGTGGCGACGTCCCTGGAATACCGGCTGCATCCCGTCGGGCCGCAGGTGACCGGCGGCCTGATCGCCTATCCCTTCGACGTGGCGTGGGACGTCCTGCGCCGCTATCGCGACCTGACCGAACGGGTTCCCGACGAGCTCACCGTGGTCGCGGTGTTGGCCCATGCACCCGACGGCTCGGGACAGAAGCTCGCGGCCCTGGTGCTGTGCCACTGCGGCTCGCTGGCCGAAGGCGACAAGGCGGTGCAGCCCATCAAGGCATTCGGTACGCCGGCGATGGATGGCATCGCGGCGCTGCCCTACACGCAGATGAACAGCATGCTGGATGCCGGCTATCCGAGGGGTGCGCTCAACTACTGGAAGTCGAGCTTCCTCGCGACGCTGAGCGACGACGCGATCCGCGCGATGATCGATGGCTTCGCGCGCTGCCCGGCGCCGATGGGCGAGATCCTGCTCGAACATTTCCATGGCGCCGTCGCGCGGGTCGGGCCGACCGACACCGCCTTCCCGCACCGCTCGCCGGGCTACAACATGCTGGTGCTGTCGCAATGGATGGACCGTCGGCAGAACGCCGACTGCATCGCCTGGGCGCGGGAGAGCTATGCGAGCCTGCAGCCCTTCGTCGGTGCCGGCCGGTACGTCAACTATTTCGGTGACGATGAGCCGGGCGATGCCATCACCGCGGCCTACGGACCGAACTATCGTCGCCTGCAGGAAGTCAAGACGACGTACGACCCGGGGAATTTCTTTCGCATGAACCAGAACATCCGGCCGCTGGCGTCGAGGTCCTGAGGGGCGGAGCGCCAACGCAAGCCGGCGCGGAAGTTGTCGGGGAGAAAGCACAGAGGAGACGGTCCAATGACGCGAGCATTAGCCTTCCTGTTCGTCGCTTCGTCCATCGTGGGCTCTGCCTCGATAGCTCATGCACAGCATGCCATGATGGATGACAAGGAACTCATGACGAAGCTCAAGGACGCCGCCCCGGCGCACGTTCTCGAACATGCGACGATCATGAACATGGGGGCCGACGGCAAGATGAAGGTCGTCAAGCAGGGCAACAACGGATGGACCTGCATGGATCCGGGCGGCGCGCCGATGTGCGCCGACAAGGCGGCCATGGAGTGGGCGGAGGCCTGGCAGAGCAAGGGACCTGCACCGCAGAAGCTCGGCTTCATCTACATGCTGAGCGGCGACAGCGGGGCAAGCAACAGCGATCCGTATTCCACCAAGGAGGCCGCGGACAATCACTGGGTCAAGACCGGACCACACGTGATGATCGTGGGCGCCGAAGCCAAAGCCATGATGCAAGGGTACCCGAGGGACGTGAAAGTTGCCGACCCCCAGGTGCCCTACGTCATGTGGCCCGGGACGCCGTATGAGCATCTGATGTTGCCGATCAAGTAGCGAGCGTCCGCGGCCGTCGAGAACAGATCCAGGAGGTCGCGATGGCGTCGATCAAGGAAGTGGCCGAACGTTTCTTCGAGGCATGCGAGACGGGCAAGGGCTGGGAAGGGTGCAAGGCATATTGCAAGCCCGACGCCACCTTCTCGGCCCAGGCCGAACCGCTCGCCGACGTGCGGACCTTGCAGAACTACGCCAACTGGATGCAAGGCCTGATGAAGATGATGCCCGACGGCCGCTATGCGCTGAAGTCGTTCGCGATCGATGACCAGCGCGCCAATGTCACCGCCTACGCCGTGTTTTCCGGGACGCACACCGGTGACGGTGGACCGCCGCCCACGGGCAAGCGCACGAGTTCGGACTACGTCTACTCCATGGATTTCGACGGCGACAGGATTCGCCACATGACCAAGATCTGGAATGCGAGCTGGGCGATGAAGGAGCTCGGCTGGAGCTGAGCAGAGGGCAAGCATGGAAGCGAAAGATTTCCGGCGTCGACAGTTCCTGGTTCAGGGCGGCACGGCAGCGGCTGCCGGCCTTGGCCTCCTCGATCTGGCGTCCCCCGCCTGGTCCTTTCCGAGCCGGCCTGGCGAGACGGTCGTTCCCTGGGCCGATCAGCCGGCGCCACCGCCGTCCGAAGCGTTTTTACAGGTCGTGCCGAAGCAGCTGCGCTGGGAGGAAGTCGATGCCTGGTTGACGCCGAACGATCGGTTCTTCGCCGTCGGCCACTATGGCTTCCCGAAGATCGACGCGAAGGACTGGACGCTGGCGGTCAGCGGCCTGGTTCGGCAGCCGCTGACCCTTACGCGCGACCAGCTCATGGCGATGCCCCGGCGCGATGTCGTGTTCACGATGGAATGCGCCGGAAATCGCGGCTTTCCCTTCTTCATCGGCGGGATCGGCACCGCCCGCTGGGTTGGCACGCCGCTGGCGCCCGTTCTCGAACAGGCCGGCATCC
>JAEZIF010000079.1 GCA_023416135.1 Pseudomonadota bacterium
GAGTGCACGCGTTCCCGATTCAATCGAACGAGGAAGCGTCATGACCTACGTGGTGACCTGGCGATATGCCATTGGCGACGAGAAGGTGGCCGACCGACAGGTGGCTGTCGCACGGCCGGTCTGGCTCAAGCACGGCGCGAAGAGCCTGCGCTGCTATGGAATCGGCAGCGGCCCCAACATCGGCCAGTGGATCATCGTGGCGGAGTTTCCCGACGCCGCGACGTTCGGCCGGGCGCAGGACGCCGTGCGGCAATCCGCCGAGTTCCAGTCATGGACCGCGGCCAACCGGGCAGCGAAGAACATCCCGGTGGATTGCAGCCACCTGCGCGAGCGCACGTGATACCGCACGGATAGGCGGCACGCCGATGCGAGCCGACTTTCTGCGGGCGTGCCGGCGCGTTGCGGCAATGCTCACCTGCCTACCGTGGCGAGCATGTTATGGGCCGGACCGCGCGACAGCTGCAGCAACCCTCCGAACGGCGTGTTGAGCTCCTCGATCAGGAAGAGGGCACCCGACACCGCGATGGCGGCGAGTGCCAGCGCGAACACCACGGTCGGATTGGGCTGCACGAACAGGCTGAACATCGCGAAGATCGCGGCGGCGACGGCCAGCAGAACGGCGACGATGGGGATCGGCAAGCTCCGCCCCGATTCGTCGTTCGACATGAGCTGGCGCATGCGCACCAGCTCGTTGGCCTGCTGCAGCGCCTGGGCCTGGAACCACTTCTGCTTGGGCGTCGTGAGGTTGAGCTCGAGGATGCGATCTTCGAGATCGATCGCAGGGTTGGCGGCTGCGTCTATCCTGATGTCGGCGGCGCCGAAGTCGTCGCGCGGCCAATGTTGCCGAAGGTAGTGCACGACGGTGCGCCGCAGCTGGTCGCGGATGCCTTGCGCTTCAGGTCCGATGGCGCGCAGGTACTGGTCGAGCTGGGCGACGTTCGCCAGGCCCTGCTTGTACTGCGTCTCGATCTGGCCGTGGAAGGTGTTGGCCGAAGACACCAGGAGGCCGAGGATCATCGCGACCAGCGTCGCCATCAGGCCTGCCGCCAGCTTGATCACATCCGTCGACTCACGAGCCAGATGATGCTCCGGCAGTCGTTGTCGAAGCAGCCAGCCGACGCAGGCTCCGGAAATCAGGCAGAGCAAGGCGACCACGAAGAGAACAATGGTGTTCATCGGCTCTTGCCCCCGCGCGACCTCGCGCCGCAACGACCGCGCGGGTAGGGTACCATACTCCGCAGCGCAGGAGGTCGATCGATGCCAGGGATGCTTGCCGGGACGTGCTTCTGCGGTGGGGTTCACTATGCCGTCGCCGATGCCTTCGCCTACGCCATGAACTGCCACTGCTCCAACTGCCGGCGCACGACCGGCTCGGCCTTCAAGTCGTTTGCCGGCATCGGGCGCGAAAAGCTCGCCGTCACCCAGGGTCGGGACCGGCTTCTGATCCATGGCGACGACAGGGCCAACGACACGCACTGCCGCCGCTGCGGCTCGCTGCTCTTCTCCGTCGTCCGCGACGGCGCGTTCGTCCATGTTGCCATGGGCACGCTCCTGGATGATCCGTCGATCCGTCCGACCCGGCACATCTTCGTCGGCTCCAAGGCACCATGGTTCACCATCACCGACGACCTGCCGCAACATCGGGAATTCCCCGACTGAGGGGAGAGACTACCCTGGCGGGCGCCTCGCGCTCGCCCGTCTCTTCGCACAACAGACGCGAGCGACTGATTGCGGACGTAATGCAAAGAACCTGCGTCAATGCGCGCGCCAATGACATCGCGTGTAACCGAGGGCTGGACTAAGCTGTCGCCGTCCGCCAAGGGAGCCAGACGTGCGCAAGCAAACGATCGTCGGCAAACGTACTCAGGTCGGTCGTCGCCGCTCGCGCCGTCCGGTGGTCGAGGTGGCGAAAACGGCTGAACAGGTGCAGATCTGGCTGCACGAGGGCGGTGGGCGGCAACTGGCCGGATCGGTCGGAGCGGCCCTTGCCTCGGATGCCCGGCGCCTCGGCCAGGATCTCGTCGGTGAATTGATCGACGATGCGCTGCGCGAAGCGGATCGCCGGGCAACACGACCCTGATTGGCCTCGCGGCCTTCCGCTGCTCGGCGGGTCGACCGCGGAAACCTGAACGAAAGCGCTGCCTGCACTGACAGCATGGACCGACTCGGAGCGCCCAATCAGGACGGTGCGCCGCGATTGCAATACTTGCGTTCCGCTCCGGAGCACAAGGCGTTCACCGCAAACGATTCACGCCCTGAATCGACCCCCCTCTACGGTGCGAAAAAACTGCCGTCGCAGGCTAGCACTGTGTTTATGTTAAAATCACCATAGTTATTGACGGTCCGGCCATCGCGAGTCATGCTGACGAGATGCCGTCCCGTGGGCAGACCCGTGGTTCAGACGTAGTCGACCTTCACGATCTCGATCTCTTCCTCGCCGCCCGGCGTGCGCATGTTGACGACGTCGCCTTCGAAGGCGCGCATCAGAGCGCGGGCGATGGGCGAGATCCAGCTCACATGGCCCTTGCTGAGGTCGACCTCGTCGACGCCGACGATCTTGACGGTGCGTTCCTCGCCCTTCTCGTTCGCGTAGGCGACGGTGGCGCCGAAGAAGACCTGATCGGTCTTGGCCCGCTTGGCCGGGTCGACGACCTCCGAACGTTCGAGCCGCTTGCTGAGGAAGCGGATGCGCCGGTCGATCTCGCGCAGGCGCTTCTTGCCGTAGAGGTAGTCGCCGTTCTCCGAGCGGTCGCCGTTGGCGGCAGCCCAGGACACGACCTGCACGACCTCGGGCCGCTCCTTGCGCATCAGGGTCATCAGTTCCTCGCGCATTCGCTCGAAGCCCTGCGGGGTCATGTAGTTCTTGGCGCCGGCGGGCAGGCCTGCGATCTCGTCGGGCAGGTCGTCCTCGTCGTCGCCGTCGGTTTCCTTGGTGAAGGCTTTGCTCATTTCAGTACCTACTCTATCAAGTCGGGGCCGATGACGACCAGTTCCCCCCGCCTGCAACGCGCCTCCGGCGAAAGCCGTGTCGCCTTTGAGCTGCGGGACGGCCGGACGCGGCTGGCCGACCTCTATCAACGCGATCCCTGCCGGGTTTTGTTCCCTGAATCCGAGCCCGGCGAACCGCCGCAGGCCGTCCTCCTGACGACGTCGGGCGGGGTGACCGACGGCGATTCGCTCAAAATGGCGATCGAGATCGGCCCCGGAGCCTCGGCCGTGGCCACCACCCAGGCGGCGGAAAAGATCTATCGCGCCGCCAAGGGTGGCGGCCACTGCGCCATCGACGTCGGCGTGCGCGTGAAGGAAAGCGCCGTCCTCGACTGGTTGCCACAGGAGACCATCGTCTTCGAGGGCGCCCGGCTGAAACGCCGCACCGTCGCCGAGGTCGAGCCGGGCGGCGCGCTGCTCGCCTGCGAGATGGTGGTGCTGGGCCGCGCCGCCTCGGGCGAGCTTTTTACCCGGGGCCTGCTGCTCGATTCGTGGTCGGTGCGGCGCACCGGCCGCCTGGTGTGGACCGACACGCTGCGCGTCGAGGGCGAGACGCCGAGCGGCGCGGGATTCGGCGCGGCCAATGCGCTTGCCACGGTGATCGGTGTGTGGGACGAGCCGCGAGCGCGATTCCAGCTGGCGCGTGCGCTGCTCGAAACTGCAACAGAGGTGCGTGCCGGGGCAACGCTGGTGAACGGCGTGATGGTCGCCCGCATCCTGGGCGAGGCGACCGCGGTGCGGGCCGCGACCACCCGCTTTCTCACCGATTTCCGCGGCTGCCGCCTGCCGCGAGTCTGGCATGTTTGATGCAGCCTTCTTTATAGTCGGGCGCAGCCGGCAGGGGGAAACGGTCAATGAATCTGACGCCGCGTGAAAAGGACAAGCTGCTGGTCGCCATGGCGGCCGTGGTGGCCCGTCGCCGCCTCGAGCGCGGCGTGAGGCTCAACCATCCCGAGGCCATCGCGCTGATCACCGACTTCGTCGTCGAAGGCGCGCGCGATGGCCGCTCGGTTGCCGATCTCATGCAGGCAGGTGCCAAGGTGCTGCGCCGCGAGCAGGTGATGGAAGGCGTGGCCGACATCATCCACGAGATCCAGGTCGAGGCGACCTTCCCCGACGGCACCAAGCTCGTCACCGTCCATGCGCCGATCCGCTGAGGCCCGCCAATGATCCCAGGTGAAATCAAGGCCGGCGACGGCGAGATCGAGCTCAACAAGGGCCGCAACCCCATCACCATCGAGGTCGCCAACACCGGCGACCGGCCGATCCAGGTCGGCAGCCACTATCATTTCTTCGAGACCAACGAGGCGCTGAAGTTCGACCGCAAGCGCGCCAAGGGCATGCGGCTCGACATTGCCGCCGGCACCGCCGTCCGCTTCGAGCCCGGCCAGTCGCGCACGGTACGGCTCACGCCCTACATGGGCGGTCGCGAGAGCCACGGCTTCCAGGCCAAGGTCTCGGGCAAGCTCGGGCCGATCGCCAAGGTCGGGCGGTCGAACGAAGGCCCGACGCGCATTTCGCGCTCGGCCTATGTCCACATGTTCGGACCGACGACGGGCGACAAGGTTCGGCTGGCCGATACCGACCTCTTCATCGAGGTCGAAAAGGACCACACGACCTACGGCGAGGAGGTGAAGTTCGGCGGCGGCAAGGTGATCCGCGACGGCATGGGCCAGAGCCAGCGCACGCGGGCGCAGGGGGCGGTCGACACCGTGATCACCAATGCGCTGATCGTCGATCACTGGGGCATCGTCAAGGCCGACATCGGCCTCAAGGACGGCCGCATCGTCGGCATCGGCAAGGCGGGCAATCCCGACATCCAGCCCAAGGTCGACATCGTCATCGGCCCCGGCACCGAGGCGATCGCGGCCGAAGGCAAGATCGTCACCGCGGGGGGCATCGACTGCCACATCCATTTCATCTGCCCGCAGCAAATCGACGATGCGTTGTACAGCGGCGTCACCACCATGATGGGCGGCGGCACCGGCCCCGCGCACGGCACGCTCGCGACGACGGTCACGCCCGGTCCCTGGCATCTCGGGCGCATGATGCAGGCGGCCGAGGCCTTGCCGATGAATCTCGGCTTCTTCGGCAAGGGCAACACCAGCAAGCCTGCCGGCATCAAGGAGCAGGTCGAGGCCGGCGCCTGCGGCCTGAAACTGCACGAGGACTGGGGCACGACGCCCGCCGCCATCGACAACTGTCTGACGGTGGCCGACCGCATGGACGTGCAGGTGGCGATCCACACCGACACGCTGAACGAATCGGGGTTCGTCGAGACCACGCGGGCCGCCTTCAAGGGCCGCGCCATCGCCACCTTCCACACCGAGGGCGCGGGCGGCGGTCATGCGCCCGACATCATTCGCCTGTGCGGCGAGAAGAACGTGATGCCGTCGTCGACCAACCCGACGATGCCCTACACGGTCAACACCGTGGACGAGCATCTCGACATGCTGATGGTCTGCCACCACCTCGACCAGGCGATCCCCGAGGATGTGGCATTCGCCGAAAGCCGCATCCGCAAGGAGACCATCGCCGCCGAGGACATCCTGCACGACATGGGGGCGTTCTCGATGATGTCGTCCGACAGCCAGGCGATGGGCCGCGTCGGCGAGGTCGTGATCCGCACCTGGCAGACCGCCGACAAGATGAAAAAGCAGCGCGGCCGGCTGAAGGAGGAACAGGGCGACAACGACAACGTGCGCGTGAAGCGCTACGTCGCCAAGTACACGATCAATCCCGCCATCACCCACGGCATCTCGCGCCATGTCGGCTCGGTCGAGATCGGCAAGCGCGCGGACCTGGTGATCTGGTCGCCGGCATTCTTCGGCGCCAAGCCGGACATGGTGCTGATCGGCGGCTCGATCGCCGCCGCCCCCATGGGCGACCCCAACGCCTCGATCCCGACGCCGCAGCCGGTGCATTATCGGCCGATGTTCGGCGCACTGGGCAGGAGCCTGGTGACGAGCCCGGCGCTGTTCGTGTCGCAGGCCGCCATCGCCAAGGGCGTGGCCAGGAAGTGGGGCCTGAGCCGCCCGCTGCTGCCGGTCAAGGGCACGCGCAAGATCGGCAAGAAGGACATGGTGCACAACACCCTGTGCCCCACGATCGAGGTCGACCCCGAAACCTACGAGGTCCGCGCCGACGGCGAGCTTCTGACCTGCGAGCCCGCCGAGGTGCTGCCCATGGCGCAGCGGTATTTTCTGTTCTGATGATGCAGTCACGCGCTCCCAGCCCATGAAACGCGCCACCGAAGTCCTGCGTGCCGGCCACTGGCCGTCGTCGGAGCGCATCGATACCGTCACGCTCCTGTTCGACGACCGCTATCGCCGCCGGCTGCGCATGTTGGGCGACGGCGGCCTCGACTTCCTGCTCGATCTGGTCGAGCCCATCGTGCTGCACACCGGCGACGGCCTCAGGCTGGAGGAGGGCGGCTACGTCGAGGTCAGGGCGGCCGAGGAAGATCTGGTCGAGGTGAAGGGCCGCGACGCCGCGTCCTTCGTGCGTATCGCGTGGCATCTCGGTAACCGCCATCTGCCGGCGCAAATCGCCGCCGACCGCATCCTGATACGCGACGACCACGTCATCATCGACATGCTGAGGGGCCTGGGCGCAGAGGTGCGCAGAGTCAAGGCGCCGTTCGATCCCGAAGGCGGCGCCTACGGCCAGCACAATCACGACCTCGGCCATCGTCACGGCCCGTTGCATTCAGAGCGCCATGGCGACTGATCCCCTCTATCGCCTGCTCGCCTGGCTGTCGCCCGCCTATCCCATCGGCGCCTTCAGCTACAGCCACGGAGTGGAGACCGCGGTGGAGGAGGGCTTCATCAAGGATCGCGCGACGCTCGCGACCTGGCTCGAAAGCGTGCTGCTGCAGGGCACGGGCGTCGTCGATGGCGCGCTGTTCGCGGCGGCCTGGCGCGCCGCCGATGCCGAGGACGGGACGTCGTTCGATGCCATCGCCGGGCGCGCCGCCGCCTGGCGTGGGACGTCGGAGATGGCGCTGGAAGCGCGACAGCAGGGCGGCTCGTTCCTGTCGATCACCCGCACGGCGTGGCCGCATCCGTCGCTCGACGCCGTGCACGAGCGGCTGATGGGCGAGCTCGCGCTGCCGGTGGCGGTGGCGCTGGCGGCGGCGGTGCACGGCATCGCCCTCGACCGCGCCCTCGAGGGCTACCTGCATGCCTTCACCGCCAACCTGATCTCGGCCGCGGTGCGGTCGGTGCCGCTCGGCCAGAGCGACGGCCAGATCGCCCTGGCCGCGCTGGAACCGGTTGTGCGCCGGGCGGTCGAGGCCGCGCTCGCCGTGACCTCGCTGGACGAGGTCGGCACCGCCACGCCTCTGCTCGACTGGTGTTCGCTGCGGCACGAGACCCAGTACACGCGCCTGTTCCGCTCATGACGGTCCTGTTCGCCTTCCTGATGTTCGTCGGCGTCGGCGCTCCGGCCGTCATCCATGCGATGTGGGGCCTGGGCTACAACTGGCCCGAGTCGAGCGAAGAGGCGCTGGCGCGCAGCGTCGTCGGCGACGGCCGCCGGCACATGCCTCCCGCCTGGCAATGCTATGCCGTCGCCGGCGTGCTGGCGCTCCTGGCGCTGTGGCCGTTCGTGGTGCTCGGCCGCGACGAGGAGACCTGGGTCCAGTCCGTCACCTTCGTCGTCGCCGGGCTGTTCGTGGCGCGCGGCGTGGCGGGCTATACGCCGACCTGGCGCATGCATTTTCGCGACGAGCCGTTTGCCACGCGCAACAAGCGGTACTATTCGCCTTATTGCCTGCTGATGGGCGTCGGTTATCTCGCGTTGCTGGCCGGGGAGATGGAGCGTCAATGAGTCTGCGTGGTCCCCTCAGGGTGGGAGTCGGCGGCCCGGTCGGTTCGGGCAAGACCGCGCTGGTCGAACGCCTGTGCAAGAAGATGCGCGAGGACTACGACATCGCCGTCGTCACCAACGACATCTACACCAAGGAAGACGCCGAGTTCCTGACCCGCGCCGGGGCGCTGGCGCCCGAGCGCATCGTCGGCGTCGAGACCGGCGGCTGCCCGCACACCGCGATCCGCGAGGATGCCTCGATCAACCTGGCGGCGGTGTCCGACATCGTGCGCAAATGGCCCGAGCTCGAGATCGTGTTCGTCGAGTCCGGCGGCGACAATCTCGCCGCCACGTTCTCGCCCGAGCTGGCCGATCTCACGATCTACGTGATCGACGTGGCGGCCGGGGAGAAGATCCCGCGCAAGGGCGGGCCCGGGATCACCCGATCGGACCTGCTGGTCATCAACAAGATCGACCTGGCGCCGATGGTCGGCGCCAACCTCGATGTCATGGACCGCGATGCCCGCAAGATGCGCGGGGTCCGGCCGTTCCTGTTTTCCAATCTCAAGGAGAACAAGGGGGTCGACGATATCGCGGCCTTTATCGTACGGCAGGGTGGTTTGCCCACCCGACCGGGCAAGTGAAGAGGGAAAAGTTTGTCATGCGTGTGAAAATCTGTCTGACCGCTCTGCTGCTCGTGGCCGCCGGGCCCGCGCTCGCCCATCCCGGCCACGAGACCTCGGGCTTCCTGCATCCGTTCAGCGGGCTGGACCATGTGCTGGCCATGATCGGCGTCGGCCTGTGGGCCGCCCTCATGGCCGGCCGCAAGCCGGTGATTGCCGTCGCCGTGCCGGCCGCATTCCTGGTGATGATGGCAATCGGTGCAGCTGCCGGTTTTGCAGGCATGACGCTGCCTCTTGTTGAGGCGGCGATCCTGGCATCGGTGTTCGTGATCGGCGGCCTCATCATAGGTGCAGTGCGCCTGCCGGTGGCCTGGGCGATGGCTGTGGTCGGCCTTTTTGCACTGTTCCATGGCTATGCCCACGCCCTCGAAGCACCCTCGGCCGGGGCCGGCGGCTACATCTTGGGGTTCCTTGCGGCAACGGCGCTTTTGCAGGGCGTCGGCCTGGCGGTCGGTTGGGTTGTGCACAGGGTTGTGGGCGATCTCGGCGTGCGCGCTCTGGGCGGCGTCGTGCTCGCGGCCGGCGCGGTCGCTTTTATCGCCCATTAGGTCTCATGCCCGACCCCAGCCGGGGTTTGGCACGGCTTTCGCTCTTGCAGCAGTCGGCGGGGGGTTCCGTCGACAAAAAGGAGAGCGGGATGAAGCTGGGATCGATCTTGAAGGCGGGCGCCGTCGCCGCCGGCCTGTTGGCCGGCGCGGCGGGCAGCGCCTTCGCACAGGGGGCGCCGATCAAGGTCGGCGTGCTGCATTCTCTGTCGGGCACGATGGCAATCAGCGAGACGACCCTGAAGGACGTCATGCTGATGCTCGTGGAAGAGCAGAACAAGAAGGGCGGCGTTCTCGGCAAGAAGCTGGAAGCCGTCGTCGTCGATCCGGCCTCCAACTGGCCGCTGTTCGCCGAGAAGGCTCGCGAGCTGCTGACCAAGGACAAGGTCGCGGCGGTGTTCGGCTGCTGGACCTCGGTGCGCCGCAAGTCGGTTCTGCCGGTGTTAGAGGAGCTGAACGGTCTGCTGTTCTATCCCGTG
>JAEZIF010000095.1 GCA_023416135.1 Pseudomonadota bacterium
AGGGCAGCGGACAGGCCCATCTCGACCTGATCGCGGGCCAGGTGCCGGCGCAGGTCGACCAGATCAACGCCGCCATCGGCCACATCAAGGCCGGCAAGATGCGCGCCATCGCCGTGTCGTCCGACAAACGCCTGCCGCAGCTGCCCGACGTGCCGACCATGAAGGAATCGGGCGTGAAGGGCCTGGAGGACTTCACCTTCAGCACCTACACGGGCCTGTTCGCGCCCGCCAAGCTGCCGCCGGAGATCCTGGCCAAGCTCAACGCCGCCATGGTGACGGCGCTCGCCGATCCCGCCGTCATAAGGAAGTTCGCCGACCTCACGGCCGAGACCAAATCCAGCACGCCGCAGGAGCTCGCGGCAATGCTCGACAAGGAAGAGAAGCTGGTGGTGCCCCTGATCAAGAAGCTCGGCATCAAGGCGGAGTAAGGGCAGCAAAGTGGTTCACAGTGCGTGAACCACACTCCTGCTGAATCAGGTTCACCGAGCCGACCGTCCTTCAGCTGCACGGCGTCGGCACCTTCGGCATTGCCTACGTCAATCCGTCCGACGACCCGCGCAAGAGCAACCGGCCTGCGCTGCTTGCAAGGGCTGCGCAAAAGCGCGAAGGGAACAGAGTCCGAACGGAGTAGTTCTGTGCATATGACCTGGCTTCCCCCTGCCGTCGCCCCCATCGTCCTGCTGCTGATCTCCAACGTCTTCATGACCTTTGCCTGGTACGGGCATCTGAAGTTCACCGATCGGCCATTATGGCTGGTGGTGGTGGCGAGCTGGGGCATCGCCTTCATCGAGTATTGCTTCGCCGTCCCCGCCAACCGCTGGGGCCACACCGTCTATTCGGCGGCCGAGCTCAAGACCATGCAGGAGGTGATCACCCTCTCGGTGTTCGCGCTCTTCTCGGTGCTCTATCTCGGCGAGCGCATCACACTGAACCACATCGTCGGCTTCGCCCTGATCTGCGGCGGCGCCTTCTTCGTCTTCCGCGGGCCGCTCCCCTCCTGACCTTGCGCATGGCCCCTCGAGCAACTAGGTTACATGTAACCCAGGAGCCCATGGCGATGGCCAAGTCCACTGCTCGCAAGTCGTCTCGCGACAAGGTCAGCGCGCATCGTGCGCGGCTGCGCGCCCAAGGCCTGCGCCCGATTCAGATCTGGGTGCCGGATATACGTTCTCCGCAATTCATCAAGGAAGCGCGCCGACAGTCACGTCTGGCCGCGCGGAGTTCCTACGCCGCCGACGATCAGGCATTCGTCGATGCGATTTCGGAAATGACGTTCGAGTGAGGCGCTCGGAGCTATGGACCGCCGCTGGCGGCCCTGGATATGTTGGCAAACCCCGGCCGGTGCTGATCGTCCAGGACGACCGCTTCAATGAAAACGACTCCATTACAGTCTGCCCGTTCACGAGCGATCCCAGCGACCTTCCGCTATTTCGCATCTTGATCGAGCCGTCACCACTCAATGGTCTTCGGCTGGCTTCGCGTGTGATGGCGGACAAGGTATCGACGGTACCCCGCGGCAGGCTGGCCAGGAGGATGGGCCAACTGACTGCACAAGAGATGGCTCGCGTGGACCGAGCAATGCTCGTCTTCCTCGGGCTGGCTCACTGAAGAAGTTCCCAACGGCTTGGGATGATCTTGCCCGATTGTACGTAGACGCTTCGGGGGAGGCGATTGACGGACCAGGCGCGCAGACGACGGATTGAATGGGCGGCGTTCACAGCCGTCCTGCTGATTGCCGCCGTCCTGCGGCTGCTGCGGCTGGACGACAACGGTTTCGGCACGGCCTACTACGCCGCCGGCGTGCGCAGCATGCTGCAGGGCGCCTGGCTGTTCTTCTACAATGCGTTCGATCCCGCGGGCTTCATCTCGCTCGACAAACCGCCGATCGCCTTCTGGATCCAGACGGTCTTCGCCGCCGTCCTCGGCTACAGCGGCTGGTCGATCCATCTGCCGCAGGCGCTGGCCGGCATCGCCTCGGTGGCCCTGCTCTATCGTCTGGTGCGACCGCTCGGAGCGCCCGCCGCCGTCGTCGCGGCCCTGTTGCTGGCGATCATGCCCATCGCGGTCGCAGTCGACCGTTCGAACAACACCGATTCCTGGCTGATCTTCTTCCTGCTGCTGGCCGCGCGGGTCGCGCTGCGCGGCCGCGGCCTGTCGCTGGTGGTGGCGATGGCGCTGCTCGGCCTCGCCTTCAACACCAAGATGCTGGCGGCGTTGGTGTGCGGGCCGGCCCTGCTGGCGGGCTGGCTGCTGGCCGGGACGCTCGACTGGGGCCGGCGGCTGGCCTGGATGACGGCGGCCGCGGTCACGCTCGCAGTCGTCTCGCTCTCCTGGGCAGTGGCGTTCGATCTCACGCCCAAGGCGAGCCGGCCCTTTGCCGGCAGCAGCCACGGCAATTCCATGCTCGAGCTCATCGTCATGCACAACGGGCTGGAGCGGTTCGTGCGCAACTCCCCAGCTCCTCCGCCGGCACCGGCACCGGCGCAGACCCAGCGCGTCGTCGCCTATGATGCCGTGCCGGTCGGGCCGCTGCGGCTGGCCGACCCCACCCTTGCCATGCAGTTCGCCTGGACCCTGCCGCTCGCGGTGCTGGGCGCGGTATTCGCTTGGCGTCGGCGCCGCGCGCAGATCGCGCTGTGGAGCGTGTGGGCGCTCGCCTATGCCATCGTCTACAGTCTGGCCGGCGGCATCTTCCATGCCTATTACCTGTCGACGCTCGGGCCACCGCTGGCGGCGCTGGCCGGCATCGGCTGCTTCGAGCTCTGGCGGCGCGGCCCGACACATCTCGCCATTGGTCTCGGCGCCGCTGGCCTGTGGCAGGCCTGCATCGCCGGCGCGTCGCTGGGTTGGACGTCGATCTGGCTCGGCTTTCCTGTCGTGGCGCTGCTGGCCGCCGTCGCCGCCCAATGGCGCGCCAAGCGTCCGCCGGCCGTCATCGGCGGCATCGCCCTGCTGGTGCTGCCGGCACTGTGGTCGCTGAGCGCCGTGTTCGCCGCAGGCAATCTCACCTTGCCGTCAGCCAGTTTGCCGCGCTGGCTCGGCATGGATGACGGCCGAGGGCCGATCCTGTCGCGCAACAGGACGGCCCTGACCGACGACCCCAAGCTGCAGGCCTTCCTCGAGCAGCATCGCGGCAATGCGCGCTTCCTGCTGGCCACGCCAAACGCGCTGCTGGCAGCGCCGGTCATCATCCGCACCGGCCAGCCGGTCATGGCGTTCGGCGGCTTCTTCGGCAGCGACCCGGTGATGAGCGTCGATGCCTTCGCCAAGGCGGTCGAACGCGGCGAGGTGCGCTTCGTGGCGCTGGCCACCCACCTGAGCACGCGTGACTTCGACCGCTGGGTACGCGCCCATGGCACGGTGGTCGATCCGGCTCAATGGCGCTCGCTGCCGCCGGAGCCGCGGCGGGCGATCGTGCTGTACGATCTGCGAGCGAAGTAGGCCTCCATCACCCTCCCCTGTCTTGCGGGCAAGGCAAGGAGAGAGGGCTTTACTCCGCCGCTCTCGCCGCGGCGGCCGCCTGGATGGCGGCCTTGGCGCGCTCGCCGGCACGGCGATTGCGACGCTTCAGCCACCACATCAGGAAGCCGGTGATCGCGAATACCGGGATGATCACGCCCGAGACGAACACCAGGAACTTGTAACCGCCGCCGAGGCCGATGCCGTAATGCAGCGCCCGCTGCCAGGCGATGATGCGCTCGCCCGTGCTCATGGTCTGCGGATCGAAGACGTCGACCACGCTCTTGCGGAAGGGATCGATGATCACCGTGACAATGGGCGCGCCTTCGGCATGGTCGGCTCGGATGAGCCCGACCCGCATGGCCTGGTCGGGACGGATCGACAGGAACGCATTCAGGAACCGGCCGTCGGGCACCTTCGAGCGCGCGAGCTCGACCGCCTCGTTGACGTCCATCGGCTGGGCTCCGCGCATCGGTTCGACGCGCGCCTGGAACATCGCCGCGCGCATGTCGCGGCCGGGCCATACCGCGTTGACGGCGGCCGAGATCTGCTGCGGAAAGGCGAGATAGACGCCGGTGAAGTTCACCAGCATGAACAGCACCAGGCTCCAGATGCCGACCGCGCCGTGCAGCTCGCGATTGAAGCGCACGCCCTTCGCCGTACGGCGCACCATGAAGGCCGCCTTCCACTGGCCGGGCCGCGGCCACCAGAGGTAAAGGCCCGAGCAACCCAGCACCAGCAGCGCCACGCCCAGCCAACCCACCAGCTCGCGACCAAGGCCGCCCGGGATGAAGAGGTGACCATGAAGGTCATGGAAGAAGCGCAGCCAACCGGTCATCGCCTGCTGGGTCTCAAGCACCTGCAGCGACACCGGATCAATCAGGATCTGCAGACTGCCGGCGAACGGGCTCTGCGTGGGGACGCGGCCTTGTGCCTGACCCTGGGCTTGGGCCTGGCCTTGTCCCTGCGGGCTACCACGGAACTGCTGCCGTTCATTCGCCATGCCCGGCCGCGACAGGCGCACCGCGGCGGGCTCGCCCACCTCCATCGGCCAGCGCACGGCAATCGGGACGCGCGTCGGATCCTTCGAGGCAGTGCGGGCCGCTTCGATGAGCTCGGCCGGCGAGCGCCAGTCGCCGATCGTCCTGGCCGGCGGCTCACCCTGACCCAGCAAATGCTCGATGTCGTGGCCGTAGACCAGCACCGCGCCGGTCACGCCCATCATGACCAACGGCAGCAGCAGGATCAGGCCGATCCACAGATGGAGCTGCTGCAGCCAATAGCGAAAGGTGCGCTGCTGCCTGGTCACCGTGCCCTCGGTCGTCTCATCAGCCGGCGCCGAGGGCTCGGGCGATCTGGTAGGTCGCGAGCGCGGCGACATAGGCCAGCGCCAGCATGTAGGCAAAGGTGATCCACATCCACTTCCAGCCACCTGTCTCGCGCCGGATGACGACGAGCGTGGAAGCGCACTGCGGTGCGAAGACATACCAGGCGAGCAAGGCGAGCGCCGTGCCGAGGCTCCAGCTCGCAACCAGGGCGCGACCGATCTGCTCGGCGGCTTCCTCGCCGCCCGCGATCGCATAGATCGTGCCCAGCGAGCCGACCGCGACCTCGCGCGCCGCCATGCCGGGGATCAGCGCGACATTGATCTGCCAATTGAAGCCGAGCGGCGCGGTGAGCGGCTGGATCGCCGAGCCGATCATGGCGGCGAGGCTGTAGCTTATCGCCGGCTCGGTGGCGCCTTCCGGAGGCTGCGGGAAACTGGCCAGGAACCAGATCAGGATCATCATCGAGGCGATGGTCGTGCCGGCCCGCTTGAGGAACGCCATCGCGCGCCCCCACAGGCCGATGGCGAGGCTCCTGGCGCGCGGCATCTTGTAGTCGGGCAGCTCGAGCATGAAGGGCTCGCCCGGCGTGTCGCGCCAGATCAGGCGCTTCAGCACGAACGACACCGCCAGCGCGCCGGCGATGCCGATCGCATAGAGGCCGAACATCACCAGCCCCTGCAGGCCGACGAAGCCCCAGACCTCGCGGTCGGGAATGAAGGCGCCGATGATCAGGGTGTAGACCGGGATGCGCGCCGAGCAGGTCATCAACGGCGCCACCAGGATGGTGGTGAGCCGGTCGCGCCGGTTGTCGATGACCCTGGTCGACATGATGCCCGGGATGGCGCAGGCGAAGGACGACAGCAGCGGAATGAAGGCGCGGCCGTGCAGTCCCGCACCGCCCATGATGCGGTCCATCAGGAAGGCGGCCCGCGCCATATAGCCCAGGTCCTCGAGCACGAGGATGAAGAAGAACAGGATCACGATCTGCGGCAGGAACACGATGACCGCGCCCACGCCGCCGATCAGGCCGTCCTTGAGGAAGCTCTTGACCAGCTCGGGCAGCGGAGCGCCTTCGACCTGGTCGCCCAGCCAATGGAAGGCCGCCTCGATCCCGTCCATCGCGGGCGCCGCCCAGGCGAACACCGCCTGGAACATGACGAACAGGATGGCGAGCAGCACGACCAGCCCGATCGCCGGATGGAGCAGCACCGAGTCGACCCGCGCCGTCAACGAATCGCGCTGTCCCGGACCGCGCACGACGGCGGCCAGCAGGCGATCGGCCTCGCGCTGGCCGACACGCAGGGCGTCGGCATCGGGAGGCTGCCAGTCGGCCGCACCGGCCTTGAGCTGCTCGTCAAGACGCTTGTCGATGCCGGCCAGCAGGGCGTCGATGCCCCCGCGACGCACGGCCACCGATTCGACGACCGGCACGCCGAGCTCACGCGACAGGCGCTCGATATCGATCGAGATGCCGCGCTTGCGGGCGATGTCCATCATGTTGAGCGACAGCATCACCGGGCGGCCGACGCGCTTCAGCTCGAGCGCGAGCCGCAACGCCAGCCTGAGATTGGAGGCGTCGGCGACGCAGACGATGAGGTCGGGCACGACCTCGCTCTGCAGGCGGCCCAGCACGACGTCGCGTGTGATCTCCTCGTCCGGCGAGCGTGCGCGCAAGGAATAGGTGCCGGGCAGGTCGACGACCTGGATCGACCGGCCCGCCGGGGTCGTGAGCGGGCCGACCTTCTTCTCGACCGTGACGCCGGGGTAATTGGCGACTTTCTGGCGGCTGCCGGTCAGAGCGTTGAACAACGCGGTCTTGCCGCAGTTGGGATTGCCGACGAGTGCGACGACGGTGGCACTCATGATGATGCTTCCGCCGTCACCAGGATCGCCATGGCCTCGCGGCGGCGCAGCGCAATGGTCGTGTCGGCGACGCGCACGGCAATGGGATCGCCGCCGAACAGGCCCTGATGCAGCAGCTCGACGCCGGCGCCCTCGACGAAACCAAGCTCGATAAGGCGGCGTTCCAGCTCGGGGCCGGGCAGACCGGTGTTGGAATCGCTCACGGAGAGCTGATGGATTCGGCCACGAAAGCCCACGCGGGCCTCGCCGAGTGCTATGGTTGGAGTGGGTTTCATTGCGAGTAAGTCGTAATAGCACCCAAACGTCGGCTTCGCCAGCTTCTAGGGGGACGCATGGCAACGATCGTTCTTGCACACGGTGCGTGGTCCGCGGCCTGGGCGTGGAAGAAGATGCGGCCATTGTTCGCCGCCGCCGGCCACCAGTTCTTCTCGCCGACCTATACCGGGCTCGGCGAGCGAGCCCATCTCGCGCACCACGAAATCGACCTCACCACGCACATCAACGACGTGGCCGCAGTGCTCGATTGCGAGGACCTGAAGGATGTGACGCTGCTCGGCCATTCCTACGGCGGCATGGTGGCGACCGGCGTCGGCGACAAGGCGCGCCGCCGCATTGCACGCATCGTATATATCGACGCCTTCGCGCCACAGGACGGCCAGAGCCTGTTCGACCTGCTGGGGCCTCAGGGCACGGAGATGATGCGCGGCAAGGCGATGGGCGAAGGCGCGGGCTGGCGCATCCCGCCCAACCCGATGCCGCCCGACACCTCGGCCGAGGATGTCACCTGGGCAACGCCGCGCCGGCGTTCACAGCCGATCAAGACCTTCGAGCAGAAACTCCGGCTGACCTCGCGCGAGCCGCCGCTGCCCCGCGCCTACATCTACGCCAAGCGCATTGGGCCCGGCGACACGTTCCGCCAGTTCGCCGAGCGGGCGAAAAGCGATGCGACCTGGAAGTATTACGAGATGGATGCCAGCCACGATCCGCACATCACCTGCCCGCAGGACCTGATGGCCACCCTCACCAAGATCATGGCCGAGACGTGAGCACAGACCTCGCTTACACGGTCCTCGCCCAGCTCGGCCGCGCCAAGCGAGGCGACGACGCTCTCGCCGTCACCGGCGGCGGCGATCCGGTGTTCGTGACGCCGTGGCGTATCGCGGCCGCGGGCTCGGCGGCGCTCGGCGCCGTCGGCCTCGCGGTCTCGGACCTATGGCGGCTGCGGACCGGCAAGCCGCAGGCCGTGACGATCGATCGTCATGCGGCGACGGCGTCGCTGCGCTCCAACACCTACGTGCTGCAGAACGGCAAGAAGCCGGTGTCGTGGGACCCGCTGGCCGGACACTACCCGACCCGCGACGGCCGCATCATGTTCCTGCACACCAACCATCCGCATCATCGCGCCGGCGCCTTGCGCATCAGCGGCGCCAAGGCTGGGACGCGCGAGGCGCTGGCCGAGGCCGTCGCCAAATGGGACGGGCTCGCCATCGAACAGGCGATCGCCGACGGCGGCTGCGTCGGCGGCCTGGTGCGCAGCCGCGAGGAATGGAATGAACATCCCCACGGCGTGGCCGTCGCCAAGCTGCCGCTGATCGACATCGTGAAGATCGGCGAGGCGCCGCCGCGGCCGTTGCCTCCCTTCAACGGGGTGGAGGGCGAGCGCCCGCTGAGCGGCGTGCGCGCGCTGGATCTCACGCGCGTGCTGGCGGGCCCGACCAGCGGCCGCGTGCTGGCCGAGAACGGCGCGAACGTGCTGCACATCGCCGCCCCTCATCTGCCCTATCAGACCGAGATCCTGATGGACACCGGGCATGGCAAGCGCTGCGCCTGGGTCGATCTCACCCAGCCCGCCGGCGTCAAGGCCATGACCGACCTCTTGCGCGAGGCCGACGTCTTCACCCAGGGCTATCGCCCCGGCACCGTCGCCGCTCGTGGCTTCTCACCCGAACGTGTCGCCGCGCTCCGGCCCGGCATCGTCTGCGTCAGCATCTGCGCCTACGGCCATGAAGGCCCGTGGGCCGACCGGCGTGGCTTCGATTCGATCGTGCAGAACGTCACCGGCCTTTCGGCCACGCAGGGCACGCTCGCCAAGCCGCGCAACCTGCCCGTCCAGGCACTCGACTACATCGCGGGCTATCTCGGCGCGCTGGGCGCAATGGTGGGTCTCGCGCGCCGCGTCGAGCAGGGCGGCTCGTGGCTGGTGCGCGTGTCGCTGGTCCAGGTCGCGCATTGGCTTGCAAGCCTCGGCACGGTCGAGCCCGGCAAAGGCGTGGCCGAGCTGCCTGAGGCCGAACTCGCCCGCTATCTGATGGAAAGCGACGGCCTGTTCGGCCATCTGCGCCACCTGAAGCCGGTGGTGCAGCTGAGCGATACGCCACCCTACTTCGCAAAGCCACCCGAGCCGCTCGGCACGTCGCCGGCGCGGTGGGCTTAGTTAGAGCATGCTGGGTCCAGGTGGAATTACCTGGACCCAGCATGCTCTAACGCGCCGGCCAGTTCCACGCCGGACGTTCCTCGTCAGGAACGACCGTCTCGCCCAACTGCTTGTCGAGCACGACCCGCTTGGCGCCAGCCTCCTGCAATGCGGACACCAATGGCACCGCGTGCGACACGACGATGATCTGGCATTCCCTGGATGCCCGGGCGATCAGCCGCGCCAGGGCCGGCAACAGATCGGGATGCAAACTGGTTTCCGGCTCGTTCAGGATCATCAGCGTCGGCGGTCGCGGCGACAGGAGCGCGGCGACCAGCAGCAAGTAGCGCAGGGTGCCGTCTGAAAGCTCCGAGGCATTGAGCGCCCGCAACAGGCCATGCTGGCGCATCTCGACCTCGAAGTAACCACCGGCCTCCTCGACGCCGATCGAGCCCCCAGGAAATGCGTCGGCGACCGCTGCAGCGAGCTCATCCGCGGCGCCGACTTCCTGGATCGTGGCGATGGCCGCCGCCAGGTCGGCACCATCGGAGGCCAGCACCGGCGTTCGCGTGCCGACCTGGCGCC
>JAEZIF010000093.1 GCA_023416135.1 Pseudomonadota bacterium
TCCGGGCTTGCCGCTCTCGCGAACGTGGATATAGGGCGCATCGCCCTTCTCCCACGGCCTGATGTCGGGGAAGGCGTATTCGATCGGGGGATTGTCAGACATCCGTCAGGGTCCGCCAGGCTGGAAATGCGCTTCGAACCTCAGGGGTAACCTGCACCGGGCATTTCGACAACCGCGCTTTCGAATGGTCAGCCATCGGACAACTCGCCGATCGCCTTCGGCAGGTTGTCCATATGGCAGACCACCATGGCGGCGCCGGCCGACCGCAGTTCGGCGGCGAGCGACGGCGTGGCGTGACTGCCGCCGGTGTATCCGACGGCGCGCATGCCGGCGGCCGTCGCACCGGCAATGCCGTGCGGCGAATCCTCGACGACGATGCAGTCGCGGGCGGCATGACCCACGGCCTGCGCGGCGTACAGATAGATATCCGGCGCAGGCTTGCCGCGCGCCACCAGCGCGGCGCTGAAGACATGCGGCGCGAAGTGTCGGGCGAGTCCGGTCGAGTCGAGCTTCAACTGTAGCTTGGCCGGAATGTTGGACGAAGCGACGCATTTGGGTTGCCGCCGCAGAGCCTCGAGGGCGCCTTCGACTCCCGGCACCGTCTTCAGGTCGCTCTGGCAGCGCTGCCAGACGAGCTTCTTACGCTCTTCCAGCAGGCCGCGCGGCATCTCACGGCCGAGCTCGGAGAAGGCGACCTCGTACATGTCGGTGCGGCCAATGCCGACGAACCGCTGCAGCAGGTCCGGTGCGCTGGCGGCATCGACGCCATGCTCCAGCAGCTCGCTGTCGACCAGGACTCCGTCGCAATCGAAGATGACCAGAGGTGACACGAGGCGGGCTTTATAGCCCGCCTCGGCGGCATGAGCGAATAAGTAGTGCTCAGGCCTCGCGATACCAGTTGGGCAGGTCCCAGGTGTTGTTGTCCCAGCCGCTGAGCTCGCAGACGAGCTTGCTGTTGGCGGCGGCGACGCCGAGGCGGGCCACTACCGGGATCACCACGACGTTGTTGACCACGAGCTCGTTGCACTTGATCAGCATGGCGGCGCGCTTGATCGGGTCGAGCTCGACCTGCGCCGCCTTGTGGACGTCGTCGTACTCCTTGTTCTGCCAGCGCGTGATGTTGCGGCCCTGCCACTTGTTGTCCTTGGTCGACGCCTCCCACGAGCAGAATTGGCGCAGGAATATCTCCGGGTCGGGCTGGGCGCCGTTGTTGTACATTTGCAAGTCGCAGTAGAACTTGCTGTATGTGTCCGTATTGGCGACGTCGGACGAGAAGAACACCGACGCCGTCACCGCCTTCAGCTCGATGTCGATGCCGGCCTTCTGGCAGGCCTGCTTGACGATCGCCTGATTCTTCTGCCGCGGCTGGTTGATCGAGGTCTGGTAAACGAGCTTCAGGCGCTTGCCGTCCTTCTCGCGGATGCCGTCGGCACTCTTCTTCCAGCCGGCCTTCTCCAGGATGTCTATCGCCTTGTCGACGTTGAACTCGTACCTGGTGGTCTTCGAGCGGAATCGCTCCGGATTGTTGATGTAGTTCGGCGTCGCCACGCCGCCGCGACCGTAGATGTGCTTCTCGACCGAGTCCTTGTCGACCAGCAACGCCAGCGCCCGGCGAACCTCGACGTCGCTCAGGATAGGATGTTTCGTCTTGAGGCTCGAGCGCTCGCCATCGACCTCGGTCCAGGGATCGGTGTTGTTGAGCTGGATGTGCTCGATGCCGCCGCCCTTGGAGTAGATGAGGCGCCCCTTGCCGCCCTTCTCGAGCTTGGAGAGGATCTCGTCCTCGACCTGCAGGTTCCAGGCGAAGTCGAACTCGCCCGACTGCAGCACGGCGCGCGCCGCCGACACCGCATCGCCGCCGCCCTTCATCTCGATGGCATCGAAGTGGGGTCGGTTCTCGACGTGATAGTTGGTGTTGATCACGCCGGCCACCATGTCGCCGGGCTTGAACTCCTTGAACTTGTACGGACCGGTGCCGACCGGCTTGAGGTTGGTCGGCGCCTCTCGTGACTTGGCGCCGATGTAGTCGGCGAACAGGTGCCTGGGAATGATCATGCCGAACCAGCCGACGAAGGCGTCGGCCCAGAACGGCGTCGGCTGCTCGAACTTAACGGTTACGGTATGCTGGTCGACCTTCTCGACCGTGATGTCCTTATAGGACCCGCTGCTCACCGCGCCGGTCGCGGGATCGCGGGAATACTGCCAGGTGAAGACCACGTCGTCGGCGGTGAAGGGCTGGCCATCGTGCCAACTGACGCCCTTCTTCAGTTTCCAGGTCAGCGATTTGCCGTCGGCGGCGAGCGTGCCGTCCTCGCGGCCCGGAATCGATTCGGCCAGGATCGGCCTGAGGTTGCCCTCGCCGTCCCAGCCGGCCAGCGGTTCATAGAACAGCCGCGAGCCGTCCTGGTCCTTGGTGCCGACCGCGAAGTGCGGATTGAGCAAGGTCGGTCCCTGCCACCATAGCACCTTCAGCAGGCCACCGCCGCCGCGTCTGGTCGGCTTGTAGACCGGCCGCGTCTGGGCCATGGCCACGCCCGACAGAGCGAGAATCTGATTGGCGAAGGGTGCCGCCAACCCCACCGCCGCCATACGCCGCAAGAAGGCGCGACGCGACACTGCACCCGCCTTCACCTGACCCACAAGACCACGCAAGACATGTTCGTCCATGGACGCCCTCCCATCCTGGTATCGAAGCCGTTTCGTCCCTGACGCTCCTGCTATCCTGCAAGATGCGTGCAAAACACATGGGAACAGGCGGGCCCGTCGTCGTCAACGGCAGACGATGACGCTCAGGTCTCGCGGTACCAGTTCGCGAGGTCCCAGGTGTTGTTGTCCCAGCCCGTGAGCTCGACGACGAGCTTGTTGCTGACGGCACTGACGACCGGCCGGGCGACCACGGGGATCACGATGTGGTTGTTCACGGCGAGGTCGTTCAGTTTGATCATCATGGCCGCGCGCTTGACCGGATCGAGCTCCCCCTGGGCCGCCTTGTAGATCTCGTCGTATTCCTTGCTCTGCCAGCGCGTGACGTTGCGGCCCTGCCACTTGTTCTCCTTGGTGGCGGCCTCCCACGACAGGAACTGCTTCAGGAACACCGCCGGGTCGGGCTGCTGCGGGCCGTTGTTGTACATCTGGATGTCCGCATAGAAGTGCGGATAGGTGTCGGGGTTGGAGACGTCCGAGGAGAAGAACACCGACGCCGTCACCGATTTCAGCTCGAGGTCGATGCCGGCCTTCTGGCAGGCCTGCTTGACGATCGCCTGGGTCTTCTGGCGGGGCTGGTTGATCGAGGTCTGGTAGACGAACTTCAGCTTCTTGCCGTCCTTCTCGCGCATGCCGTCGGCACCCTTCTTCCAGCCCGCCTTCTCCAGGACCTCGATCGCCTTGTCGACGTTGAACTCGTACTTGGTGTTCTTGGAGCGGAAACGCTCCGGGTTGTAGATGAAGTTGGAGGTCGCCCGGCCGGTCCGGCCGTAGATGTGCTTCTCGACCGAGTCCTTGTCGATCAGCAGCGCCAGTGCCTGGCGCACCGCCGGATCGGAAAGCGTCGGATGCCTGGTCTTGAGGCTCGCGCGCTCGCCGTCGACCTCGGTCCACGGGTCGGTCTGATTGAGCTGGATATGCTCGATGAAGCCCGCGTCGTTGATGACGACGCGCCCCTTCCCGCCCTTCTCGAGGCGGGTCAGGATTTCGTCCTCGACCTGCATGTTCCAGCCGAAGTCGAACTCGCCGGTCTGCAGCACGGCGCGCGCCGCCGACACCGCATCGCCGCCGCCCTTCATCTCGATGGCGTCGAAGTAGGGCCGATTGTCCTGGTGATAGTTGGGATTGATGACCCCGGCCACCATGTCGCCCGGCTTGAAATCCTTGAACAGATACGGACCGGTGCCGACGGGCTTGAGGTTGGTCGGCGCCTCGCGCGACTTGCCGCCGATATAGTCGGCGAACAGGTGCTTGGGAATGATCATGCCGACCGAGCCGACGAAGGCCTCGGCCCAGAACGGCGTCGGCTCCTTGAACTTCACGGTGACCGTGTGCGCGTCGACCTTCTCGACGGCGATGTCGCTATAGACGCCGCTGGTGACGGCGGCCGTCGCGGGATCGCGCGCATACTGCCAGTTGAAGACCACGTCGTCGGCGGTGAAGGGCTGGCCATCGTGCCACTTGACGTTCTTCTTAAGCTTCCAGGTCACCGACTTGCCGTCGGCGGCGAGCGTGCCGTCCTCGCGGCCCGGGATCGATTCGGCGAGCAACGGCCGGAGATTGCCGTCCTGGTCCCAGCCGGCCAGCGGCTCGTAGAACAGGCGCGAGCCGTCCTGGTCCTTGGTGCCGGTCGCGAAGTGCGGATTGAGGAGCGTCGGCGCCTGCCACCACAGCACCTTGAGCACACCGCCACCGCCCCGCTTGGTCGGCTTGTAGACAGACCTCGACTGGGCCATCGCCACGCCCGAATAGGCCAGAAGCTGATTGGCCAGCGGCGCTGCGAGACCGGCCGCCGCCATCCTGCGCAGGAATGCTCGACGGGACACCTTGCCTGACTTCACCTGGCCAATCAGATGGCGCAAACGACCTTCGTTCATCACGGCTTCCTCCTGGACGCCCCTGCTATCCTGCAAGATGCGTGCAAAGGGGATGGGAACAGGCCCGGCCGCCCCCGTCAACGGCGCCTTGATTTGGGGGCCGACCTCCGTCATACCGCCCTCCCCTCGCCTTCCACCGGCGCGGTGCGCGGAGGTCCAAACCCCGTGCCTTCCACCTCGAGCGGAGTCCACATCCCATGCCTGACGTCACGACGACGGCGCCCAACCCGCACCTGGCGCCCTATGCCGCCCGCGGGCTCAAGGGCCGCATCCTTTCGGGCGTGCAGCCGACCGGCAACCTCCATCTCGGCAACTATCTCGGCGCGATCCGCAACTTCGCGCGCCTGCAGAACGACTACGAGTGCCTCTATTGCGTGGTCGACCAGCACGCCATCACCGTGCCGCAGGATCCGAAGCTCCTGGCCGCGCAGACGCGCGAGATCGCCTCGGCCTTCCTGGCGGCGGGGGTCGACGGCAGGAAGCAGATCATCTTCAACCAGTCGATGGTGCCCGAGCACGCCCAACTGGCCTGGATCTTCAACTGCGTGGCGCGCATGGGCTGGATGAGCCGCATGACGCAGTTCAAGGAGAAGGCCGGCAAGGACCGCGAGAACGTCTCGCTCGGCCTGTTCGCCTATCCGGCGCTGATGGCGGCGGACATTCTGATCTACAAGGCGACCCACGTGCCGGTCGGCGAGGACCAGAAGCAGCACCTCGAGCTGACGCGCGATATCGCCATCAAGTTCAACAACGACTTCAGCGTGCCCGACTTCTTCCCGGTCACCGAGCCGTTGATCTTCGGCGAGGCGACGCGCGTGATGAGCCTGCGCGACGGCACCAAGAAGATGAGCAAGTCCGATCCGTCGGACCAGTCGCGCATCAATCTCACCGACGATGCCGACGCCATCGCGCTCAAGATCCGGCGCGCCACGACCGATCCGCTGCCCATGCCGGAAAGCGTCGCCGACGCCGAGAAGCGGCCCGATGCCGACAACCTTCTGGGCATCTTCGCCGCCCTGGCCGACCGCGAGAAGGCGGACGTGATCGGCGAGTTCGCCGGCAAGCAGTTCTCCGAGTTCAAGGCAGCGCTGACCGAGCTTGCCGTGGCCAGGCTCGGCCCGGTCGGCGCCGAGATGCAGCGGCTGATGAAGGATCCCGGCCACGTCGACGCCGTGTTGCGAGACGGCGCCGAGCGTGCCCGCGCGCTTGCCGGCCCGATCCTGGCGGACGTCTATCGGACGGTGGGCTTCCTGAAGCCCTGAACGTCGATTGCGGCCGCCTGCAGGCGAGCCCCATGAACCTTCCTTGACATGCAGCACGCGGCCCGCCAATTCGGCTATGGTAGCCGGTGCGCGGGCGTGACCCATCACGTGCAAGCTCTACCGCGACGAATCGCGTCCCTGGGAATTCACTGCCGTCGATTGAGACATCGCTCATCGCGCCAAATCACGGTTGGCGTGCCTGGATCAGGCCCAAGGAGTGCTCGACATGGCAAAGCCCACCAAGCCCTGGCTGATCGTCGCCGCGCTCGTGGTCATTGCCGGCCTCGGCTACTACGCATGGCAGACCTTCAGCAATCCCGGGCTCCCCGAAGGCTTCGCCGACGGCAATGGGCGGATCGAGGCGACCGAGATCGACATTGCCGCCAAGATTCCGGGCCGGGTCGGCGAGATCCTCGTTCGAGAAGGCGACTTCGTCAAAGCCGGACAAGTCCTCGCGCGCATGAACACCGACCAGCTGGAGGCAAAGCGTCGCCAGGCCCAGGCCGAACTGCAGCGCGCCCTCATCGGAGTCGACACGGCCAAGAGCCAGGTCGTCCAGCGGGAGGCCGAACGAAAGGCCGCCGTGGCCGTCATTTCCCAGCGTGAAGCCGAGCTGGACGCGGCGAAGCGACGCCTGGAGCGCTCTCAGCAGCTGGTCAAGTCAAATACCGTATCGCAACAGGTGCTCGACGACGACCGTGCCCATGCGCAGGGTGCCGAGGCGGCCGTCAACGCAGCCAAGGCGCAGTTGGCCGCAGCCGATGCCGCCATCAGCTCGGCAAAGGCCCAGGTCGTCGACGCGGAGGCAGCGGTCGAGTCGGCAAAAGCGGCCATCGAAACCATTACGGCGGACATCAACGACAGCACGCTCGTTTCCCCGCGCGATGGACGCGTGCAGTTTCGGGTGGCCCAGCCCGGCGAGGTTCTTGCCGCCGGCGGGCGCGTCCTCAACATGGTCGATCTCGACGATGTCTATATGACGTTCTTCCTGCCGACCGCCCAGGCCGGACGGGTCGCGATCGGCAGCGAAGTGCGCATTGTGCTCGATGCCTGGCCGCATGTCGTCATTCCCGCCAAGGTCACGTTCGTGGCCAATGTCGCGCAGTTCACGCCCAAGGCGGTCGAGACGGCAGAAGAACGTCAGAAGCTCATGTTCCGGGTCAAGGCGCACATTCCGGAGGAGTTGCTGCGCAAGTACATCGAGCAGGTCAAGACCGGCCTTCCCGGCGTGGCTTATATACGGCTCGACCCCAAGGCCGAATGGCCTTCGTGGCTGAGCCCGGTCATCGGCCAATGACAGCGCCCCCGGTGGTGCGCCTCGACAAGGTGGGCCTGTCCTACGGCGGCACACGGGCGCTCGACGGGATCACGCTGGATATCGAAGCCAGCCGCATGATCGGCCTGATCGGACCCGACGGCGTCGGCAAGTCGAGCCTGCTGTCGCTGATCGCCGGCGCTCGCGTGATCCAGGAGGGGCGTGTCGAGGTGCTGGGCGGCGACATGGCCGATGCCCGGCATCGCAGGCAGGTCTGCCCGCGCATTGCCTACATGCCGCAAGGCCTCGGCAAGAACCTCTATCCCACCCTGTCGGTATTCGAGAACGTCGACTTCTTCGGTCGGCTGTTCGGGCATGAGCGGCACGAGCGCGAGCGGCGCATTGCCGGCCTGCTGGCCAGCACCGACCTCAGCCGCTTCGCGGACCGGCCGGCCGGAAAACTGTCCGGCGGCATGAAGCAAAAGCTCAGCCTATGCTGCGCCCTGATCCATGATCCGGATCTGCTGATCCTGGACGAGCCGACCACGGGTGTCGATCCGCTGTCGCGCCGCCAGTTCTGGGAGCTCATCGACCGGATCCGGCGCGAGCGCGTCGGCATGAGCGTGATGGTCGCCACCGCCTACATGGAAGAGGCCGCCCGTTTCGGGTGGTTGATGGCGATGGACGCAGGCCGCGTTCTCGCCACCGGCGCGCCGGCCGAGCTGCTGCAGCGGACCGGCACCTCGACCCTCGACGATGCCTTCATCGCGCTGCTGCCCGAAGCGAAACGCAGCGGTCATCATGCGGTCGTCATTCCGCCGCGCCCACCGGGTACCGTCGACGAGATCGCCATCGAGGCCGAGCACCTCACCATGCGCTTCGGCGATTTCACGGCGGTGCACGACGTCAGCTTCCGCATCAGCCGCGGCGAGATCTTCGGCTTCCTCGGATCAAACGGCTGCGGCAAGACGACCACGATGAAGATGCTGACCGGGCTGCTGCCGGCCAGCGAAGGCGTCGCGCGGCTGTTCGGCAAGGAGGTCGACGCCAACGACATGGCGGTGCGCCGGCGCGTCGGCTACATGTCGCAGGCCTTCTCGCTCTACGGCGAGCTGACGGTACGGCAGAACTTCGACCTCCACGCGCGCCTGTTCAGCCTGCCCGCCGACACCATTCCCGGCCGCATCGAGGAGATGGCGCGGCGCTTCGGCCTCGTGGCCGCCATGGACGTGCTGCCCGATGCCCTGCCGCTCGGCATGCGCCAGCGCCTGTCGCTGGCCGTCGCCATGATCCATTCGCCCGAGATCCTGATCCTCGACGAGCCGACGTCGGGCGTCGATCCGGTGGCCCGCGACGGCTTCTGGCAGATCCTGTCGGACCTCTCGCGCAAGGACGGCGTGACGATCTTCGTCTCCACCCACTTCATGAACGAGGCCGAACGCTGCGATCGCATTTCGCTGATGCATGCCGGCAACGTCCTGATCAGCGACACGCCCGCCGCCATCGTCAAGAAGCGCAACGCCGCCAGCCTCGACGACGCCTTCGTGGCCTATCTCGAGGAAGCGGCGGGAGAGACGGAGCCCGCGCCGACGGCCGACGCCATCGCGCCGCCACCTGACGCCGCCGCGGCGGAGCCGGCTGGCTCGGGCTTCTTCGACTTGAGGAGGATGCTCGCCTATGCCCGCCTGGAGTCTCTCGAGCTGCGGAGGGACCCGATCCGCCTGGCGCTGGCTCTCGTCGGCACCGTCATCCTGATGTTCGTCATCGGCTATGGTGTCAATCTCGACGTCGAGAACCTCTCCTTTGCCGTCCTCGATCACGACAACACCGCGACCAGCCGCGACTATGCCCTGCAGCTCTCCGGATCGCGCTACTTCACGGAAAAGCCGCCGATTGCCAGCCATGAGGAGCTGGACAGACGCATGCGCAGCGGCGAGCTCAGCCTCGCCCTCGAAATACCGCCCGGATTCGCGCGCGACCTCGCCCACGGCCGTCAGGTCGAGGTCGGCGCATGGATCGACGGAGCCATGCCCGCCCGGGCGGAGACCGTGCGCGGCTACGTGCAGGGGATGCACACACACTGGCTGTCGGAAAAGGCCCGCCAGCGCTACGGCAACGCCGCCGCGACCGGCGATTTCCAGCTGGTGGTCCGATACCGCTACAATCCCACCATCGAGAGCCTCGTGGCCATGGTGCCCGCAGTGATTCCTCTCCTGCTGATGATGATCCCGTCGATGCTCACCGCGCTCAGCATCGTGCGCGAGAAGGAGCTCGGCTCGATCATCAACTTCTACGTGACGCCCGTAACGCGCAGCGAGTTCCTGCTGGGCAAGCAGTTGCCCTACGTCCTGCTCGCCGCGCTGAACTTCGCGCTGTTGACCGGCTTCGCCATCTTCGTCTTCCGAATTCCCTTCACCGGAAGCTTCGTCACCTTTGCCGTCGCCGGGCTGCTCTATGTGGTCATCACGACGGGCATGGGCCTGGTGATCTCGACCTTCATGAAGAGCCAGATCGCCGCGATCTTCGGCACCGCGCTGCTCACCCTCGTTCCGACGGTGCAGTATTCCGGAATGATCGATCCGGTCTCGTCGCTGCAGGGCGCCGGCGCCTTCATCGGGCGGATCTATCCCGCTACCTACTTCATGACCATTGCGCGGGGCACCTTCTCCAAGGGCCTCGACTTCCAGGACCTGCAAGGCGCTTTCCTGCCGCTGATCATTGCCATTCCGGTGCTGCTGGGCCTCGGCGTCGTCCTGCTCAGGAAGCAGGAGTCCTGAGCGTGCGGCCCGCCAACGTCCTGCAACTCGGAATCAAGGAATTGCGCGGCGTGGCGCGCGATCCCATGCTGATCCTGTTGATCGTCTACGCCTTCACGCTCTCGATCTACACGGCGTCGCGCGCCATGCCCGAGACCTTGAACCGCGCCGTCATCTCGATCGTGGACGAAGACCACTCGCCGTTAGCGGCGCGCATCATCAGCGCCTTCTACCCGCCCTATTTCCTGCCGCCGCAGATCATCTCCCACGCCGAGATGGACAAGCGCATGGATTCCGGCCTCGACACGTTCGCTCTCGACATTCCGCCGAACTTCCAGCGCGACCTGCTCGCCGGAAGGTCGCCGGAGATACAGCTCAACGTCGACGCTACCCGCATCTCGCAGGCCTTTACCGGCGCCAGCTACATCCAGGCCATCGTTTCGGACGAGGTAAGAGCATTCCTGCAGCGCTATCGCGGTGCGACGGCAGTACCGGTCGATCTCACCCTGCGCTCCCGCTTCAACCAGCAGCTCAACAAGAGGTGGTTCGGCGCGGTGACCAACATCATATCGACGATCACCATGCTGTCGATCATCCTGACCGGCACCGCACTCATCCGCGAACGCGAGCATGGAACCGTCGAGCACCTGCTGGTCATGCCGGTGACTCCTACCGAGATCATGCTGAGCAAGATCTGGTCGATGGGCCTCATCGTCCTGGTCGCGTCGGGGTTTTCCCTCGTCGTCGTCGTGCAGGGACTGCTCGCCGTGCCGATCCAAGGATCGATTCCGCTGTTCATGGCGGGAACCGCCCTGCAGCTCCTGGCCACGACCTGCATGGGCATCTTCCTGGCGACGGTTGCGGGTTCGATGCCTCAGTTCGGCATGCTGCTGATGCTCGTGCTGATGCCGCTGCAGATCCTGTCGGGCGCCACGACACCGCGCGAGAGCATGCCGCAGATCATCCAGGACATCATGCTGGCGGCGCCCAACACGCACTTCGTGATCCTGGCACAGGCCATCCTGTTCCGCGGCGCCGGACTCGACGTCGTATGGCCACAGTTCGCCGCCTTGCTCCTCATCGGAGCGGTTCTCTTCTACTTCTCGCTTCTCCGCTTCAGGAAGTTCCTCCGCTAGCCCTCCATCCGGGTCAGCGCCCACTTCACGGTGCAGCCCTCCATCGGCACCTGGCCGACCAGCACGATCTGCTCGGTGCGGCGGACGCGGCCCTCTTCACCGAGATAGATACTCTCGGCGAGCCCGATGCCGGCGCCCGACGCACGCAGGCGCCAGCCGCGGCCGCTCGGCAGGCGCATCAGCACCGCCTGGCCGCTTTGCGCCAGGGTCGCCTTGACCGCCGGGTGGAGATGGAAGCGCACGATGAAGCGCTTGTCCGGCACCGTCACCATGCGGCCTTCCGGCCCCATGAACGTGTCCTCGCCGCGCAGGTCACCGCCGTCGGCCGACAGCCACAGGCGGCGGCGATGGATGATGCCGTACAGCGAGCGGTAGCCGTCGTGCATCATGTCGAGCCACTGCGCGCCGTCGTTGTCGGCGCGATCCACCACGACGTTGCCGGCGCGGTATTCCAGCGCGCCGTGGTCGGTGATTTCGCTCGAGTTGGTGTCGTCGACCACCGCCGTCGAATGCGCCGCCGTGTAGCGCATGAAGCGCCGCCAGTCGCGCGGAGCACCGGGGAAGGTGCCGCAATTGACGATCAGGCGCTCGTGCGCGGCACTCATCTCGAAGGAGAGCGTGCCGGCATGGGCGATGCCGTCCATGCCGCGGCCGGGCGGGCTGCCGGCGTCCGTGATCACCAGCGAGGTGCCGGCGGCCATCCGCTGGAAGCCGCTTGCCAGCGCCATGGTCGGCGCGCTTTCGCTCGAGCCCGAGCGCGCCAGCACGAGGTCTACCAGGGTGCGATCGGCCTCCCAGGCGCCGTTGAACAGGGCGAGCCCGCCGTCGCCATGGCGGAAGAAGCGCAGCAGCGGCGCCATGCGGTCGATGGCGGCGAGAATCTCGGGCGGTGCACGGCGCTCGGCCGAACCGAGCGCCGAACGGACGTCGATCAGATGGCGGAGCACCGCGAGCTGCAGATGGGGCGCGCGCTCGGCCACGATGCCGTCGTGCAGCACGTAGCGCTTCACGAACCTGGCGAGCCGCGACAGCGTCTGGTCGAGGCTCTTCTCGAAGTGCTTGCCGTCGCGCAGGAAGGCGAGATCGACGAAGATCAACGCCTTGAAGCCGGCGACCGCCTCGTGTCCGACCAGTCCGGTACGCAGCGCGCGCCGGAGATGGGTGCGCTGGCGGCCGAGCGAGAAGACGAAGCGGGCGGCGAAGCCCGGGTCGGCGGCGCTGGCCAGCCAGTCGTAATGGCGGATCCACGAGACGATGCGCTCGGCCAACACCTCGCGCTTCCAGGTGACGGCCGACCAGCGGCCCTCGCGGTTCGACCAGTCATCGACCAGCCGGACGGCAAGGGCTGCCGCCGACGTCTCGCCGCAATCGCGCAGGTCGCGCAGCCAGCCGAAGCCGTTCAGGGCATCGACCCACAGGTCGGACGCACCTGGCCGCCGCCAAGGCGGATCGTCCGATTCGGGCGCCACGGCGCCGGCGCTGCCGCGGGCCAGGAATTCGCCCATGAGCAGGCGCTGGCCGACCGCCGGATCGCCCGGCCAGCCGTCGGGGGCCACGGCGAAGAACGAGCGCGGCGAGTTGTATCCCAGGGTGAGGGAATAGAGGCCGGATTCGAGCAGCCAGCGGCCAAATCCGCGGCTTGCGGCCCCAGCGGCCTTGACCGGTCGGGAGGGAGCGGACCGGGTCGGACGGGTACCGGCCACCATTGCCTCACCCGGCCGGCGCACGTCTGATGCAACCAGCGTCATTTGCTTCTGTTCTTTGGCCCGCCGGCATTTTCCACCGGGCAGTTGAGGGGTGTGGCCATTTTAGCCCACCCGGAGGGCCATGGCGATGGCCCCGTCAAGCACCCTTGAACCGCCTTCCCGGCACCCCAGATTCATACCAAGGGAAGGCCTGAATGGATTCCCGGACGCTCGCTCCTCGGAGGAGGGTTCTATGAGCCGTGTGTCGATGTTCAATTCGCCCCTGCTGCTGGGATTCGATCAGCTCGAGCGCACGCTCGACCGGTTGGCCAAGAGCGCCGAGGGCTATCCGCCCTACAATATCGAGCGGATCGGCGAGAACGGCTTGCGGATCACCCTTGCCGTGGCGGGCTTCGCGACCGACGACCTTGCCATCGAGCTGGTAGAAGGCCAGCTCACGGTCCGCGGCAAGCAGACTGACGACAGCGATCGCGTCTTCCTTCATCGCGGTATCGCGGCGCGCCAGTTTCAGCGTGCCTTCATGCTCGCCGAGGGTATCGAGGTCACCGGTGCGCGGCTGGACAACGGGCTGCTGTCGATCGACCTCGTGCGGCCGATCCAAGAGCCACGCATTCGCAAGATCCGCATCGAGGCAGGCGACGCCGGCAGCGGTGCCGGCAACACCATCGACATCACCGCGCGCCGTGTTCAGCCCCGCTGACGGTTCGCGCTGACGCTGCCAAGGAGGTAGCCATGGAAAACGAGCAGACGACTTTCACGCCCCTCGCCGACGAAGCATTCCTGAGCCTCGGTGCCCAGCAGATCGCCTATGTGAAGGCCATCAACCTTCCTGACGGTGAGCACGCGGTCGGCATCTTCTCCGCCGACGGCAAGCCGATGGCCGCCGCGCCCTCGGTCGAGCTCGCCCAGGCCTTGATCCGCCAGCACGAACTCGAACCGGCACTGGTGCATTGAGATCTTGCGACGCGGCCCCCAAGGCCGGCGGTCGGTGACGGGACTAAGCCGCGCTCTGCGCCTGGACCGATTCGACCAGCAGAGCGTAGAGCGCCTCGGCGCTCTCGGTGGCGCGCAGCTTCTCGACCAGGCTGCGGTCGCGCAGCAGGCGTGAGACGCGCGCCAGGGCCTTGAGATGGTCGGCGCCCGCACCCTCGGGCGCGACCAGCAGGAAAACGATGTCGACCGGACGCTCGTCGATCGAATCGAAATCGATCGGATGGGCGAGCCGGGCGAACAGACCGCGCGGTTCGGTGAGCGAGCCCATGCGGCCGTGCGGGATGGCGATGCCGCCGCCGATGCCGGTCGAGCCCAGCCGCTCACGCTCCAGCAGGCGGTCGAACAGGCGGCGCTCGTCGAGCTTCAGCATGGCCGCGCAGCGGGCCGCCAACTCGGCCAACAACGCTTTCTTGCCAGACGCCTTAACGCTGGCCAGGACAGCGTCCGGGCCGGTCAGCAAATCGGCAATTTCCACAATGTCACCAACAGGTTAGCGGCAAAGGCCCAAAACTCGCCCGGCGCACGAAGGCGCCCCTATAGGCGCCTCGTCCGACCGGGTCAAGCCGCTCCTTCGCGGACCGAGATGGCCTCAGTCGGCCGGTCCGGCGAGGGCTTGCGAGGCGAGGGCGGCGGCGGAAATCGTACCCGGCAGGCTGCGACCGAGGCCAAGGCGGCCCAGCCGGCGGCGCTCGGCCGACGAGGGAATGCGCATGGCTTCGCGATACTTGGCGACGGTGCGCCGCGCGATCTCGACGCCCTCGCCCTTCAGGAGATCGACGATGCGATCGTCCGACAAGGGGGCACTGGCACTCTCGCCGCCGACCAGATGGCGGATGCGCGAGCGCACCGATTCGGACGACACGACGACGCCCGGCGTGCGCGCCGGCAGCGCCGACGTGAAGAAATACTTCAGCTCGAAAATGCCGCGCGGCGTGGCGATGTACTTGTTGGAGGTGACGCGGCTCACCGTGCTCTCGTGCAGCTCCGTGGCAATGGCGATGTCGCGCAGCACCAGCGGCCTCAGCGCACTGACGCCGTGACGGAAGAAGCCGTCCTGCTGGCGCACGATCTCGCGCGCGACCTTCAGGATGGTGGTGGCGCGCTGTTCAAGGGTCTTGACCAGCCAGTTGGCCGACTGGAAGCGCTCGGCAACGAAGTCGCGATCCGTCTTGGCGCGCACGCCCTTCATCAGCGTGGCGTGGTAGTTGCGGTCGACCAGCACCTTGGGCAGCGCGTCGGTGTTGAGCTCGATGTGCCAGCCCTCTTCGCCGGTGTCGGCGTCCTTGGCCGGACGCAGGAAGAGATCGGGCGCGACCGGCTGAATGGGTTCGAAGTCGAAGGCCTGACCGGGACGCGGATCGAGCGTCCGCAGCTCGGACAGCTTTTCGCGCAGATCCTCGTCGTCGACGCCGCAGCGGCGGCGGAGCTGTCCCAGTTCGCCCGCGGCCACCAGATCGAGATTGTCGAGCAACGCCTTCATCGCGGGATCGAGCCGATTGCGCTCGGCAAGTTGCGCGCCGAGGCACTCGGCAACGGTGCGGGCAAACAGGCCGGCGGGCTCGATCTGACGCAGCCGCGTCCACACCGCTTCGACCATGTCGAGGCCGACGCAGCAGGCTTCGGCGACAGCCGGCGCATCGAGGCGGCAGTAGCCCGCCTCGTCGAGCCCCTCGGCGAGCTTCAGCGCAATGCGTCGCTCCGCCGGGTCGGCGAACATCAGCTCGATCTGCTCCAGCACATGGACGGCGAGCGACCGCGGCCGCTCGGAGACGAAATCCAGCGCCCCGGGCTGGTCGTCGCGCTTCCCGACACCGCTTGCAGCACCGTCGCCGCCGCGGTCGGCATGCTCGCGCGTCCAGCGCTCGTCGGCGTCGGCCAGGGCGGGCGCAGCTGCGGCCAGCGCCTCTGCCGTATCAGACGGCGTATCGAGAATCGGCGCATCCTGTTCGGCGATCGGGCCTTCGTCGCCCGAGCCCTCGGCAAGCAAGGGGTTCTTTTCGAGTTCCTGTTCGATGAAGGCAGCGAGCTCGAGATGCGAGAACTGCAGCAGCTTGATGGCCTGCTGAAGCTGTGGCGTCATTGCCAGGGTCTGGCGCGAAGCCAGGATGAGACTCGGACCGATACGCATGTACCCCCACCCTGAAGGTCGGTTGGACCTCCCCGTGCAGGGGTCTAAGCAAAAACCATGCCAGACCCGAGATCAAGTCCCCTCAATGTTCGAAGATATCGACATCCGGCCAGCCGGCCAGATCCAGGCGAGCCCGGGCGGGCAGGAAATTGAACGCGGCTCGGGCCAGTTCGGTCCGCCCCTCGCGTTCCAGAAGTGCATCGAGCCTGGCCCGGAGCGCATGCAAATGCAGCACATCTGACGCCGCGTACGCCAACTGCTCCTCGCTCAACGTATCGGCACCCCAATCGGAGGTCTGCTGCTGCTTGGACAGATCGACCCCCAGGAGCTCCTTGCAGAGGTCTTTCAGCCCCCAGCGGTCGGTAAAGGTCCGGACCAGGCGGGCTGCTATCTTGGTGCAATAGACCGGCTCGCAGCGCACGCCCAGCGAATGCTCGAGCATGGCGATGTCGAAGCGGCCGAAATGAAAGAGTTTCAACACCTCGGGATCGGCCAGCAAAGCGGCCAGTCGCGGCGCCCGGACGGGCCCGCGCGGGATCTGGACCAGATGGGCATTGCCGTCGCCCGCCGAGAGCTGGACCAGGCACAGGCGATCGCGATGCGGATTGAGCCCCATGGTCTCGGTATCGACGGCCACGACCGGGCCGAGCGAGAGGTCCGCCGGCAAGTCGCCGCGATGGAGCGTGATGGTCATTCGCCATTGCCTCGCATGGTGCCCAGGAGAAGACTCGAACTTCCACGCCTCGCGGCGCTAGTACCTGAAACTAGTGCGTCTACCAATTCCGCCACCTGGGCACGGCATGCGGGCAGTGAGGGCGGTGAGTTAAG